>NZ_JBICXG010000014.1:0-206611 GCF_043200175.1 Streptomyces sp. NPDC048462
AGGGGGGACCCTGTGGGAGAGTAGGACGCCGCCGAACTCCTTTTAATAGTTAAGCCCCGTGCCCTTGTGGCACGGGGCTTTTCTGCGTTCCCGACAGTTTAAGGTCGACACATGCGCTACGAACTGGTCATCTTCGACAACGACGGTGTGCTCGTGGACAGCGAGCCGATCTCCAACACCCTCCTGGCCGCCTACCTCACCGAGCTCGGCCACCCCACCACGTACGAGGAGTCCCTCCGCGACTACATGGGGGCCGCCATGCACCGGGTGCACGACCTCGTCGAGGAGCGCGGCGGGGAGAAGCTGCCCGCGGACTTCGACGACACGTTCCACTCGCGGGTGTTCGCCGCGTTCCGGCAGGAGCTGCGGCCCGTACCCGGCGTCGAGGAGGTGCTGGGGGATCTCGTCGCCGAGGGGGTTCCGTACTGCGTCGCCTCCTCCGGCAGCCACGAGCGGATCCGGGTCGGGCACCGGACGACCGGGCTCGACCAGTGGTTCGAGGAGGAGTGGATCTTCAGCGCCGAGGACGTCGGGCGCGGCAAGCCGGCCCCCGACCTGTTCCTGCACGCCGCCGACCGGATGGGGGTGCCGCCGGAGAGGTGCGTCGTCATCGAGGACAGCCCGCTCGGGGTGGAGGCGGCCAGGGCAGCCGGCATGGACGTGTACGGGTTCACGTCGATGATGCCCGCGGACCGGCTGGCCGGGGTGACCGGGCATTTCTCCGACATGGGCCAGCTGCGGGAATTGCTCGCCTGACGCATCTACCCATGGGTAGAAAGTGGCTCTACGCTCGCGCCCATGACAGATCCACGTTTGCGGCACGGCAGGGCTTCCCTCGCGTTGAGCTTCTTCGTGCAGGGCGTCACCTTCGCTTCTCTCGTGACGCGGATCCCCGCCATTCAGGACCGGTACGGGATATCCGACGGCCTGCTGCCCGTGTTCCTCGCCGCCGTGCCGATCCTGGCCGGTGTGGGCAGCGTGGTCACCGAGAAGGTGGTCGCACGGGTACGGCCGCGCGTGGTGTTGAGGTGGACGCAGCCCGTCGTACTGCTCGCGCTCCTCGGCGTCGGTGCCGGGAGCGAGCTGTGGGCGGCGGCCCTGGCGCTCGGCGTGTTCGGGCTGGCCGTCGGTGCGCTGGACGCGTCCACGAACATGATGGGCGTCAGCCTTCAGCGGGCGTACGGGCGTTCCATCATGCTCGGCTTCCATGCCGCGTACAGCCTGGGCGGGATCGCCGGGGCGTCGATGGCCTGGGCCGGGGCGCACTGGGATCTGTCGCTGCTGGTCTCGTACCTCCCGGTCGTGGTGGTGCTCCTGCCCGTCGCGTTCGTCGGGAGCCGGTGGTACGTCGAGGGGAAGCTGGAGGACGAGGGGCAGGTCGCGGAGAAGGGCAAGGCCGGCTCCGTCTCGTTCAAGCTGCTGATGCCGCTCTGCCTGGTGATGAGCTTCGCGTACATCGGGGACTCGACCGTCTCCAACTGGAGCGCCAAGTACCTGCAGGACGTGCTGGGGAGTTCGGAGCAGCTGTCGACCCTTCCCTACAACGTCTACATGGTGACGACGCTGCTGGGGCGGGCCGTCGGGGACCTCGGGGTGCGGCGGTTCGGGGCGGTCGCCGTGGTGCGGTGCGGGAGTGTGCTGGCCGCGGCCGGGTTCGGTGTGGTGGCTGTCGCCGGCGGGGCCTGGACCGGGATGCTCGGGTTCACCATGCTGGGGTTCGGTCTCTGCGTGATCGTGCCGCAGACCTTCGCGGCCGCGGGGCGGCTGTTCCCCGGTGACAGTGACACCGCGATCGCCCGGCTGAACATCTTCAACTACGTGGGGTTCCTGGTCGGATCACCGCTGGTGGGGGCCATCGGGGACGCCTGGAGCTACCGGGGCGCCATGCTCGTACCGATGGTGCTGGTGCTCGCGATGCTCGTGTACGCCAAATCGTTCGGTACGGAGCCCGCCCGATACGGTGGCGGGCATGAGCGGCCGCGCACAGCTGATGTGGGATGACGCAGTAACGGGATACGACTTCGGGGACAGCCACCCCATGGACCCGGTCAGACTCGCGCTGACGATGGGCCTGGTGCGGGCGTTCGGCCTCGACCGTGCGGTGGACGTGGTGTCGGCCAAGCCCGCCGGGGAGTCCACGCTGCGGCTCGTGCACCGCCCGGACTACCTGGCGGCCGTGCGGGCCGCCTCGGCGGACCCGGTCCACGCCGACCAGAACTACGGACTCGGCACGGTGGACGATCCGGCGTTCGCGGGCATGCACGAGGTGTCGTCGCTGATCGCCGGGCAGTCGGTGGCCGCGGCGGAGGCGGTGTGGCGGGGGCGGACCGGGCACGCGGTGAACTTCACCGGCGGGCTCCACCACGCCATGCCCGCCGCCGCGTCGGGCTTCTGCATCTACAACGACCCGGCGCTCGCCATCGCACGGCTGCTGGAGCTGGGCGCGGAGCGGGTCGCGTACGTCGACGTGGACGTACACCACGGGGACGGCGTGCAGGCGGCGTTCTGGGAGGACCCGCGGGTGCTCACCGTCTCGCTGCACGAGCACCCCCGCACCCTCTTCCCCCAGACCGGCTGGCCGGAGGAGACCGGCGCCGGGCCAGGCGTGGGCGGTGCGGTGAACGTGGCGCTGCCGGCCGGCACGGGGGACGCCGGGTGGCTGCGGGCGTTCCACGCGGTGGTGCCGGAACTGCTCGCGGACTTCAGGCCGCAGGTCCTGGTGACGCAGCACGGGGCCGATACGCACTTCGAGGACCCGCTGGCCCATCTCGCGGTGTCGCTGGACGCCCAGCGGTCGGTGATGGCGGCCTGCCACGACCTCGCCCACGAGTACGCGGACGAGGGGCGCTGGGTGGCGCTCGGCGGCGGCGGTTACGCGGTGGTGGACGTGGTGCCGAGGTCCTGGACCCATCTGGTGGGGATCGCCGCCCACGCGCCCGTGGACCCGGAGTCGGTGATCCCGTCGTCCTGGCGGGACGAGGTCTACGCCAGGACCCGGCAGCTCGGGCCGGCCCGGATGACCGACGGCCGTACCCCGGCGTGGAAGTCGTGGGAGGAGGGGTACGACCCGGCGGACCGGCTGGACCAGGCGGTCCTGGCGAGCCGCCGGGCGGCCTTTCCGCTGCGGGGACTGCTGACCTGACGCCCGGCCGCCGGTGCGGCCGTTACGCCAACTGTGGGGCGTAACCCGGCTTTTGACCCCCGGGCGGTGCGGGTACGGGAGCATCGGCAGGGTGTTGAGCACCGGAGCGCTGCGCGCGCATCTGCTGGCGGCCCGGCTGGCCGGGCCCGTGGCCACCCCGCGGGAGGTGAGTCTGCGAAGCTATCGGCTGTTCGCGGCCAGGGACCCCCGGGTGACGCTCGGGCTCGACCCCGGACGGGGCTGGGGGGAGCTGGACCTGCTCCGTCTCATGGCCGCCAAGTGCGGGGTCTCGGCCGATCCCGCGCACGTATCGGGTCTTGATGTGATCGATCCGGAGCGGACGCTGGCGGGGCTGGACGCCTTCGCGGCCCGGCTGTCGGACGCGGCCCGGCGGCGGGCGCCGGTGCTGTTCGGCACCGGGCATCCGCACCGGCTGCTCGGTTTCTACGCAGCACTGGCAGACGCTTTGTCGTCGGTCGGGTGCACCGTACTCACTCCCGCGCAGGGCCGATGTATCGACATAACGACCCGGTTCGGCGTACGCACGTACAACCTCGACTACGTACGGGGAGTCGCGCTGGTGCGCGAACCCGGCGTGCGGGTGCCCGGTGGTGGTACCGGCGCACACTCCCACTCACCGCTGCCCGTCAGGGTGGTTCTGGAGGCCGTCGCGGAGGGCCGGGGACCGCTGCCGGAACTCGTCGTCGGGGACCACGGCTGGGTCTGCGGGGCAGGTCAGCTGGGCATCGAGGCGATCGGGCTGGCGGATACGGACGATCCGGCGCTGTTCGTCGGTGAGGCCGAGGGGAGGGTCTCGGTCGCCGTACCGGTGGACGACGCGGTGCGGTCCGCCTACTACCTGCCGCTCACGCGCTATGTACTCAATCGGGCGTGTCTGTCACAGTAGGCGGCCGATCGTCTCTCCTCTTCCCCACTCGCATCACCCGCCCCTAATCTGGGGAGTGAGCGCACATCGACGAAGAGTCACCGGAGGGGAAGCCGGTGCGCGTCGCGTGCGGAAGGTACAGGTGGATCATGGCTGCTGACAGCGAGAGGCCTCTCAACGAGGTCAAGTTTCTGACCGTGGCGGAAGTCGCCTCGGTCATGCGAGTGTCGAAGATGACCGTGTACCGCCTGGTGCACAGCGGTCATCTGCCGGCGATCCGGGTGGGCAGGTCCTTCCGGGTGCCGGAGCAAGCGGTTCACGAGTATCTCCGGGAGTCCTTCGTGGGGGTGGGGTCGGCCTGACATTCCCCTCGGATTACGTCCCTCACCCGGTGGCGGGTAGGCTAGGCCGACGTAGGTCGTGTGGGCCCAGACGCCCCGCACCAGTGAAGAAGAAGTGAGCGAGGGTAGTCGTGGGCTCTGTCATTAAGAAGCGGCGCAAGCGGATGGCCAAGAAGAAGCACCGCAAGCTGCTCAAGCGCACGCGCGTTCAGCGTCGCAACAAGAAGTAAGCGAACGCAGTTCGTGAAATCCGCAGCCCTTCCGCCGACAAGGCGGGAGGGCTGCGGTGCTGTGCGGGCGGGGCTCCGCATTCGCCGGGCTTCCGGCACACATTCGGGCCAAGACGCGGGAGAAGGCCGCCGCGCGGGCATCACAGGACAACGTCCACCCGCTACGGTGACCACCGGGGGAGAACCTCTTCGAGGACTCCTCCGACTCACTTCACGGGAGACCGACGGAAGGCGCTGATCTTGGGGAAGGTCGTGCTCGTCACGGGAGCGGCCCGGCAGCTGGGCGGCCGTTTCGTGCGGCGCATCCAGCGTGATCCGGACGTGGACCGGGTGATCGCGGTCGACGCGGTCGCGCCCGGCCATCAGCTGGGGGACGCCGTCTTCGTGAGGGCGGACATCCGCCAGTCCGCCATCGCCAGGGTCCTCGCCGAGCACTCGGTCGACACGGTCGTCCACCTGGACGTCAGCGCGATGGGCCTCGGCGCCCAGGGCCGCACCGCGGTCAAGGAGACCAACGTCATCGGCACCATGCAGTTGCTCGGTGCGTGCCAGAAGGCCCCGGCCGTCCAGCGTCTGGTGGTCAAGTCCAGTACGGGCGTCTACGGTTCCGCGCCGCGCGATCCGGCTGTCTTCCACGAGACCACCCCGCCCAAGTCCCTGCCGAGCGGAGGCTTCGCGAAGGACGCGGTGGAGGTCGAGGGGTACGTACGGGGCTTCGCGCGCCGCAGGCCGGACGTGGCCGTGTGCGTGCTCAGGTTCGCGAACATCCTGGGGCCCGAGGCGGATTCCCCGCTCGCGGACTATCTGTCGCTGCCGGTGCTGCCGACGGTGTTCGGCTACGACCCGAGGCTCCAGTTCGTGCACGAGGACGATGTCATCGACGTACTGGTCATCGCCGCGAGCGAGCCTCGGCGCTCCACGCTGAACAGCGGCACCTTCAACATCGCCGGGGACGGGGTGCTGCTGCTCTCGCAGTGCTCGCGGCGGCTGGGGCGGCCGACGATGCCGGTCCTGCTGCCCGCGGTCACCTGGGTCGGCCAGGCGCTGCGTACCGTCGGGATGACGGACTTCTCGCCGGAGCAGATCCGGCTGCTCACCCATGGCAGGGTGGTCTCCACCGTCCAGATGCGCGAGACCCTGGGCTTCTGGCCCCGGTTCACCACGGTGGAGACGTTCGCGGAGTTCGCCCGCAGCCGGGGACCGGGTCTGCTGCCGCCCGAGACGGTGGGCCGGGCCATCGGCAGACTGGCAGCGATGCCGTTCGCCGGGGGGACCGGCGGGGCCCCGGGCATCACCGGGGCCGGCGACGACACACACCCGACCCCGAGCGGCAGGTAGAGGAGCGCACCGACGATGGCGGATGCCAAGGTCATTCCGTTCGACGACGACCGTTCGCGGTCGGGGGGCTCGCCGCGTGCCGCGCGGCGGCGCGGACCCGGACGCGGCAACGGGTCCGTGAGCGCCCTGCCGGGGCAGCCGGGCGCCGGGCCGCCGTCGGAGAGGCCGGAGGGGCAGGGGGAGCCGGCTGAGGCCGAGGAGGCCGCGGTGGCGGCAGAGGGTGCGGGCCGGGGCGGCTGGGAACGGCGGATCGCGGGCGGACTGGCGTTCCTGCGCCGGCGGGTCACGGGCGACTACGACGTCGACGAGTTCGGCTACGACGAGGAACTCACCGACCAGGTGCTGATGTCGGCGCTGCGGCCCCTGTACGAGAAGTACTTCCGGGTCGAGGTGAAGGGCATCGAGAACATCCCGTCGGACGGCGGGGCGCTCATCGTGTCCAACCACTCCGGGACACTGCCGCTGGACGGGCTGATGCTCCAGGTCGCGGTGCACGACAACCATCCGGCGGGGCGGCATCTGCGGCTGCTCGCGGCGGACCTGGTCTTCATGCTGCCGGTCGTCAACGAGCTGGCCCGCAAGGCCGGGCACACCCTCGCCTGCGCGGAGGACGCGGAGCGGCTGCTGCGGCAGGGCGAGGTCGTCGGGGTGATGCCGGAGGGCTTCAAGGGCATCGGCAAGCCGTTCAGCGAGCGGTACAAGCTCCAGCGCTTCGGGCGTGGCGGATTCGTGTCGACGGCGCTGCGCGCCGGGGTGCCGATCGTGCCGTGCTCGATCGTGGGGGCGGAGGAGATCTACCCCATGATCGGCAACTCCCGGACGCTCGCGCGGCTGCTGGGCACGCCGTACTTCCCGATCACGCCGACGTTTCCGTGGCTGGGGCCGCTGGGGGCGGTGCCGTTGCCGACGAAGTGGACGATCCAGTTCGGTGAGCCGATTCCCACGGACGGGTATCCGCTGGAGGCGGCGGAGGATCCGATGCTGATGTTCAATCTGACGGATCAGGTGCGGGAGCAGATTCAGCACACGCTGTACAAGTTGCTGGTGCAGCGGCGGTCGGTGTTCTTCTGAGTGTGCGTGGGCGCCTGGGCGCGCCCGGGGAGCCGCTCTGTCCTCAATCGCCGGCCGGGCTTGATTGGACGGGCTCGGGTGGTCCGGGGCTGAGGCGTTGTCCTCAATCGCCGGACGGGCTTTGCCTGTGTGCCCGTCCGGCGGGTGGGTCAGGATTCGTTCTTGCTGTCGATCCCCAGGCCTCCGATCAGGCCGGGGATCAGTGGGGGCAGCGTGATGTCCGGCGTGGGCGGCGTGCTCGGGGTGTCGTTCGACGGTTCCGTGGCGTCCGGTGACGGCGGGTCGAAGAGATCGTCCGTGCCGCCTCCGATCAGGCCGTCCGCCGGGGTGCTGCCCGAGTCCGAGGGGCGGGGCGAGGTGCTGCTGCCCTTGCTGCCCTCGTGCGCACCGGCGGCCGAGGAGGACGACGGCGACGGCTTGTGCGACGAGGGTGCCGTACCCGTGCCGTTGCCGGTGCCCGGGTCGGTGGAGCCGGACCGCTGGGATCCGCCGCTCTTCTCCGGGGCGCGGGGGAACAGCGACTGCAGCGGCGCGACTTCCTCGTCTATGGCCGCGAAGACCGAGCTCACCTGGTCACCCAGTTCGGTGAGCTGGACGGGCAGCCGGTCGCGGAGACTGGTCCAGCTCTCGCGGTGCGACCGGGAGAAGGAGTCCAGGGTCTGGATCGGGCCGATGGCGCCGTCCCGCTGGTAGGCGGCGTGGAGCAGCCGGTGGCCCTCGGTGGCGTCGTGCGTCATGCCGTTGAGCGTGCGCCTGACCTCACCGAGCTGTTCGTGGTCCAGATCGCCGGAGCGGCCGCGCTCCATCAGCCTGCGGGCCTCGCTGAGCCGGGTCGATGCCTGGTCCAGGTAGACCTCGCCCCGGCTGGTGTCGCTGCCGGCCAGATTGAGGTGGATGTCTTCCATGCCGCGCTTCAGCCCGTAGAGCGAATCGCCCGGGAGGGCGTCGGAGCTGGCCGCGGCCACTCCGCCGAAGGCTCCCGCGGCCACGCCGACGGTGAGTCCGCCGGCCGCGAGGCCCTTCGTCCAGCGCGATCTGGGGCGCAGTTTGCGGAGTGGGGAGGCCCGGTGGGCCCCCTTGCCCCGTTGTTCGGGCACTGTAGGGGCCGCGGGCGTGCCGCCCGCGGCGAACATGGCCTCCATGGCGGCGACGAGCTGGGCTCGCTGCACCACTTTGACCTCGGGATCCAACGCCGGCTTCGGTAGCTCACCGAGGCCGTTCGCCAAGGCCAACAGCGGTCCGCGGTCGGCCGGTTCGGCCGGTTCCTCGGGCTGTACGGCCGCCGCACCGCGGAGCGACTGCTCCTCCAGGGCCTGGGCGAAGGCGTTCGCCCGCCGGTGTGCCGAGACGTTTGCGATCACTGGCGGCACCTCCTCTCGTCATGACGGTCGACTCCCCTGAGGGTCCGGAAGGTTGCACACCTTGAGCGCATCCACACGATTGAGTGAGTGTCTGCGGACAAGGGGTGACGACAGGGGGCCTGCAACCGGCACAACGAGTGGCGCGGCACTTGGGTTACGCACGAAGGATGATCGGACCAGTGCGTGATGAACGTATCGCCGAGAGTGATTCGGCTCGGGTGGGATCAGCGGGCATCGTCCGGAAGGAGCCGGGCGAGAGTGCGGACGGCGCGGTACTGCAGGGTCTTGATCGCGCCCTCGTTCTTGCCCATCACCCGGGCGGTCTCGGCGACCGAGAGCCCTTGCAGGAAGCGCAGGGTCACGCACTCCTGCTGCTGGGGGTTGAGTCGGCGCACGGCTTGCAGCAGTGCGGCATTGGAGAGGGACTCCAGGACGGAGTCCTCGGGGCTGCGCTCGACCTCGTTGGCGTCGAGCATTTCGCCGGTGGTCACTTCCAGCCGGAACCGACTGGATTTGAAGTGGTCGGCGACCAGGTTTCGAGCGATTGTGACCAGCCAGGCGCCGAAGTCTCGGCCCTGCCAGGTGAACGTGGAGATACGCCGCAGGGCGCGCAGGAAGGTCTCACTGGTGAGGTCCTCCGCCGTCGCCTTGCCGCCCACGCGGTAGTAGATGTAGCGGTACACGGTGTCGCTGTACTGGTCATAGAGGCGGCCGAAGGCGTCAGCCTCACCGGCCTGTGCGCGCTCGACGAGATCCATCATGCGCGCGCTGTCGCTGTCAGCTGTCGGCCGACGAACGGTGGACGTGGTCGTTGCGCCGCGGTTGCTGCGTCTTCCGACCGCCGCACCGCGTTCGGCCAGGGCGTAGCAAGGGCCGGCAGGTGCAGGGGTGGCAAAGGCGGGTACGGCGTACGCGGTGGGGACGAAGCCGCGCAAGCGGTCGCCGACCGTTGCGCGCAGCGTAGCCAGGCCCGAGGCGTCAACCCCGACGTGTGGGTACACGGGACTCCCAGAGGCAGAGCTTCCATCACGTGCAGTGCGAAACCGTCACTCGTCGTAGTGAGTGGCGGGTTCCGGAATGCGTCTGAGGAGAATAACGCTTCGTACAGGCAGTGCTACACCCAGTTGCTCAAATCACCGGTTACGTCGCTTCCGTAGCGACTATTCGACACATCAAGTAGCACATCGTGACCGGTTATTGATCGAATTATTTCGAGATCTGCCAGGAGCCGCGACAGGTTGTGGTCGCGCCGGAGCGCCCGGCCGACAGGGGTGATCCCGGGCCGCGGGGCGCCTCCGGTCGGTGCCTCCGGCCGGCGGTGGCGGCCGGGGTCAGCGGCGGCGGCGGTGCAGGGCGACGGCGGCGGCGGTGCCGCCCGCGAGGGCGCCCACTCCGGCCGCGGCCGGGATGCCGACCTTGGCCGCCTTGCGGCCCGTCCGGTAGTCGCGCAGCCGCCAGTCGCGGGCCCGCGCGTACTTGCGGAGCTTGGTGTCGGGGTTGATCGCGTACGGGTGTCCGACCAGGGACAGCATCGGGATGTCGTTGTGCGAATCGCTGTACGCGGCGCACCGCGCCAGGTCCAGGCCCTCCGCCGCGGCCAGGGCGCGTACCGCCTCGGCCTTCGCGGGGCCGTGCAGCGGTTCGCCCACCAGGCGCCCGGTGTAGACGCCGTCCACGGATTCCGCGACGGTGCCGAGCGCGCCGGTCAGGCCCAGGCGGCGGGCGATGATCGTGGCGGTCTCCACCGGCGCCGCGGTGACCAGCCAGACCTTCTGGCCGGCGTCGAGGTGGGCCTGGGCCAGCGCGCGGGTGCCGGGCCAGATGCGGTCGGCCATGTACTCGTCGTAGATCTCCTCGCCGATGGACATCAGCTCGGAGACGCGGTGGCCCTTCACGATGGACAGGGCGCTGTCGCGCGCGTCCTGCATGTGCTCGGGGTCTTCGACGCCGGCCAGCCTGAACCAGGCCTGCTGCCAGGCGAACCGGGTCAGTTCGCGGCGCTCGAAGAACTTCCGCTTGTACAGGCCCCGGCCGAAATGGAAGATCGCGGCGCCCTGCATCACGGTGTTGTCGAGGTCGAAGAAGGCGGCTGCCCGGTCGTCGCCGACGACGGGGAACTCGGGTTCCTCGGCCTGCGCGCCGGGCGTGGCGCCGGCTTCGCTGTCAGCGGGGCGATCGGCGTCGAGCGACGACTTCCGCGCGGCCTCCGCCGCTGCCTCGCCTGCCAGCACGCTCCGTGCTGTCGCGGAGCGCCTACGGGGTGTGAGCCATCCAAGAGCGGCCATGTCGTGAGCATAGCCAGTCGGTTCGGCCCTTCCCGACCTGCCGGGATGCGGCGGCGTGAACTCTTTGGGGCCGAACCGTTAAACGGGTGATTCCGGGCGCCGGCGGAGCGGGGCCGGGCGGCTTCGCGCGCGGAGCAGAATGAAGGGCATGAGCCCCTTGCTGCGCCGTACCAAGAAGAAGCCCGCCGACCGGGTGGTGACCCTTGTCGGAAAACCCGGGTGTCACCTCTGTGACGATGCCAGGCTGGTGGTGCGGAAGGTCTGTGAGGAGACCGGCGCGTCCTGGGAGGAGAAGGACATCACCGTGGACGATGAGCTGTACCGGGAGTACTGGGAGCAGATCCCCGTGGTGCTCATTGATAACGAACAGCACACGTTCTGGCGGGTGGACCCGGCGAGACTGCGCAGTGCGCTGCTTTCCTGAGTGAAACCCGGTTACCATCATGGGCGTTTTGAGTGGCCCCGGGGGTGTAGTCGTGAGGAGTGTGTACCACCTTGCCCCCTTCGGGCCTGCAACGGGCTGATGCGATCTGTGGTTCCTGGATCGCGCGACGGATGTGCGTGACCCCGGTCACTTTGACCGGACAAATCGGACACTATCTTTGTGCACGCGTTCACAAAGACATAGCCTGCATTCGACGGGGCGGCCATGGAACATGCGGCCGCCTGCAGCCCCGCTCATCCCGCAGGAGCACCGTGGCAACTGGCCGAAACCACCGACCGGCGACCCGTAGCCGAGGAATTCCCGAGGCCACCGTCGCCCGACTTCCGCTGTATCTCCGTGCGCTGACCGCGCTCTCCGAGCGCTCGGTCCCCACGGTCTCCTCCGAGGAGCTCGCCGCGGCGGCGGGGGTCAACTCCGCCAAGCTGCGTAAGGACTTCAGTTATCTGGGGTCGTACGGGACGCGCGGCGTCGGCTACGACGTCGAGTATCTCGTCTACCAGATCTCCCGCGAACTCGGCCTCACCCAGGACTGGCCGGTCGCCATCGTCGGCATCGGTAACCTCGGCGCCGCGCTCGCCAACTACGGCGGTTTCGCCTCCCGCGGCTTCCGGGTCGCCGCGCTGATCGACGCCGATCCGGCGATGGCGGGAACGCCCGTCGCCGGCATCCCCGTCCAGCACGCCGACGACCTGGACCGGATCATCAGCGAGAACGGCGTGTCGATCGGTGTGATCACCACCCCGCCCGGCGCGGCGCAGCAGGTCTGCGACCGCCTCGTGGCCGCCGGTGTCACCTCCATCCTGAACTTCGCCCCGACCGTGCTCTCGGTGCCCGACGGTGTCGACGTGCGCAAGGTCGACCTCTCCATCGAGCTGCAGATCCTCGCCTTCCACGAGCAGCGCAAGGCCGGTGAGGACGCCGCCGCGGACGACGGCCCCGACCCGGCCGCACCGCCGGTGCGCGCCGCGACCACCAGCCGGAAGGGACCCGACGGGGACATGCCCGCCGTGATGCCGGCATGAGTCTCCTCGTCGTAGGGCTGAGCCACCGCAGCGCACCCGTCTCCGTGCTGGAGCGCGCCTCGCTGGCCGCCGACGCCCAGGTCAAGCTGCTGCACGACACCCTCGCCGCGGAGCCCGCGGTCGAGGCCGCCGTGCTGGCCACCTGCAACCGCATCGAGCTGTACGCCGACGTGGACAAGTTCCACGCGGGCGTCGCCGAGCTGTCCACCCTGCTCTCCCTGCACAGTGGCGTCGGTCTGGACGAGCTCACTCCGTATCTCTATGTGCACTACGAGGACCGGGCCGTCCACCACCTCTTCTCGGTGGCCTGCGGGCTGGACTCGATGGTGGTGGGCGAGGGCCAGATCCTCGGCCAGATCAAGGACGCGCTGGCGCTGGGGCAGGAGCTGCACACCGCGGGCCGGCTGCTGAACGACCTCTTCCAGCAGGCCCTGCGGGTCGGCAAGCGCGCCCACAGCGAGACCGGGATCGACCGGGCCGGGCAGTCGCTCGTCACCTTCGGTCTCGAGCAGCTGGCCGAGGGCCGCGACCCCGGCGTCTGGGCGAAGGGCAAGCGCGCCCTGGTGATCGGCGCCGGCTCGATGTCCTCGCTGGCCGCCGCGACCCTGGCCCGTACCGGTGTGGCGGAGATCGTCGTCGCCAACCGCACCCGGGCCCGCGCCGACCGGCTGGTGGAGATCCTCGGCCAGACCGGTGCTGGCTCGGTGGCCGCGCACGCCGTGGAGATGGCCGACGTCTCCGGCGAACTGACACGTGCCGATGTCGTCGTCTCCTGCACCGGTGCGACCGGTCTGGTGCTGAGCGCCCAGGACGTCGCCGGTGCGCTCGGGCTGGACTTCGCCCCTCGGGACGCGCCCGCCGCGCCCGTCGCCGCGCCGCCCGTCGAGCTCGACCTGCACGCCGCGTGGGTGGAGAACGGCTCCGTCGCCGCGCAGGCGCAGGCCGTCCGCCGGGTCACCGTGCCCGCCCAGTCCACCGGGCCGGTCCGGCTCGCGCTGCTGGACCTCGCGATGCCCCGCGACATCGACGGGGACGCCGCAGGCCTCGACGGTGTGCGCCTCGTCGACATCGAGTCGCTCGCCGAGGCGTCCGCGGACGCCCCGATGGCCGCCGATGTGGACCAGGTGCACACCATCGTCGCGGACGAGGTCGCCGCCTTCGGTGCCGCCCAGCGCGCCGCCCACATCACTCCCACCGTCGTCGCCCTGCGCACGATGGCCGCCGGAGTGGTCGCGGGCGAGATCGCACGGCTGGACGGCCGCCTCCCCGACCTGGACGAAAAGCAGCGCGCCGAGATCTCGCAGACCGTGCGCCGCGTCGTCGACAAGCTCCTGCACGCGCCCACCGTGCGGGTCAAGCAGCTCGCCAGCGAGCCCGGCGGCGCCGGGTACGCCGACGCACTGCGGGAACTCTTCGACCTCGACCCGCTGACGGTCGCCGCCGTCTCCCGGGCAGACCTGAACGACCCGAATCGAGGGCGGTCATGACCGACTACTCACCCCTGGGCGCGGGGGCCACCGAGCCGCTGCGGCTGGGGACCCGGCGCAGCAAGCTGGCCATGGCCCAGTCCGGCCTGGTCGCGGAGGCTGTCAGCGAGGTGACCGGGCGGGCCGTCGAGCTCGTCGAGATCACCACGTACGGGGACACCTCCAAGGAGCAGCTTTCGCAGATCGGCGGGACCGGCGTGTTCGTCGCCGCGCTGCGCGAGGCGCTGCTCCGCGGGGACGTGGACTTCGCCGTCCACTCGCTGAAGGACCTGCCGACCGCGCAGCCCGAGGGGCTGGTGCTGGCCGCGGTGCCGGTGCGCGAGGACCCGCGTGACGTGCTGGTGGCGCGGGACGGGCTGACCTTCGGGCAGCTGCCGCCCGGCTCCCGGATCGGCACCGGCTCGCCGCGCCGCATGGCGCAGCTCAACGCGTACGCCCGCAGTCACGGCCTCGGTATCGAGACCGTGCCGATCCGCGGCAACGTCGATACGCGTATCGGATTTGTACGAAGCGGTGAACTGGACGCGGTGGTACTCGCCGCGGCCGGACTCAGCCGTCTCGGCCGGAGCGGTGAGGTGACCGATTTCCTGTCGGTCGACACCGTTCTGCCCGCTCCCGGCCAGGGAGCACTGGCGATCGAATGTGCTGCCGGCAGCACTGACCTCGCCGCAGCGCTCGCGGAGCTCGACGACCCGTACACCCGGGCCGCCGTGACCGCCGAGCGTGCCCTGCTCGCCGCCCTGGAGGCCGGCTGCTCCGCACCTGTGGGTGCGCTGGCCGACCTCCTGGCCGACGGTCAGGCTGTCAACGAACTGCGCCTGCGCGGGGTCGTCGGGTCCACCGACGGTTCCTCGCTGGTACAGCTGTCCACCACCGGTCCCGTCCCCACGTCGCACGACGACGCGGCGGCCCTCGGTCGCGAACTCGCGGCCGAGATGCTCGCCAAGGGTGCGGCCGGTCTTATGGGGGAGCGAGCACTTTGAGCCCCAACGGCCCCGCCGCATCCGATTTTCCTGTCCTGTCCGCAGGGCACGTCACCTTCCTCGGCGCCGGTCCCGGCGACCCGGGACTGCTGACTCTGCGCGCCGTCGAGGCGCTGGCGAGCGCGGACGTTCTTGTCGCCGAGCCGGACGTTCTCGGCGTCGTCCGCTGTCATGCGCGGGCAGGCGTAAGCACGCCTGAGCTGACGGTTGTTGACGCGCAGTCAACAGCCGTCGGTGTTCCCGTTCTCAGGGATGCGGCCAATCTTGTCATGGAGGCCGCGAAGGGCGGCAGGCGGGTCGTCCGTGCCGTCGCCGGTGACCCCGGCCTGGACGGTTACGCGGGCGGCGAGATGCTGGCCTGCGCAGCCGCCGGGATTCCCTTCGAGGTCGTACCGGGTGTCGCCAACGTCGTGGGGGTGCCCGCGTACGCCGGGGTGCCGCTGCGTGACGCGCAGGGTGCGGACGTCCGGTTCGTCGATGCCCGTACCGCTTCGGACCGTTGCTGGGGCGAGGTCGGCGCGAGCGACGCGACGTGTGTCATCTCGACGACGCTCGACGCGGTGGCCGCGGCCGCCGGTGAGCTGGTGTCGGCGGGCCGTAAGCCCGACACCCCGCTGACGGTGACGGTCGGCGGTACGACGACCAGGCAGCGCACCTGGACGGCGACGCTGGGCACCATCGCCCAGCTGTTCAAGCAGGCCAAGGTCCTTCCCTCGCCGGAGGGGCACCGGCCCGTCATAGCCGTGGTCGGGGAGCGCAGCTCCGCCGCCCAGCGCGACCAGCTCGCGTGGTTCGAGTCCAAGCCGATGTTCGGCTGGAAGGTGCTCGTGCCGCGTACGAAGGAGCAGGCGGCGTCGCTCTCCGACCAGTTGCGTTCGTACGGCGCGGTGCCGCACGAGGTCCCGACGATCGCCGTCGAGCCGCCGCGTACGCCCCAGCAGATGGAGCGTGCGGTCAAGGGCCTGGTCACCGGCCGCTACGAGTGGATCGCGTTCACCAGTGTCAACGCGGTGAAGGCGGTCCGGGAGAAGTTCGAGGAGTACGGGCTCGACGCCCGTGCCTTCGCCGGGATCAAGGTCGCGGCCGTCGGCGAGCAGACCGCCGCCGCGCTCGTCGACTTCGGCGTGAAGCCGGACCTGGTGCCCTCGGGCGAGCAGTCCGCCGCCGGGCTGCTGGAGGACTGGCCGCCCTACGACCCGGTCTTCGACCCGATCGACCGGGTCTTCCTGCCGCGCGCCGACATCGCCACCGAGACGCTGGTGGCCGGTCTCATCGAGCTCGGCTGGGAGGTCGACGACGTCACCGCGTACCGCACGGTCCGCGCCTCGCCGCCGCCCGCCGACACCCGTGAGGCCATCAAGGGCGGCGGTTTCGACGCGGTGCTCTTCACCTCGTCCTCGACGGTGCGCAACCTGGTCGGCATCGCGGGCAAGCCGCACAACGTGACCGTCATCGCGTGCATCGGCCCGGCCACGGCGAAGACCGCCGAGGAGCACGGGCTGCGCGTGGACGTCCTGTCCCCGGAGCCGTCCGTGCACAAGCTCGCCGAGGCGCTCGCCGCCTTCGGCGCGCAGCGCAGGGACGCGGCGAAGGAGGCCGGCGACCCGGTGACCCGGCCGAGCGAGCGCCGTCCCGGTGCGCGCAGGCGTCGTACGACGACCTGAGCGGACGCGAGGCAGTCCAGGGGTCCGGTCCGCTCAGGCGGGCCGGGCCCCTGGTTTTTCCCGGGTTTCCCGGCAGAGGTGTCGGTAAGAGCGTGATGTGTGCGGGTCTAGTCTCGAAGGATGACTGTGTACGGAAACTTCCCCGGCTCTCGCCCCCGACGGCTGCGGACGACCCCCGTGATGCGGCGGATGGTCGCCGAGACACGGCTCGACCCGGCGAACCTGATCCTGCCCGCGTTCGTCCGTGAGGGCATCGACGCGCCGGTCGCCATCTCGGCCATGCCCGGTGTGCAGCAGCACACCCTGGACACCCTGCGGAAGGCCGCGGTCGACGCGGTCTCGGCGGGCGTCTCGGGGATCATGCTGTTCGGTGTGCCGCTGGACGAGAAGAAGGACGCCCGCGGCACTGCGGGCACCGACCCGGACGGCATCCTCCAGCTCGGTCTGCGCGCGGTGCGCGAGGAGGTCGGTGACGATCTCGTCGTCATGTCCGACCTCTGCCTGGACGAGACCACGGACCACGGCCACTGCGGGGTGCTGACCGAGGACGGCCGGGTCGACAACGACGCGACCCTGGAGCGGTACGCGGAGATGGCCCAGGTCCAGGCCGACGCGGGCGCCCATGTGGTGGGCCCCAGCGGCATGATGGACGGCCAGGTCGGCGTGATCCGCGACGCGCTGGACCAGACCGGCCACGAGGACGTGGCGATCCTCGCGTACACGGCGAAGTACTCCTCCGCCTTCTACGGCCCCTTCCGCGAGGCCGTCGGCTCCTCGCTGCGGGGCGACCGCAAGACCTACCAGCAGGACCCGGCCAACGCCCGCGAGTCGATGCGCGAGCTGGCGCTCGACCTGGCCGAGGGCGCGGACATGGTCATGGTCAAGCCGGCCGGACCGTACCTGGACATCCTGGCCAAGGTCGCCGAGTCGGTGGACGTGCCGGTCGCCGCGTACCAGATCAGCGGCGAGTACTCGATGATCGAGGCCGCCGCCGAGCGCGGCTGGATCGACCGGGACGCGGCGATCATGGAGAGCCTGACCGGCATCCGGCGGGCGGGCGCGCAGATGATCCTGACGTACTGGGCGACGGAGGTCGCGCAGCGGCTGGGGCGTTGATTCTAGAAGCTACGGAAGCGGGTCACGACAGGTCGTGGCCCGCTTTTCACTGGGGTTAGCAGTCGCGTGCTACTGGTGAGAACCCCGCTTCTCACCAGTAGCACGCTCCGCGCGCTTCACATTTGGTGGCGGAGGCGCTAGGTTTAACTCATCGCAGTGAGGGGGCGTCAGCTCGACTCTCACAGCGGGAAACAGCGACGCCCTGCACTGCCTAATTGAGGTGGGCAGTACAGGGCGTAACACCAGGCTCTGCCCTGGGCTGTGTGCTATGCGGCGAAGCAAGCGGTGACAGGACTCCAAGGCGTACTCCGGAACCGTAACACGGGCACCGGACGGAAGGAAGTGCAGGCGATGACGGAGAGCAGCGAGGAGCAGTTAGTGGAAGCCATCTCTCCGGAGCGGTTTCGGCCGTTCCTGGAGGAGTGCCACGGCGACGTGGTGGTGGCACTGCGGCTGTACGCCTGGGACGCGGAGGCGGCCCGGGCGCTGCACAGCCCTCTGCGTGACCTGGAGGTGAGCCTGCGCAACAGGATTCACCGGCAGCTCACCGGCAAGTTCGGCCGGAGCGACTGGTGGAACCTACGGCGTGCGGAGCCGAACCGATGGGCCATGGAGGACATCCGTGCGGTCGAGGACAAGCTGAGGCGGCGCGGAAATGGCACTGCTCCGTGTGATGTCGTTGCCACTCTGTCATTCGGTTTCTGGGTCGGCCTGGTCAGCACGGGCGGCCACGGCAACTACGACATGAGGTACTGGTACCCGGCGCTGCGGCACTGCTTCAAGGGCGTGCGCCGCACGGATCTCCATAAGCAGCTGGAGGTCATGCGAACCCTGCGCAACCGCGTCGCTCATCACGAGCGTATCTACCACCGCCGGTTGGACGAGGACTTCAGGACCGCCGTCGAGCTGACGGCCCTGGTCGCTCCGGCGCTGGCGGCGCGCCACGAGAAGTACAGCCAGGTTCCCGCCGTCCTGGCCCGCAAGGCCCGGGTCCTCTCGGGTGAGGAGGAGATTGTGCTGTGACGGAGCGGCGGCGGTACGAGCCGGTGACCCTCGGCGAGATCAAGGAACTCGCCGAGGTCGGCCGGCCCACGGTCAGTAACTGGCGACGCAGGCACGCCTCCTTTCCCGAGGCGGTCGGCGGCTCCGAGAGCAAGCCGCTGTTCGACGCTGAGGAGATCGCGGGCTGGCTGGACGAGCGGCCCGTGCCCGACGGCGAACGGCATCCGGACGGCACCCTGCCGACGTACGGCGAACGCTTCCGTGAAGGTCTCCGGTTGCGGCGGTTGGTCGCGCTCGGGCACGGGACGGTGCTCCCGGATGAACTGATCGTCCGCGCGCTCGCTGTCGCGGCTATGGAAGGGGAGGGAGGAGGCACCCTCGAAGCCCACCTCCCGGCCGGGCTGCCGGCTGATTTCGACGCTGCCGACGCGGAGCTGCTGCGTACTGTGCGCGAACTGATCGAGGAGTCGGGAAGTGCGGGGGCCGCGGCCGAGGCTGTGCTTCGTCTGGCCGGGCGGCTGGAGTCCGACCTCATGATGGACGCGACGCCCAAGCCCGTGGTCGAGCTGATCGATGCCCTGGCCCAGCCTGTCCTGTCGAAGGCCGGCTCCGTGACGATGCTCAATCTGTGCGCCGGTACGGGGGACGTCCTGCTGGGGCTCGCCGCCGATGACGGCGAGAACGTTGTCGCGGTCGTGGAGCCGGACGCGCTGCGGCGGACGGTGCTGAGGTACCGGCTGCTCGCGCACTGGGCGGCTGGGGAGACCCTGGTCTGCTCGGATCCGGCTGAGTTGAGTGCCCAGGGATTCCCGCAGGCCGACTTGGTGGTGGCCGATCCGCCCTATGCCTCCGGTGAACGCGAACGGGACGAGGACGGCCCGCTGCGGTGGGCGGTGGAGGCGGTCGGGCGTCTGACCGAAGACGGCAAGGGGCTGCTCGTCGTTCCCTCCTGGACGCTGTCCCGGCCCCGCGGCGGGACCGGAACGGCCAACACCCTGATGCGGGAGAACCTGCTCAAGTCCGGTGTGGTGGAGGCGATCGTCCAGTTGCCCCGTCGTATCCATACCTTCCGGACGGGCGCCGAACACGCCTTGCTGGTGTTGCGGGGCTCTGCGGTCCCGCGTCCGGAGGCTGATGTGCTGCTGGTCGACGCGGACCGCCTGGCGCGCCGGGTGGGCGACGAGTGGCAGCGGAACGTGGTGGCATTGCTGGGCAGCACTGGGACGCCTGTGCCGCAGGAGGCGCAGCGGGTGTCCGTGGCTACTGCGGGGCCAGGCAGTTCGTACCTGTTGGACGGCCGGTCCCTGTTGCCCGCCCACCGGCTCGCGTCACCGGAGAAGGGGCTCGACCATTTCGCGGCCACTGTGGAAGCGCGACAGAACGCGTACGTGGCGCTGCCCCATCTGAAGCAGTGGATCGGCGATCTCGGCGTGGGGAAGAGGGAGCACCGTGCCGAGCATTTCAAGGTCGGTGGGCAGCTGAGGGCCGGGCAGCTCAAGCTCCTGCCCGGCCACCGCATCAAGGAGAGCGATATCGGTGATGCGGGCGTTCCGGTGATCGGCAGGGAGGAGATGCTGGGCGCCCTGCCGATCGGGGAGCGACGCATCATGCTGGAGGATCTCGCCGCCTACCCGCAGAGCCAGATGACCGAGCAGGGCGACGTCTACCTGCTCACCGAGCACGGTGTCCGCACGCGGGTGGACGACGCGGGCGGCTGCGTCCTGCTGGCGCCGGTGCAGGGGCTGCGGATCGCCGCGTACCGGAAGTACCTGATGGATCTGGCCGCGGGTGAAATGGTCCGTCCGGAAGGTCTGTGGATGCGTCCGCATGCGTTGGCCCGCTTGCTGGCCGCACCTCGCAACCAACAGCGTGGCAGCGGGTCGCTCGTACGACGGGTGAGCGTGAAGGACATGGATCTGCCACAACTGCCGCCGGAGGAGATCGCCGACCTCGAAGCCGTGCTGGCCGAGACGGAACGGCACCGCGCGGAGGTACGGGGACAACTGTCGGCCCTGGACACCCTGTCCGAACGGCTGTCGGCGGGTGTCGCGGACGGCGACCTGCGGCTGCGCAAGAGAACCGGTCCGGGCTCTCGGGCCTGATGCATCCTTTGACGAACCAAGAGAGAAGAGAGTGCCGCGTGCCACCCCGTAAGAAGACGACCGAACCCGCCGACATGAAGCAGATCCTGTGGCAGGCCGCGGACAAGTTGCGCGGCAGCCTGGACGCCGCCGCCTACAAGCACTTCGTGCTGGGCCTCGTCTTCCTCAAGTACGTCTCCGCCGCCATGAGCGAGAAGCGCGAGCAGATGGAGGCCGAGCTGCGGGAGGAGGGCGGCTGGAGCGAGGCCGACATCCTCGCGACGCTGGAGGAGCGGCGCGAGTACACGGGCGCCGGCATCTTCTACGTACCCCCGTCGGCGCGCTGGGAGGCCGTGCTTGAGCGGGCCGGCACGACGGTGGAGGGCCAGACGGTCGGTGAGGCGATCGACGCGGCGATGGTGGCGATCGAGGCGCAGAACCCGGCGCTGAAGAAGACGCTGCCGAAGATCTACGCCAGCGGCCAGGTGGGGGACGAGCGACTCGTCGGGCTGATCAGGCTGCTGGACCGGCTGGCCTTCCAGGAGCAGTTGGGCGACGACGGCCGGCGTAAGGGTGCGCGGGACATCATGGGGGAGGTGTACGAGTACTTCCTGGCCGAGTTCGCGCTGAAGGAGGGCCGCAAGGGCGGGGAGTACTTCACCCCGGAGAGCGTGGTCCAGCTGCTGGTGGAGGTGCTGGAGCCGCAGCAGGGCGAGCGGGTTTACGACCCGGCCTGCGGCTCGGGCGGCATGTTCGTGCAGGCGGAGAAGTTCATCGAGACGCACGGTGGCAATCCGCTGAATGTGTCCGTGTTCGGCCAGGAACTGAACCAGACCACCTGGCAGTTGGCCCACATGAACCTGGCCATCCACGGGGTGGAGGCCAACTTGGGTGACGAGCCGGCCGACACCTTCCGAAACGACCAGCACCCGACGCTCAAGGCGGACGTGGTGATGGCCAACCCGCCGTTCAACATCTCCGACTGGGGCGGCGAGATGCTCGGCATGGACAAGCGGTGGGTGTACGGGGCTCCGCCCGTCGGCAACGCGAACTACGCCTGGCTCCAGCACATGATCAGCAAGCTCGCGCCGAGTGGCCGCGCGGGGGTTGTCCTGGCGAACGGCTCCATGAGCAGCAAGCAGTCCGGTGAGGGCGACATCCGCCGGGGCATGGTCGAGGACGACCTGGTGATGTGCATGATCGCGCTGCCGGGCCAGCTGTTCCGGTCGACGCAGATCCCGGCGTGCCTGTGGTTCCTCGCGGAGGGCAAGGGACGGCACTCGGGGTGGGTGCGGGGGCGCAAGGGCGAGGTGTTGTTCATCGACGCGCGCGAGTTCGGCGTGATGAAGAACCGGACGCTGCGGGAGCTGACGCCGGAGGAGATCGTCGGCCGCATCGGGGATGTGGTGCGGGCTTGGCGGGGCAAGGAGGGGGCGGGTGCGTACGAGGACGTGCCCGGGTTCTGCGCGAGTGTGGGGCTGGGCGCGATCGCGGAGCACGACTTCGTGCTGACGCCGGGGCGGTACGTGGGTACGGCCGAGGTAGAGGTTGATCCGGACGCGGAGCCGGTGGAGGCGAAGATCGCGCGGCTCACGGCGTTGCTGCGGGAGCAGTTCGCGGAGTCGGAGCGGTTGGCGAAAGTTGTGGACGAGCAGTTGGGGAGGGTGTGATGGGGGAGTGGAAAGAGCACGCCTTGGGTGAAGTTCTGACCGTGGAGCACGGCTATGCCTTCCCGGGCCCCGAGATGAGTGAAGATCTCACTGGTCGACCTATTGTCGTCAGCATCGGAAACTTTTCGTACTCGGGTGGATTTCGCTTCGATCGCACCAGGGTGCGCGAACTCAAGGGGGACGCGCCTCCGCGTTTTGTGCTGAAATCGGGCGATTTGGTGGTCGTGATGACGTGCCAAACGCCGGGGGGTGAAATCCTTGGACTTCCGGCAGTCGTACCGAATGACGGAAGATTCTATCTTCATAATCAGCGGATCGGGAAGGTGGTTTGTCGGGAAGACGCCCTCGATCCGCATTTTGCCTACTACCTCTTCCTGTCTGACTCGGTAAACCGTGCGCTTGCGGCGTCAGCGTCGGGGACGAAGATCTTGCATACGTCCCCAGAGAGAATTGGAGCAGTGAGATGTTTCATCCCTCTCCTGGCGGAGCAGCGGGCCATCGCCGAGGTGCTCGGCGCGCTGGACGACAAGATCGCGCTCAACGAGCGGATGCGTTCAACTGCCCTGCGCCTCGCCAGTACGTGTTACGAAGCGGCCGGAACCAGCAGTGAAGCCGAGGTTATTGGCCGTATTGCAGACCTCTTCGACGGTCCACACGCCACCCCCCATAAAACTCCGGCCGGTCCCTGGTTCCTCAGCATCAGCAGCCTCAAGAACGGCTATCTGGATCTGGCCGACTCGGCTCACCTCTCCGAGGACGACTTTCCGCGCTGGACCCGGCGCGTGCAACCGCACGGCGGGGACGTGCTCTTCTCCTACGAGACGCGCCTCGGTGACGCCGCGCTTATGCCCCCAGGGGTGCGTGGCAGCCTCGGGCGTCGCATGGCTTTGTTGCGCAGTAAGGCGCCGTCCGTGAGCGGGGCATTGCTGCTGCACGCCTATATGTCTCCATCGTTCCAGGAGGAGATCAAACGGCGCACCATTTACGGTGCGACCGTCGATCGGCTGCCGCTCAAGGAGATGCCCGCCTGGCAAATCCACTTGCCGGCCATGGGAGTGCGTGAGCAGCTCTCCCAGAAGCTCGATGCACTGCACGCCACGGTGGTGCAGACGGCAAACGAAAGCCGCACCCTCGCCACCCTCCGCGACACCCTCCTCCCCCAACTCATCACCGGCAAGCTCCGCGTCAAGGACGCGGTCCGCATCGTGGAGGACGAGGTATGACCGACGCCGGGCCGCAGGCGCACCCCATAGGTGAGCCCCCTGTCGACCGCCTCACCGAGCAGGAGCTGGAGCTGCACGCCCTCGGTGTGCTCGGGGAGATGGGGTGGCAGCACGTGCCCGGGGCCGAGTTGGGGCCCTCGTACGGGGTGCGGAAGGGGTGGGGGGACCTCGTCCTGTACCCCAACCTCCGCAAGGCGATCCGGCGTCGTTACCCCCAGCTCCCCGAGAGCGTCGCCGATGACGTCGTACCCCTGCTCCTCGCCCAGCTCACCCAGAACGACCTGCGCGAGAACCACCGGTTCCACGAGCGGCTGACCGGCGGCGTCTCCGTCCCCTACGACGACGCCTCCACCGGCGACACACGCCACGCCGTCATCCGGCCCGTCGACTTCGGCGACCCGCACGCCAACGACCTGATCGCGGCCAGCCAGGTACGGATCAAGAGCGTCAAGGACCGCACGTTCATATTCGACATCGTCCTGTACGTGAACGGGCTGCCACTCGCCGTCATCGAGCTGAAGAAGGCCGACAGCAACGACAGCGCCCACACTGCCTACGAGCAGCTCCAGGGCTACCGGCGCGAGCTGAAGCAGACCGGTACGTTCGCCACGTTCCTCGTCATGCTCGCCTCCGACGGGATCACCGCCCGGATGGGCACGCCCTTCACGCCCTGGCAGCACATGGCCCCCTGGCATGTGGACGACCAGGACCGCATGTTGCGCAAGCATCAGCGTGAAGATGGGCGGGCGCTGGAGCGCATGCTGTACGGGGCCTTCGAGCCGGCCCGTCTGCTGGACCTGATCGGTAACTTCCTCTCGTACTCCGCCGAGAAGTCGGGCGACGTCAACACCGTCAAGCTCGCCAAGGCGCACCAGTACATTGCCGTGAACGCAGCCGTCCGCGCCACCGAGGCGGCCCTGGCGACGGATGGCAGGGCTGGTGTCGTCTGGCACACACAGGGTGCGGGGAAGAGCGAGGAGATGCTCTTCTACGTCGGGAAGGCCGCCTCGACACCCGAGCTGTCCAGCCCGACCTTCGTCATGCTGACGGACCGGATCGACCTCGACGACCAGCTGTACCGGACGTTCGCCGCCAGCGACACCCTGCGCAGGAGGACGAAGGAGGAGCCGCAGACCGCCGACGACGCGGGGAAGCTCCGTGAGCTGCTGAACAGTCCGAAGAGCAACGGCGGGGTCATCTTCGCGACCCTCCAGAAGTTCCGGCTGACCGAGGCCGAGCGTCAGGCAGGCGTCCGGCACCCGCAGATCTCGCCGCGCCGTGATGTGATCGTCGTCGTCGACGAGGCGCACCGCAGCCACTACGACTTCATCGACGGCTACGCCCGCAACCTGCGCGACGCCCTCCCGAACGCCACCTTCATCGCGTTCACCGGCACCCCCATCAACAACCACACGGGCAGCACGCAGGGCGTATTCGGCGGGAACATCCACACCTACGACCTCACCCAGGCCGTGGACGACGGGGCTACCGTGCCCGTCTTCTACGAGCCGCATCTCGTCAAGGTCGACCTGATCAAGGACGCGGACCTCGACGATCTGGACGCCCGTGCGGAAGGCCTGATCGAGGGGCTGGGCGAGGACGAGAAGCGCGCCGCGCGGCAGCTGTTCGGGCGGTACGAGGCTCTGATCGGGTCTACCGCCCGTATCCGCGAGCTGGCCGGGCATCTGCTGGAGCACTGGGACGCCCGCAGCGAGCAGATGGCGAAGCTGACGGGCCACAAGGGCAAGGGCATGGTCGTCTGCGCCTCCCGAGCCATCGCCGCGCGGTTGTTCGAGGAAGTCATCCGCCGGAGGCCGGACTGGGCGGGGGAGCGCGACCCGAAGTCGGAGTTGCTGACCGACACGACCGGGCGCATCCGCGTCGTCTTCACGGGGAACGCCGCTTCGGACGGCGAAGAGGTGGCCGACTACATCCGTACGCCCACCCAGCTGAAGAAGATCCAGGCGCGGGTGACCGACCCCGATGACGAACTGGAGCTGGTGATCGTCCAGTCCCTGTGGCTGACCGGCTTCGACGCACCGCCCCTGCACACCCTCTACCTGGACAAACGCATGCGCGGGGCCGCCCTCATGCAGGCCATCGCCCGTGTCAACCGCACCTGGCCCGGCAAGCCCTCCGGGCTGGTCGTCGACTTCCAGGGCGTCATACGGGAGATCAAGGAAGCCCTCGCCGAGTACTCCGAGCAGGACCAGGCGGACCCCATGCTGGGCGCCGACCTCGCGGGTGCGGTCCAGATCGTCCGGGAGAGCCACCAGCAGATCGCGGACATCCTGCATGGGTGCCAGTGGAGGAACACACTCGCGGCAGGCGGCCCCCGCTCCTACCGCGAGGCACTTGTCGAGGTGCTGGAGTTCCTGATCGCGCCGGAGCCGGGCCTGGAGCCCGAACAGGCCACGCGCAAGCAGCGGTTCATGTACCACTCAGGACTGCTACGGCAGGCCTTCTCGCTCTGTCCGACCGATCAGCGGGTACAGGACCTGCTGCCCGACATCCGGTTCTTCGAGTCCGTGAGGAAGTCGCGGGAGAAGTACACGGAGGAGGAGCGGAAGGAGCAGGACCCCACCACAACGGCTGACAGAGAGCTGCTCATCGACCAGCTCCACGCCTCGGTCATCGCAGCCGACGGCGTCGTGGACATCTATGACGCCGCCGGCCTGACCAAACCGGACCTGTCGCACCTGGATGAGTCCCTCCTGCGGAAGCTTCAGGCGTCCAAGCATCCGAACCTGGCGATCGAGGCGCTGCGGCGGGCCCTGCTCAAGGAGATCCGGGATGCGCACCCACGCAACCTGACACGGCAGGAGGGCTTCACGAGCCGGGTACGCGCCGCGATGAACCGGTACACGAACGGTCTCCTGACCGCGGCCGAGTTCATGAAGTTCCTTATCAAGCTGGCGCAGGAGGTGTCCGCCGACCGCGGCCGGGCCAGTGATCTCGGGCTGAGCGAGGAGGAGCTGGCCTTCTACGACGCGCTGGCCGCCGACCCGTCGGCCGCTGAGCAGATGGAGGACACGGTCCTCGCGCGGATCGCCCACGAGCTCTACGAGCAGATCCGTAAGGACGTCACCGTGGACTGGAAGCTGAAGGAGCAGGCCAGGGACCGGATCATGGCCCGGGTCCTCAGGCTCCTGCGGAAGTACGGCTATCCGCCGGACAAGCAGCCGGCGGCGATCGAGCGGGTGCTGAAGCAGGCGGAGGACCTGGCCGAGGCGCTGGCCTGAGCCGGGCGCCGCGGGCCGGCCCCGCAATGCTTGGGGTAGATGGTCTCGCCCGTGCCTGGAGCCCTGGTCTGGATTCGGTGCTCCTTGTCCCGTCGGCGCCGTATGAGCCTTTCTGCGGGCGGCCGGTGCCTTCCCGGGCGGGCTGTTTCACGGCCACCGCAGGGGCATCGACGCCCCCGTCACGCGGTGGGGCCTACTTCCCGGTGGTGTAGGAGGTCCAGATCCGGAGCGGGAAGACGTTGCCGCGCTCCGAATCGTCTCCGCCCACGCCCTGCATTCCCAGCAGCCGGGGGGTGCCCGGCTTGTTCCGGAACATCGTCACGGCCGTGGTCAGCCCCTTGGCGTGGCCGATGAACCAGGCCGACCTCATCCGGTCGTCCCCGTCGGTCGTGCCCGCCGAGAGATCGTTCATCGGTCCTTCGCCGACGAGCTTGTTGAGCTTCCTGTCCCGCGACAGCGAGGTCCAGGCCGTGATCCCCAGGGTCTCCTTCACATCGTTCGCCACGGCGGCGTCCATCGCGCGCCGCCGCTCCGGTTTCCCGAATCCCTCGACCGCCTCGCCGTCCCGCGTCATCCCGGTCACCGAGTAGGGGTCGGCCCTCATGCCGGCGTTGTTGAAGGCGGTGTACGCGTCCGCCATCCTGACCGCGCTCGGTGTGGAGGTGCCCAGGGGGAAGGACTTGTCCAGGCGGGCCAGGCTCTCCTCGTGCAGCCCGGACGCGACCGCCAACTGCTTCACCTTCTTCAGCCCGATGTGCTTGCCGAGCCGTACGAAGGTGAGGTTGGTGGACCTGACCAGGGCGTCGCGCAGGGTCGCCTCCGGCATGATCCGCGCCGGGACGGGGCCGTTGCCCGGTGAGCGGGTGGGCAGGGCCGCGAGAGGGCTGTTCGTGATCAGCCGACCGGCGCTGTCGTAGCCGCTGTCCAGGGTGATCCCGTGGCCGTTCTGCAGCGCGGCGGCCAGTACGAAGGGCTTGAAGGCCGAGCCGACGGGGACGCCCGAGGTGTCGGCGTTGTTGGCGAAGCGGGTGGTCGCGTCGGCTCCGCCGTACACCGCGACGACCGCCCCGTCCTCGGGCCGGACGGATGCGGCGCCGACCTCGACGTACTTGTCCTGGGGGCGCTTGGCGGGGTCGAGGTCGTGCTTGCGCACGCTCCGGACGGCCCGCTCCAGCTCCCGCACCTTGTCCTTCTCGAAGGTGGTGTGCACCCGGTAGCCGCCCCGGGCGAGGTCCTTGGCGGTGAGGCCCGAGCGCTGCCTGATGTACTTGTTGGCGATGTCGACGAGGTAGCCGGTCTGGCCGCCGAGGCTGGTGGGCTTGACGGTGTCCCGCGGTTCGGGGAACTTCGTGTACTCGGCCCGCTCGGCCTTCGTCATCATGCCGTTCTCGACCTGTCGGTCCAGAACCCACTTCCAGCGTGCGACGGCCCGTTCGTGGTTGTCCTTGCCGCCTGCGGGGTCGTACTGCTCGGCCCCCTTGAGCAGCGAAGCGAGCATCGCCGTCTGTCCGGGGTCGAGGTCCTTCGCGGGGACGCCGTAGTACGTGACCGCCGCCGCCTGGATGCCGTAGGCGCCCCGGCCGAACCAGCTGGTGTTCAGATACCCCTGGAGGATCGCGTTCTTGCTCTGCTTGTTGCTGAGCTTGAGCGAGATGAAGAACTCCTTGAACTTCCGCTTCGCCGACTGCTCCTGGCTGAGGTAGGTGTTCTTCACGTACTGCTGGGTGATGGTGGAGCCGCCCTGGGTCTCACCGCCCTCGACCATGCTGACGGCCGCGCGGGCGATTCCCTTCACCGAGACTCCCGAGTCTGAGTAGAAGGTCTCGTTCTCGGCGGCGATGACCGCGTGTTCCATCGAGTCGGGTATGTCCTCCAGCGTGACGTTCTGCCGGTTGACCGCGCCGACGCTCACCAACTGGCTGCCGTCCGCCCAGTAGTAGACGGTGCCCTGTCTGCGCGCCTCGGCGTTCTCGTCCGGGATGTCGACGGACGCGTACATCGCGGCGAACAGCCCGGCCAGCGCTCCGGCTCCGAGCAGGGCCACGCTCAGGACCTGCCGCCACGAAGGGGTCCAGCGACGCCAGTTGGTCCTGTCCCGGCGGGGGTAGTCGATCCGGCGCCCGCGAAGGCGTATCGGGCCGATGGGGCGGATGGGGCGTCGGGCCATGCTCCAGCTCCTCGTTCACCGTCCACGGCGGGGGCGCGGACTTGTGAGAGGAGATGTTCCGGATCACGATCAGGTTGTCTCGGAGCCCCGCGCGGCGCCTTCCGGCCGGTTCAGAGCGCCGGTTCGCCGCCCCAGGCCGTGAGGATACGGGCCGCCTCCCGGCCCAGAGTCCGGTCGTCGGCCAGCTGGTGCAGCACCTCGGCGCGGCCCTCGCTCGGGCCCGCGTGGCTGAGCGCGGCCAGGGCGTTGTCCCGGACGAGCGGGTCCTCGTCCGAGAGGACGGCGGCCGCCATCGCGTCGTGGACCTCCGGGTCGTCCGCGTAGGGGCCGAGCGCCATGGCCGCGTACTGCCTCACCAGGTCCTCGTCGGGCCCGCGCATCACGGCCAGCAGCGCACGGGTGGCCCGCCGCCGGTGCGTGGCGTCCGTGGGCGGCCACAGCCGCAGGACCGTCGTGGCCTCGATCCTGGCGAGCTCGTACTCCTCGGTGTCCTCGGTCACGGCGGCGAGGAACGCCAGGGCCGCCGGGTGGTCGGGCCGGTCCGCGAGTATGTCCCTCAGTTCGGTGACGAGTGCACGCTTCTCGTCGCTCTCGGCGGGCAGCGCGCGGAACTGGTCGATGAGGCTCTCTGTCCGGTCCATGCTGTGTGGGCTTCCCCGTGGGCGGCCGCGCATTCCCGGACCGGCTGCTTCAGGGCGTATCGAGGATGCCGACGAACAGCAGGAGGTCGAGGCCGACCGTGACGGGTGCCAGCAGCGCGAGGAGGACGCGGGGCGCGACCCGGTCCGGCCGGCGTGGCAGGCACCAGCTCACGACGAGCAGGATGAGTGCCAGCACCAAGCCGCACACCAGGACCGGAAACGCGATATCGAAGCTTGCTTCGAACCGGTCGGCCTCGGCTTCCAAGCAGGAGTCGCACGCCATGGGCGAGAACATGCCCCAGATCATCGTGTAGAACGCGAACGGCAGGGTGACGACGGTGGACATCAGCGGCGCCACCCAGCCGCCCGGGTCGTTGGACGTAATGAACTCATCGTCTGCGTCTGCGTCTGCGTCTGCGTCTGCGCCTGAAGCTGTATCGGCCATGTGTGCTATCCAATCCCGTTTCGGACCGGGGCACATGGGTGTCCGTACTCAGATGCTCGGACCCACCGGAGCGCAGGAGCCCGGCCCTCCGGCGGTCCGGCCGTCCACTGGGACGGCGGAGGGCCGGAGGGCCGGGCGGACGGGCTCAGTAGGTGAGGGCGTCGGCCATCTCGGCCTGCCAGTAGGTGACGAAGCCGTTGTCGTCCCAGAAGGTGTGGGCCGGGAGCTTCAGCTGGGCCGGGGTGCCCGTGGAGCCCTGGGGGTTCCTGCCGGAGAAGTTGACCTGGAGGTGCTTGGACTCGCGCGGGGCCGGGCCGTCGCCGGGCTCGCCGACCAGACCGATGGCGGCGTACGCGGACTGGCCCGGGTCGAGCGTCACCACGGCCTGCGGCCGGCTGTCCTCAAGGATGCGGAAGACGGCCTGCGCGTCGTCGAAGCGGAGCTTGGGCGCGTAGTACGCGTAGCAGGTGTGCTTGCCCGTGTTGGTCAGCGTCAGCAGCAGGTGGTTGATGGGGCGGGTCACCTTGCTGACGCTGGTCTTGGTGTTCGAGCCCTCGCAGGTGACGGTCTTGCCGGACTTGGTGTTGGCGGTGTTGGCGGTATTGCCCGTGGAGCCGCTGGAACCCGTTCCGCCGGTTGTGCCCTTGCCGCTCCTCGCCGCGGTCGGTGTGGTGCTGTTCGACGTGTCGCCCGCCTGGGCGCCGGTGTCGGTTTCTGCGTCGGTGCCGTCCTTGTCCGGTGCGGCGGACGTGGACGTGGTCTGCTCGACGGCGGTGTTCGCCGCCGGAGCGGACGCTCCCGCCTTGCCGTTGTCACTCTTGCCGTTGCTGTCGGCGCCGCCGCACGCGGTGAGCGAGAGGGCGGCCAGGAGGGCGGTGGCGGCGAGGGCGGTGGTGCGGATGCGGTTGCTGCGCATGGTGGTACTCCCCGTGAAGTGGTCGCGGATCAGCGGAAGCGGATCAGCGGAAGTGGGTCAGTGCCGGCCGATGAGGATCATGACGACTGTGCCCGTCACGATCACCACACCGATGGCCAGGACATCGATCAGCTCGATGCGGAAGAGGGTTCGCAACTCTCGTCCCCCGTGGTCTCTGCGGTGTGTTCACAGATTGCGGGGCGACGGATTCCGGCCGCAACACCTGCAGATCCATTGGGGATGCTGGAATGCCTGCGCGTAGTGTGACCTGGGCAGATTCCACGTCCCTGGAACGGTATTCCGGGACGAACCAGGAGGGGGAACGCTGCAGTGGCGACGCCGGAGGCCGAGGATTTCGCGGCCCTGCTCAAGGAACTGAAGGGCCGTTCGGGACGTAGTTACGGGGTGCTCGCCGGGAAACTGCACGTCAGCACGTCGACGCTCCATCGGTACTGCAACGGGGACGCCGTCCCCAACGAGTACGGGTCGGTGGAGCGGCTGGCCCGGCTGTGCGGGGCCACGTCCGACGAACTCGTGGAGCTGCACCGGCGGTGGATCGTCGCGGAGGCGGCCCGGCGACGCGGGAAGCCGGAGAGCGGGGCGGCTCCCCCGGCTCCCGTCGCTCCCGTCGCTCCTTCTGTTCCGGTAACCGCTTCGGAGCCCGAGGCCGCCCCTGAGCCCGAGCCCGAGGCGCCCCCTGAGCCCGCGCCCGTGCCCGACCCCGAGCCCGCGCCCGATCTGGACCGGGAGCACCCGGCCGTGCCCGTCGCCGCCCCGGGCAACCGCTGGCGGCGCGCGTCCGCCCGCACCCGGGTGCTGCTCGCGGCTGCTGCGGTCGTCGCGCTCACCGTGCCGACCGCCGTCGTCGCCAACCAGCTCGCCGGGTCGAGCGAGGACGCCGCCGTGGGCGCCGCCCCGGACGCGTCGGCGCACGGGGACGGGAAGAAGGCGGAGGCGGTGTCCGGTGCCTCGGAGAGCGCGTCCGCGTCACCCAGCCCGTCACGGAAACCGAGCGCGTCCGCGACCACCGGGTCCGCCACCCCGTCCGTGACGCCGTCGAAGGATGCCCCGCCCGCGGCGGGGAGCGAGCCGAAGCCCGGCACCGGCCGGCCGCCGACCGTCACCATCAGCTCGTACAACTGGGAAGAGCCCTGCGGGCAGTACTACCTGTTGGACGAGCCCGCGGCCAACGTGCCGCCGCCGCCCGTACCGCAGGACACCCGTGGCTGGGCGAGGGCGCTGGGCGGGGTGGACGGCGGTCAGATGAAGCTCGAACTCACCTTGCAGGGCACGTCGGAACAGGCGGTCGTCCTGAAGGACCTGAACGTGCGGGTGCTGAACCGCAGCGCGCCCCTGAAGCGGTCCGCGTTCTCGATGGGCGAGGGCTGCGGGAGCGGGATCGAGCCCCAGTCCTTCGACGTCGGCCTGGACGACAGCCGCCCCACCCTCACCCCCGTGGCGGGGCGGCAGGGTGACAAGAAGGTCCCGGCGAAGGACTTCCCCTTCCGCGTCTCCTCCAAGGACGTGGAGGTCTTCGACCTGGACGCGCACGTGGAGGGCCACGACGTGACGTGGTACCTGGAGCTGGAGTGGAGCAGCGGCGGCCAGACGGGCACCATGCGCATCGACGACGGCGGCCAGCCGTTCCGTACGAGCAGCATCGCGGGACGGCCGGAGTACCGCTACAACCGGGACAGCCTGAAGTGGGAGATGGCCGACTGACGCTCCGGAGGCCGGAAGCTCGGGTCTCGGGGCTCGGGGCTCGGGGCTCGCGGCTCGGGTCCCGAGCTTCGGGCTTCGGGAGGGGTGGTTCACTCGTTCGAGCGTACGCAGGGGTGGGTGCGGCCCGGGGCTCGGAGCTTGGGACCCGAGCTGCGAGACACGAGCTCCGAGATTCGAGCGCCTTCTTTTAACCGGTAGGGGAAGAAGGGTGGTTGGGAAAACCTCCCCACCTCCCCGACCCGTCCCCCGGCCCACCCCCTGGCCCGTCACGGACAGCAAATATGACTAATGGTGACGGCTTGCGACGGAGCGTGGCGACTGTCTACGGTGCGAGAAACTAAACGACCCCGACGCGGTGTTCCAACACCGGCCGGGGTCTGACCTCAAGATCGGGAAAGACGATCCGTGGCTGTTCAGAACTTTAGTCCCGCCCTGCCCGCGTCCGTTGTGTCGCCCCCGTACCCGATGTCCCATCCCGGTTACGGCAAGCGCACCGTGCCGGACGAACTCCCGCCCCGTGCTGATGATTTCGCGCTGTTGCCGTTGCGGGAGCGCTATGTCGCCGGGTTCATCGAGCGGCTGCCCGAGGGCGCCACGATGAGTGTGAAGTGCCTCGCCAAGCAGATCCCGCTCTACGGGCAGCAGGCCGTCGGCTCGGCGCTGACCGCGCTGTCCGTGGCCGGTCACCTGCGGCGCGTACGGTGCGCGGTCGGCGAGGGCGACCAGGTGCGGTGGGTGTTCAGGACCTACTGGTCACGGACCCCCCGGGGCGATGAGTGGTGGGCCGCGCACCTGACCTCCGGGAGCGTGATCCAGGAGGACTGCGCACCCGTACCCGTGGCGGTGGCGGTGGCGGTGGCGGAGGTTGAGCCCGTGGAAGCTGCGGTGGCGGTGCCCACGCAGCGACCCCCCGAGCCGGAACGGCCCGAAGCGGAACCCGCACCCGCACCCGTGCCCGTACCTACGTCCCCGTCGTCCCCCTCGCCCGCGTACCTCGCGCTCGCCGGGCTCGGGCGGGTCGACGCGCGCCTGGCGCTCTCCGCCGCCGACTGCACAGCCCTGGAAGCCCTGGCCCAGCGGTGGTTCGCACGCGGCGTGGACGCCGACTACCTCACCCGTGCCCTCACCGCCGGACTGCCCGCCCACGTCGACTCGCCCCTCGGCCTGATCCGCCACCGCCTCACCACCAAGATCCCGCCCGCACTCCCCACCACCCCCACACCACCGCCCGCAGGAACCCCCACCCGCCGCGTGATGATGGAGTGCACCCAATGCGGCACCCCCGGCCGCCCCGAAGCACTCCCCGACGGACTCTGCCACCCCTGCCGCGAACCCGCGACAGCCATGGGCACCCCCGCTACCCCGACGAGCCAGCCCGCCGAACGCGACGTCACCACCCTCGTCGCCGGACTCCGCGACCTCCTCAAAACCCCCTGAAGCGTGCGGAGCGGTAGCCGAAGCCGTGGTCAGGCGTTCCGGCCGTGGTGATCCACAAGGGTGGCGAGGAGCCGGGCCAACTGCTCCCGTTCCGGCGGGGTCAGTGGTGCGAGCACCTCGTCCTCCACCTCGGTGAGCAGTCTGTCCAGCTTCAGCAGTTGCCGGTGGCCGTGCTCGGTGGGGGTGACGATGTTCTGCCGGCGATCGGCGGGGTTGGGTGAGCGTTCCACCAGCCCGCGATCGGACAGCTCGTTGATCACCGCGACGATGTCGCTGCGGTAGATCCCGGTGCGGCGGCTCAGCTCCGCCTGACTGGCGGGACCGAACTCCTCCAGTGTGGCGAGCACCGCGTAATGCCACTTGCGGGCGTCCGCGCGTGCCAACTTCTCGTTCACCAGGCGATCCGACTGAATCGCGGCCAGTGAGAGGAGCCGGGTCCCCAGATTCCGCAGCCGCGCGGCACCGGCCTGCCGGTCGGCCGGGCTCGCCGGGTCGGGCGTGCTGTCGCTCATGCCAGGATCGTACGTTGCGTTAGTCCCACTAACAAACTATGTTCGCTGCCGAGAGAACGTTAGTCGGACCAACGATATGGGGCCTCATGCCGGTGACGAACGTGCTGGACTCGACGATGTTCCACGAAGAGACCGGCAACGGAACCCCCTTCGTCTTTCTGCACGGCAACCCCAGCTCCTCGCACCTGTGGCGGAAGGTGCTGCCCGCAGTCGACCTGCCCGCCCGCCTGCTCGCTCCCGACCTGATCGGCATGGGCCGCTCCGGCAAGCCGGCCCTGCCTTACCGGTTCGCCGACCACGCGCGCTACCTGGACGCCTGGATCGACCGGATGGGCCTGGACAGGGTGGTGCTCGTCGGTCACGACTGGGGTGGCGCACTCGCCTTCGACTGGGCGGCCCGCAACCCCGGCCGGATCTCCGCCATCGCCTTCTTCGAGACCATGGTGCGGCCGATGGCCTGGAGTGAACTGGGCGACGGACCCCGCTCACGCGCCCTGGCCATGCGCGGTCCACAGGGCGAGGCGCTGGTGCTCGACCAGAACGCCTTTGTGGAGTCGGCCTTCACCGGTGGGGTGCTGAACCCGGTGGACGAGGAGGACCTGCGTGCCTACCTGGCGCCGTATCCGACGCGGGAAAGCCGTCGCCCGGTGCTGGAATGGGCGCGCTCGCTGCCGCTGGACGGGGAGCCGGCCGACGTGGCCGAACGGATCGCGCACTACGGCACATGGCTGGCGGGCAGCCAGGGCGTCCCCAAGCTGCTCCTCACCTTCGACTCCTCACCGACCCTGCTGATCGGCAAGGAGATGACCGACTGGTGCGCGGCGAACATCGCCGCGCTGGAGATCCGGCACTGCGGCCCGGCCGGTCACCACGCGCCCGAGGACCAGCCCCGGGCCATCGCTGACGCGATCGGCGCATGGGCCCGGCGACAGGCGCTGACCGGTGACCGGCCACGCTGACCGCCGCCTTGCACCCCGCAGCGGCGTCCCGCGGGGCTCAGTCCCACCAGAACGCCCAGCTCTCCTGGTTCAGCAGCGCCTTCTCCGCGTACGCCGGGAGTGTGTTGAGCATCGACTGCTGGATGTTGTCCGGGCAGAACGCGAAGTGCTCCGCCGCCAGCGCCTCGGGCTCGGCGGTCGTGGTGGGCGGACGGCTCACGGAGACGACCATCGTGTCGAAGCCGAGCACCACGACCCGGGCGCCGAACCGGTCCTCCCAGGAGCGCAGCACCGCGCAGAGCCGGGCCACGTCGTTCTCGTGGTTGAGCGGTCCCGACCAGCCGATCGCCGCCGGTATGTCCGCGCTGCGCCGGGCGGGCACCAGTGCGGCCCGCATCCCGGCGGGTGCGAAGCCCATGTCGATCAGCTGGTCCGCGATCTCGCCCGCCAGCCCGTCCGGGGTGTCCGGCCCCGCCTCGGCGGGCGTGGGGGCCGGTCCCGGCCAGGCGCTCGCGGAGTCGTCGAGGTCGAGCTCGTCGGCGGCGTAGGCCTCCCACGCCTCGCTCAGCACGTCCTCGGCGTCATGGTCCCCGGGGTACGTCGTCCGGGCCGGGCCGAGGTCCCACCGCTCGGGCCACTGGGCGCGCGCCCCGCCGTCGATCAGCACCGGCAGCAGCCCGACGGGCCGGCCCACTGTCCGCAGCGCGGCCCACGACCCGGGGGACGCGGGCTCGTCCCCGTACCAGAGCAGTGGTTCGTCCCATGTGCCGTCGATCGTGTCGGTCACGAGTGTGCCGGGCGGGAGTTCCAGACCTGCGTCGGCCGGGGAGCGGAGTGGATTCGGGAGCGTCGCCATGTCGGTGACCCTAAACGCCCCCACTGACAGCCGGGCCCACCGCATGGGGGATGGCGGTGCCGGCCGGCCGCCCCGGCTCGAAGACCGCTGATCGCAGCCGACGGTCCGGGGCCGCATCCTCACTCGCCGCGCGAGATCCTCGGTGCCCAGGTCTCGCCTCGAACCCCCTTGACTTCAGGCGTGCTTGAACCTGCATTCTGGCCGGGTGCCCCTCCCGACGACGATCCGCCTGGTGCCACGGACGTATCAACCGTTCTTCGCCCATGGCGAGTTCCGGCGGCTGATGCCGGCTCTGGTGGCTTCGGACGTCGGTGACGGGATGAGCGTGGTCGCCGTCGCCTGGCTGGCCGTTCTGATCGCGCCCGACGGCCGGTCCGGCCTGGTCGTCGGTGCCGCCGTTGCCGCGTACGCGCTTCCCGGCGCTGTCGGTGCGCTGGTCTTCGGCCGTTGGCTGCGTCGTCTGCCTGCCCGGCGGCTCATGGCCGTGGACGGCTGGCTTCGCGCGTCGCTTCTCGGCTGTGTGCCCCTGGCCTGGGCGGCGGGAGTGCTGCACCCGGCTGTGTATGTCGTCCTGCTGGCGGGTTCTTCGGTGCTGCATGCCTGGGGAAGTGCCGGAAAGTACTCCCTGCTCGCCCAGATGCTGCCGCCGGAACAGCGGCTGGCCGCGAACGCGCTGGTCAGTGCGAGCGCCTCGGCTTCTGTCATCGTCGGTCCCGCACTCGCCGGATTCCTTGCGGCAGCCGTCAGCCCGGCCTGGATCGTCGGAATCGACGCCCTGTCCTTCGCCGTCCTCGCTGTCCAGGTCGGCCGGGTGGGCGGCGTGGCCGGAGCCGTGGGAACGGCTGGGCCGGTCGACACCGGCCGGTCGGCAGCCGGTCTGCACCTGTTGCGCCGGCAGCCCGAACTTCTCGGCGTTCTAGCGCTGACGTGGTTCTTCAACTTCCTCTATGGGCCGGTAGAGGTCGCGCTGCCCCTGCATGTCACCGATGATCTCCACTCGGGTGCGGGTCTTCTCGGGCTGTACTGGACTGTCTTCGGAGTAGGTGCCGTCGTGGGCGGCCTGACCGCCGGAGCCCTGCGCAAGCTCCCGCTCTGGCCGGTCACGCTGGGGATCGTCGCCGGCTGGGGCCTGATGCTGATGCCCTTCGGCCTGGGTGTGCCCGTCAGCGTCTCTCTCGTCTGCTTCGCTCTGGGCGGCATGATCTACGGGCCCTTCACGGCCCTGTCCTTCACGCTGTTCCAGGAGCGCACCCCGGCTGCCTGGCTGACCACGGTCCTGGCTGCCCGAGGTGCCGCCCTTCTCACATCCGCGCCCCTGGGCACCGCGCTCGGCGGCCCCTTGGTTGCCGTCATGGGGCCCCGGCAGGTGCTGGCCGCTTCGGGAGGCGCGACCCTCGTCCTCGCCGTCGTCGCCATCGCCGTACGCCTCAGCGGCCCACGTGCCCGGTGAACGCGGCCCAGGTGGTGGGGGCGACGCTGAGGGCTGGGCCTTCGGGGTTCTTGGAGTCGCGGACGTGTACGGCGCGGGGGTGAGCGGCGACCTCGACGCACTCGCCGCCCTCGCTACCGCTGTAACTCGACTTCTGCCAGTCGTAAGCGACTTCGAGGCATTCACCGCCGTCGCTGCCGCTGTAGCTGGACTTGAACCACACGCGTGCGGTGCTCATAACTCTCCTAGCAGCCGGTCCAGCAGGCGCTTCGTATCCTCGACGTTGAGTGCCTGCGTCCGCAGCATCGCATATTTTTGCGCGAGGATGCTGACCTCGTCAGGGTCGGAGATGAGTTGGCTGCCACGCTGCGTCTCGGTGTAGGCGAGACGCTGGTAGTCCGGCGTTTCCAGCAGAATGAAAGGGCCGTCGAGGGCCGCGTGCGTGGGGCGGTCCAGTGGCATGATCTGGAGCGCGAAGCCCGGGATGTCGGCGCATGCGCGCAGGTGGCGCAAGGTCTCCCGGTGCACTTCGGTGCCGCCCAAGGGCATCCGCACGATCGCCTCGGAGATGATGAAGCTCGTGGTCGGAGGGTTCTTGCGGTGCAGGATCTCCTGACGCTCCAGCCGGTTGCTGACGTGGGTGTCGATCTCCTCCGGGCTGAACGCGGGTACGCGGCTGTTGAACACCGCCCGCGCGTACGACTCCGTCTGAAGCAAGCCCGGCAGGACCTGGTTCGCGAAGAACGACAGCGCCAGCGCCGTCCTCTCCAGGTCCATGTACTCCTCGGCCCAGGCCGGGATCAGGTCGATCTCCGGCATGTTCTCCACCGCCGCGCGCCAGGCACTGGAGCGGGTGGGGGTCGGGCACCGGTCCGGCTTCCGGCCCGACCGGCTGTCCGGCGGAGAGCGCCAACGCGTCGCCATCGCAAGGGCGTTGATGGGTGACCCGGCGCTGCTGCTCTGTGACGAGCCCACCGGGAACCTGGACAGCGAGAACACCCTGTCCGTTCTGGAACTCTTCGACGACCTGTGCGCCCAGGGCATGACCCTGGTCCTGATCACCCATGACGAAGCGGTCAGCCGCCGGGCCGGGCAGCGGGTCCGGATCACCGACGGCGGCCTCACCCTGGAGACCACGTGACGCCCACGGCCCGTCCCCGGATGGACCCCAGAGACCTGTGGACGGAGGCCCTCGCCGGGATCCTCGCCCGCCCGGTGCGGTCCGCGCTGACCACGCTCGGCACGGTGCTCGGCATCACCACGCTCGTCATCACCATCGGGGTGGCGTCCACCGCCGGCAACCAGATCGTCGGCCGGTTCGACGCGCTCACCGCGACCTCGGTGGCCGTGAAGGTGCCGGCGGCACCGCCCGGCGAGGACGACGACGGGCCCTTGGTGCCATGGTCGGGCACCGACGCGGTCCGGCGCCTGGCCGGAGTGGAATCGGCGGCCGCCCTCGCGGACTCCGCCGCGACCAACAGCGTCCAGGTGCGGTCCAACGACGTGAACGCGCCCGGCGACGCCTCCGGCCAGACCCTGGCCGTCATCGCCGCGTCGGACGGCCTGCCCGCTGCCGTACGCGGCACGATGACCGAGGGACGGTTCTACGACACCGGCGACATCGACCGCCGCGACCAGGTGGCCGTGCTCGGTGACCAGGCGGCGAAGCTGCTCGGCATCAGCCGGGTGGAGGACGCGCCCGCGGTCTTCTTCCAGGGCCAGTCGTACACCGTCATCGGCATCCTCGGCGGCATCAAGCGTGAGCGGCGCCTGTCCGCCGCCGTGATACTCCCGCCCACCGTCGCCGCGGACCGCCTCGCTCTGCGCGACGTCAGCCTCGTCCTGGTCAACACCGCGCTGGGAGCGGCCCGGCAGGTGGCGCGCCAGGCGCCGATCGCCCTGGCACCCGGACACCAGGACTCACTGGGCGTCGAGGCGCCGCCCGACCTGTCCAAGGCCCGCGACGGCATTCAGAGCGACGTCAACGGCCTCTTCCTCGTCCTCGGCCTGGTCTCGCTCGTGGTGGGCGCGATCGGCATCGCCAACGTGACCCTGGTGACGGTGATGGAACGGGTCGGGGAGATCGGGCTGCGGCGCGCCCTGGGGGGCTTCGAGGCGGCAGGTGGCCGGCCAGTTCCTGCTGGAGTCGACGACCATCGGCCTGCTCGGCGGCATCGTCGGCGCGGCCCTGGGCATCGCGATCGTGGTGTGCGTGGCCGTGGTCAAGCAGTGGACGCCGGTGCTGGACCTGGGCCTGGCCTTCGGCGCCCCGCTCGCCGGAGCCCTCGTGGGCCTGCTCGCCGGCCTCTACCCGTCGCTGCGCGCCGCCCGGATGGAGCCGGTCGACGCCTTGCGTGCGCCGTCGTAGCGGGGCCGGGGTGTTGTGCGGGCCGCCGAGGGCGGGCTCGGCGGCGGTGCGCCACCGGTCACGGAGTCAGGTCCAGGCGTGGTGGAGGTCCTCGGGTGTGAGGCTGGGGACGTCGGCGGTGCAGCCGCTGCGGGTGACGGCGAGCAGGGGCGTGGCGTCGTCGGCGCCGGGAAGCTGGGAGCGGTGGGCGACCAGGCGGGCGAGGTCGCGGTGGTCGAAGGGCTTCTTCTCCAGCCACTTGACCGAACCCACGAGCGTGATCTTCTTCGCGATGGGGGCGCGGTCGGCGCCGACGATGTCGATCTCCGGGTCGTTGGTGCGGGTCCAGTAGCCGCCGATCGCATCGGTGCCCGCAGGCAGCTGCCCTTCGTCGGAGCCGAGCCGCCACAGGGCTTCGCGGATGACGGGCTCGATGGCCCGGCCCCGCCAGGACGTCCAGCGGGCACGGATGGTGTCGAGGACGCGGTCTCCCCGGCCGCGTTCGATCGCGGGGATTCCCGGGCCGATGAAGGAGAGCCAGAAGCGCAGGTACGGGTCGGCGATGCGATAGCGGGTCTCGCGGCTGGGTCTGGTGGACAGCGGTGTTTCCGCGGCGACCATGCGGCGTGAGGTGAGGAGCTCCAGCGAGCGAGCGACCGAGCTGGAGTTGATGCCGCCGGCGGCTCTGCCGATCAGGGTGAAGGTGCGTTCGCCGTGACCGATGGCGCCCAGGACGGTGCGAGCCTGCGCCTCGGCGGGGAACTCGGCTGACAGGGACCGCTCGCCGCTGACCAGGAGTGCGGAGGTCGGACTGCGCAGGGCCACTTCGAGGTACTCCCACAGCCCGGCGCCCCGTGGCCACTCCTCCAGGATGAGCGGAAGCCCACCGGACACCAGATAGGCGTCGAAGGCGTCGGCGGGCGGCAGACCGAGCATCAGCGCGACCTCTGCCGGGTTCAGCGGGGGCACGACCATTTCCGTACCCCGCTGGTAGAACGGCCTCCCGTAGGTGTTGAGCTGTTCCATCATGGCGATGTCGGAGCCGATGAGGACGAGCAGAACGGGCAGTTTCGACAGGGTCCGGTCGAATGCCTTCTGCAGTGTCCCCTCGAAGCTGGGGTCCTCGCGTACGAGGTAGGGCATCTCGTCGAGGACCACCACGCTGGGGGAGTCGGTGGGCAGCGCCGAGGCGAGCATGCTCAGCGCGGCGTCCCAGGTCAGCGGGGCCGTGAAGGCACTGAACCGGGCCGCGTCCGGGAGCGGGGAGGCGGAGACCTCGGCGGCGAAACCTGCCAGGTCCGCCTCGCGGGAGCCGCCGACGGCGGTGAAGAACACATGCGGCAGCCCCGCCCGCGTCAGGAACTCCTCCACCAAGCGGGACTTGCCCACCCGGCGGCGCCCGCGGATCAGGACGGCCCGTCCCGGACGCCCGCTGCGGCCGCCGGTCCGCACCGGACGCAGCAGGTCGTCCAGCAGGCCCAGTTCGGTGCGGCGCCCGATGAATCCGTCCATGGCAGTCCACCTCCGGCTGTGGTCCAGATACTTCCACCCATAATACTCTCATGAATGGAAGTATCAGAGACATACGGAGAGTGACGTCCGGTAGTGGCTTGTGCGGCCGGAATCCAGGTCCAGCCGTGGTGGAAGGTGATTTTCCGCCAACTCCGGTGCACTAGAGCGCTGTTGAAGGATTCTGGCTTGCGTTGACCGAAGGCGCGGCGCTTAATTGGTCCTTCGCGCCGAGCCGATCATCCGAGGGGGAGCCATGGAGCCACCGGCCGTACCGCCGCGCCCCATGGGCGCGCCCCCGCCGCCGCCCCTCGTGCAGGCGGTGGATCTCAGGGTCAGCAAGCGGCTGCTGTGGGTCGGGCCGGCCGCGTACCCGCTGGAGAACATCGCCCGGGTGTTCACCTTCGTGCTGCGCCCGCGCCGCAAGGAGGCCATCACGCTCTTCTGCAAGCGCGTGGCCCTGACGCTCGCGATGGCGATCGCCATGACCGTGCTCATCCTGCTGGTCGACACGGTGGCGTCCATCGGCGCGGGCGAGAGCAGCGCCGGACCGTTCGTCACCATCGTGTGGCTCGGCACGCTCGGCGCGCTCGTCTACTACCTGCTGGAGCTGACGAAGGTCCTGTCGGCGCCCTCGCACTTCGTGCTGGCCGTGGAGACGTCGGGGCCGTCCACGGCGATGGTGACCAGCCACGACCCCGGGCATCTGATCCAGCTCGTCGGCCGCATCGCGCACGCGATAGACCACCCGGAGAGCGAGTTCACCGTCCGGGTGGAGGGCATCAGCGTGAGTCCCCAGATCTACCACTTCGGGGACAACGTCAACATGTACGGCGGAACCGGGAACGTGGGGATTGCGAATTCATGAGCGGCGACAACGTCAACATGTACGGCGGCTCCGGCAACACGGGCATCCAGAACAACCACTTCGCGCAGCCCGCCGCCGGACCCGCCTCCCCGGAGCTGCGGGCGGCGGTGGGGGAGCTGCTGCGGCTGGTCGGTGAGTTGCGGGAGCGGCTCCCGCCTTCCGGCGCCCGCGCCCTGGACGACAACCTGCCCGCCCTCACCGGTCAGGCCGACGCGCCGCAGGCCGCACAGGAGCGGCACCGCGCGCTGCTGGCGGTCGCCGGGATCGCGGCCACGGTGTCGACGGTCGGGGAGCCGGTCGTCGAGGCGGTGCGCAAGGTGCTCGGACTCCTGGGTGCTGTCTGAGTCGTCACACCGGGGTGAACGCTTGGACGCCGCAGTCGTGGGAAGGTGCGCGGGGCCGCTTCCGCGGGGAGCGGCGGCACGGACCACCCAGTGACGACCGTCGGAGGCGACGCATGACCAGCACCGTGGACGGCAGACCGGAGCGCGTCGGCCCGGAGCCGTCCGGCGCTCCCGCCACCGAGGCCCCTGCCGGCGGTGTCCCGGACGAGCAGGAGGGCGCGCTCCTCGATGAACGCGCGCTCAGGCTGCGGCGCCGGCTGGAACGGCTCATCGGGATCGCCGCGACCGAGGGGAACGAACTGGTCCCGCTCCGCAACGGTGACGCGATCTTCGCCGCGATGCTGGAGAGCATCCGGGGCGCCGAACACACCGTGGACATGGTGACCTTCGTCTACTGGCGGGGCGACATAGCCGGGGAGTTCGCCCGGACGCTGGCGGACCGGGCTCGGGCCGGGGTCAGGGTCCGGCTGCTGCTGGACGGGTTCGGCAGCCGGCTGATCGAGAAGGACCAGCTCGCGGCGATGGAAGCGGCGGGCGTCCACGTGGCGTGGTTCCGCAAGCCCCTCCACCTCTCGCCGCTGAAGCAGAACCACCGGTGCCACCGCAAGGTCCTCGTGGTCGACGAGGAGACCGCGTTCACCGGCGGCGTCGGGATAGCCGAGGAGTGGTGCGGGGACGCCCGCGACGAGAACGAGTGGCGCGACACCCACGTACAGGTGCGCGGGCCTGCCGTGGACGGGCTGGCTGCGGCGTTCTCGCAGAACTGGGCCGAGTGCCACGACGAACTGTTCGACGACAGCGACCGGTTCCTGCGTATCCAGCAGTGTGGCGAGGCGGTCGTCCAGGTCGTACGCGGATCGGCCGCCTTCGGCTGGCAGGACATGCAGACGCTGCTCCGCGTCGTACTGGAGTCCGCCGAGGAGCGGGTGCGGCTCACCACTGCCTACTTCGCGCCCGACACCTACTTCGTGGGGCTGCTCTGTGCCGCCGCGCGGCGCGGGGTCGAGGTGGAGATCCTGCTGCCGGGACCGCACACCGACAAGCGGGTCTGCCAGCTGGCCGGGCAGCTCCACTACGAGGACCTCACCGCCTGCGGCGTGAAGATCTTCCAGTACCAGCCGACGATGATCCACACCAAGGCCATCACCGTCGACCGCGTCGCCTCGCTGATCGGCTCGACCAACTTCAACCGCCGCTCGATGGACCACGACGAGGAAGTGATGCTGGCGGTGATGGACCGTACGTTCACCGCGACGCTGGACGACCACTTCGATCAGGACCTGAAGTCGAGCGTCCTGATCAAGGGCGGGCGCTGGAAGCGGCGGCCGGTCCTGCAGCGGCTCCGGGAGGCGTCCGTCGTGCCGTTCCGCCGCTTCCTGTGACCGCTCTCCGCGACGGCGGCCCGTGACCGGTGAACCGGTCAGCGCGCCAGCGTCGCGAGGATGGTCTTCCCCCGGCTGCCGTGGCGGTGGACGGTCACGCTGCTGGCGAGCCGGAGGACCATCGGCCAGCCGAAGCCGCCCGACTGGCCGGTCAGGTCCGGGACGCGGCACTGCGGATGGGCGGGGCTGGGGTCCACGACCCGTACGTGCAGCGCGCCGTGGTTGGCGCCGAACGACAGGGCGGTGACACCTCCGGCGTACCGGATGGCGTTCGTGACCAGCTCGGAGGAGAGCAGGACCAGGTTCTGGACGGCACGGGCGGAGGGCGCCGGATTCAGCCGGGCGACGAAGACGGCGGCTGCCTCGCGGGCCTCGGCGGCCCGCAGCGGCGGGGGCGCGGGCTCCGAGCGGACTTCCTCGGCGGAGAATTCGGGTGCGATGCCTACGTCGGTCATGTGGTTCACCCCAGAAGGAAAGACGCGGTGGCCGGTCCCCGCTGCGTGTACCCGGGCTGTCGCCGGATATCCGAAATTGGCCCGTACGGGTGACCGTCCGCTCCCAGGCGTGCGGCGGCCTCCTCGGGGCAGGTGAGCGGGACCAGACCGTGCGGCGAAGGGAACAAACCCATGAACGAGTCCGTCGACCTCGCACCGGACTCGACCGCGGTGATCACCGAGGCGGTGCCCGATCTCCAGCTCCAGCTGCTGATCCAGCTCCTCGACCGGGAGACCAGGTCCGGTCTGCCGCTCACGCTGACCATCCCGGCCGGTGTGCTGCACGGTGACGTGATCGGTCACGAGGCCTGGAAGGCGGAGTGGTCCAGGAGCCTGCGCCAGGTCGAGGGCGAGGGCGCCAACCTGATCGCGGAGTTCCCCGAGACGGTGGACCAGGGCATCAGGGAGCTCCGCGCCGACCAGGACGCGCAGCAGCTCCCCCGCTGGATCCACCTGCGCGACGCCACGCTCGTGTTCGGCGGCATGGCTCCCCTTCGGCTGCCGCTGTGGCGCGGGCGGCTGTCGGACGTGTCCGGGTGGGCGCTGGGGCGGCCCGAGTAGTACGAGTACGGGCCCGGTGGTACGGCAGTGGTGACTCTGCGCGGCGAATGCGCCCCCGTCGAATAACTGTCCGTAATCGATTTTCGGCTGGCTGTCCGTCAGTCATTCCTGCGATCCGGGGCTTCGGCGCCCGCCCATGAGGGCGCTCGTGCCGAGGCCCCGGGCCGTCTCCACCGGGGTTCGCACTCGCCCGGACTCGTTTCGTCCGGACGGGGGCGATATGACGCTTTCGGCCAGTTGGTCCGGGTGCTCTGGTGGATCAGTGCGGAGGACGATCAGGCTGAAATCGGACTGATCGCTTCTGTCTGATCCTCAGAGGAGACGAAACGTGCGTAGTCACCACCGAGTCGCGGCTGCCGTCGCATCCCTCGCGCTGGCCGGCGGGGGGCTGCTGGGCCTGGCCCCGGCCGCCGCCGCATCCCCGGCAGGGCTCTCCTGCAGCACCCCCAGGCTCCTGACCGGGAGCGGGGGGCACCACGGCGCCTCCGTCAGCTGTACGGGCGGGGCGTTCACCGAGTTCATCGACTGCTACAAGGCCGGCTACGGCACCTACCGGCACTTCGGCAACCGCGCGGTGTCCGGTGGGACCTCCACCACCTGGTGCGACATCGGCGCCGACGTCACGGGGGTGGGGGTCTCGCCCTCCTGAGAGATCACCGTGCCGGGGCCGTGCCCGGCCGGACGCGCGAAGGGCCGCCGACAGCACTCCTGGCCGGGAGGTGTCAGCGGCCCTTCGTCGGCCGGGAAGGCGTGGTGCTCAGAGCCGGTCGGGCGTCCGGATGCCGAGCAGCGCCATGCCCCGGTGAAGGGTGCGGGCGGTGATGTCGCAGAGGAACAGCCGGTTCTCCACGACCTCGGCCGGGTTCTCCTCGCTCAGGACGTGGCACTGGTCGTAGAACGTCGTGTAGTGCGAGGCCAGCTGGTAGAGGTACGCGGCCAGCTTGTGCGGCTCGTAGCCCGCCGCGACCTCGGACAGGACCTCGCCGAACTGGTCCAGATGCAGGCCGAGTGCCCGCTCGGCCGGGGCGAGATCCAGCTCCGGGTGCGCGACCGGCTTCGCGTCGCCGGCGTTGCGCAGGATCGACCGGATACGCGCGTACGCGTACTGGAGGTAGACCGACGTGTCGCCGTGCAGCGCCACCATCTGGTCCAGGTCGAACTTGTAGTCGCGCACGGCGGAGGTCGACAGGTCGGCGTACTTCACGGCGCCGATGCCGACGTACCGGCCGTTCTCGACGATCTCGTCCTCGGTCAGGCCGACCTTCTCGGCCTTGCCCCGGACCACGGACGTCGCCCGCTCGACGGCCTCGTCGAGCAGGTCCTCCAGCTTGACCGTGACACCCTCACGGGTCTTGAACGGCTTGCCGTCCTTGCCGAGGATCGTGCCGAACGCCAGCTGGTGCGCCTTGACGCCGTCGTTCAGCCAGCCGGCCCGCCGTGCCGTCTCGAAGACCATCTTGAAGTGCAGGGACTGCCGCACGTCCACCACGTACAGCAGGCTGTCCGCCTTGAGGTTCCGCACCCGGTCGCGGATCGCGGAGAGGTCGGTGGCCGCGTAGCCGTAGCCGCCGTTCGTCTTCTTGACGATCAGCGGGGTCGGGTTGCCGTCCGGACCCTTCACGTCGTCGAAGAAGACGCAGAGCGCACCCTCGGAGCGGACGGCGACGCCCGTCTCCTCCAGGATCCGGCAGGTCTCCTCCAGCATGTCGTTGTAGCCGGACTCGCCGACGATGTCGGGGTCGCTGATCTCCATGTCGAGCTTGTCGAAGACCGAGTAGAAGTAGACCTTCGACTCGTCGACGAACCGCTGCCACATGGCGAGCGTCTCCGGCTCACCGGCCTGGAGCGCGACCACCCGGTCCCGCGAGCGGGCCTTGAACTCCTCGTCGGAGTCGAACAGGACCCGCGAGGCCTTGTAGAGCCGGTTCAGGGACGACATGGCGGCTTCGCCGTCGGCCTTGCCGGCCTCGTCGCCCTCGTGGTCCAGCTCGTCGGGGTGCTCGATCAGGTACTGGATGAGCATGCCGAACTGGGTGCCCCAGTCGCCGATGTGGTGGCGCCGGACCACGGACTCGCCGGTGAACTCCAGGATCTGCGCCATCGCGTCACCGATCACGGCGGACCGCAGGTGCCCGACGTGCATCTCCTTGGCCACGTTCGGCTGGGCGTAGTCGATGACGGTCGTGCCGGCCGAGGCGTTGTGCGGCACGCCGAGCCGGTCCTCGTCGTCCGCGGCACGGGCGGCGAGCGTCTCGGTGATCGCCTTGTCGGAGAGCGTGATGTTCAGGAAGCCGGGTCCCGAGACCTCGATCTCCTTGATCAGGTCCGTCGCCGGGAGGGCGCCGGTGACCTGGGCGGCCAGCTCGCGCGGGTTGCCCTTGAGCTTCTTGGCGAGCGCCAGGATGCCGTTGGCCTGGAAGTCGGCCCGGTCGCTTCGGCGCAGCAGCGGGTCCGCGGTACCGGCATCCGGCAGGGCTGCCGTCAGGGCGTCCGCCAGCTGCTGCTGGAGCGTGGAAGCGAGGGAATTGACCGAGGCCATCAGCTGGCTGCCGTTTCCGTAGGGGTACAGGGGATGGCCCCAAGTATCCCACGGTGTGCAAAGCCGTTTTCGCGCTGTGGGCGGCACCTGGGAGAATGGGCTCCGCCCCTATGAGTCCTACAAGAGAGAAGGACGTGCCGACCGTGGCTCAGAGTCAGAGCAGCACCGAGACCGACTGGGTCTCCCGCTTCGCGGACGAGGTCATCGCCGAATCGGAGCGTCGTGCGCCTGGCAAACCGGTCGTCGTCGCCTCCGGCCTCTCCCCGTCCGGCCCGATCCACCTGGGCAACCTGCGCGAGGTCATGACCCCGCACCTGGTCGCCGACGAGGTCCGCCGCCGCGGGTACACCGTGCGCCACCTGATCTCCTGGGACGACTACGACCGCTACCGCAAGGTGCCCAACGGTGTCCCGGGGGTCGACGAGTCGTGGGCCGAGCACATCGGCAAGCCGCTGACCTCGGTGCCCGCCCCGGCCGGCTCGGCGCACCCGAACTGGGCCGAGCACTTCAAGGCCGCCATGACGGCTTCGCTGGACGAGCTGGGCGTCGAGTACGACGGGATCAGCCAGACGGAGCAGTACCTGGCCGGTACGTACCGCGAGCAGATCCTGCACGCGATGCGCCACCGCGCCGACATCGACGCCGTCCTGGACCGCTACCGCACCAAGAAGGACGGGGCGGCGGGAGCCAAGGGCAAGAAGCCGCAGCAGAAGAAGGCGGACGAGGCCGAGCTGGAGGCCGAGGCCGGTTCGGGCGCGGCGAGCGAGGACGACGGCAGCGGCGGTTCGGCCGGCTACTTCCCGTACAAGCCGTACTGCGGCAACTGCGAGAAGGACCTGACCACGGTCACGTCGTACGACGACGAGAGCACCGAGCTGAACTACACCTGCTCGGCCTGCGGCTTCGCCGAGACGGTCCGGCTGAAGGAGTTCAACCGAGGCAAGCTGGTCTGGAAGGTCGACTGGCCGATGCGCTGGGCGTACGAGGGCGTGATCTTCGAGCCGAGCGGCGTCGACCACTCCTCGCCCGGCTCCTCGTTCGTCGTCGGCGGCCAGATCGTCCGCGAGATCTTCGACGGCACGCAGCCGATCGGTCCGATGTACGCCTTCGTCGGCATCTCCGGCATGGCGAAGATGTCCTCCTCCAAGGGCGGCGTGCCGACCCCGGCCGACGCGCTGAAGATCATGGAGGCGCCGCTGCTGCGCTGGCTGTACGCGCGCCGCAGGCCCAACCAGTCCTTCAAGATCGCCTTCGACCAGGAGATCCAGCGGCTCTACGACGAGTGGGACGCGCTGGAGCGCAAGGTCGCCGACGGCTCCGTGCTGCCGGCCGACGCCGCCGCGCACACCCGCGCGACCGGGACGGCCGCCGGTGAGCTGCCCCGCACCCCGCACCCGCTGCCGTACCGCACCCTCGCCTCGGTGGCCGACATCACCGCCGGGGCCGAGGACCAGACGCTGCGCATCCTCAGCGAGCTGGACCCGCAGGACCCGCTGACCTCGCTGGACGAGGCCAGGCCCCGGCTGGACCGGGCCGAGAACTGGATCACCACCCAGGTCCCGGCCGAGGCCCGCACCATCGTTCGCGACGAGCCGGACAAGGAGCTGCTCGGCTCGCTCGACGACGAGGGCCGCGCGTCGTTGCGGCTGCTGGTGGAGGGTCTCGACTCGCACTGGTCGCTGGACGGGCTGACCACGCTCGTCTACGGCGTGCCGAAGACGCTGGCCGGCCTGGAGCCGGACGCCAAGCCGACGCCCGAGCTGAAGATCGCGCAGCGGTCGTTCTTCGCGCTGCTGTACCGGCTGCTCGTCAGCCGGGACACCGGGCCGCGACTGCCCACGCTGCTGCTCGCGGTCGGGGCGGACCGGGTGCGCAGGCTGCTCGGCGCCTGACGGCCGAACGACGCGAAGGGCCGCTCCCCGGCGGGGGGAGCGGCCCTTCGCGTCGCGCGTCCGGCCGGCCAGGACGGACCTCAGGCCGCGGGGACCAGGGAGGTGCGCGGGTCCGAGAACGTGTCGCGCGGCACCCGGGGGACGGTGGCCTTGGCCAGGCCCGTCAGGGTCCGGCCGGGACCGATCTCCATGAGGCGGTCGCAGGCCAGTTCGGCGGTGAGCGTGTGGAGCGTGTCCGACCAGCGGACCGGGGCCGTGAGCTGGCGGCGCAGCAGCTCCGCCCAGTGCGGACCGCCCCGGTAGGCGCGGGCGTCCACGTTGGCGACGACCGCGGAGTGCCCCGGCATGAAGCGGGCCGTGGCCAGGGCAGCCGCGAAGGGCTCGACCGCCCCGGCCATCAGCGGGGTGTGGAAGGCGCCGTCGACCGTGAGCGCCACCACCTTCACCGCCCCGGCCCGCAGCAACGCCGACGAGCAGCGCTCCACGTCCGCCGCCCGGCCCGCGATGACCGTCTGCTGGGGGGAGTTGAGGTTGGCCGGCCACACCTGGCCGCCCGCCGCGTGGACCTCGTCGACCACCTCCTGGACCCGGTCCGTGTCCAGGCCGAGGACCGCGGCCATCGTGCCGGCGGTGCGTTCGCAGGCCGTCCGCATCGCGTCGCCGCGCGCCATGATCAGGCGCACCGCGTCCTGCGGGTCCAGGATTCCGGCGGCGACGAGCGCGGAGTACTCGCCCAGGCTGTGTCCGGCGCACGCGCCGGGGAAGGTGGCCAGTGGGTGCTGGCGGCGCAGTTCCGTCATGGCGACCAGCGCCAGGGTGAAGGTGGTCAGCTGGGCGTTGTCGGTACGCCGCAGCGTCGCCGTGTCGGCGTCCAGCAGCAGGGTCTCGATGTCGCGGCCCGCGGCCTCGGAGACCTCCGCCACCACTGACCAGCCGGGGGTGTGGGTCCAGGGCAGGCCCATACCGGGACGCTGGGCTCCCTGGCCGGGGAAAGTAAGTGCCAGTCGGGTGCTCGTCATCGTCTTCCGTCTCCTTCCTGCGGCCGGGGCGTGTGCTGACACACGGTGAGGGGCGCGTTCCGCTCCACCGTTACGCGAGTATTTCCCACCTGTGTCAGCGAGACTTTCATTCCCGGATGCCGCGGTCCGGACCGCATTTTTGCGATCCGTTGCTTTTCTCCGGTGATGAAACCACCTCAACCACCGCGTACGGGCACTGCGTTGCACTTGAGTGGTGGGTGAATGTGCCTTTGGAACGGGGGTGGTGTTCCTTTGTGTTTCCAGGCCCGTTCAGGGAGTTGAACGAATGGCCCGGGCGGCCGCTCGAAGCCGCTGACCGGCGGCGACGCCCCGCTCAGGCGATGGCCTGGGCCAGCAGCGCCAGATGCGCGCAGTGCTGCGTGACCATGAAGTAGCGGTAGGGGCGCCGCCGTTCGTGGCGGCTGTCGGTGGCCCGGCCGGCGAGGGTCACGACGGAGAGTGCGATCGCGCCCGCCAGGACCACGCACGCGGTCGGCAGCTGCTCCGGTGCCCAGAGCAGCGCTCCGGCGGTGAAGCCGCCGCCGACGGTGCACGCGCCCACCGTGACCAGGACGCGGGTGCGCCGTTCGCCCAGCGCGACCGCCCACGTCCGGCGGCCCGCCGCCGCGTCGCCGGCGATGTCGGAGAAGTCCTTGGCCACCGCGCCGACCAGCGCCATCCACAGGGACATGGCGAGGGCGGTCAGCAGCAGCGCCGGGGACAGGGGCGGGACGCCGAGGGTGAGCGGACCGGCGGCGTAGGTGAGCAGCCCGGACACGAAGACCACGCCCATCACGGACGGCGTCCGGTTCTTCCAGGCGGTGTGCGGCGAGGAGTAGGCGTGGCCGAGCAGCAGCATGGCCGTGCACAGCACCAGCGGGCCGGGGCCGGCGCACGCGGCGGTCAGCAGGGCGGCGGCGGCCGAGCAGCGGGCCACGGTCAGTGCGGTGCGGCGGGACAGCCGGCCGCTCGCTATCGGCCGGGCCGAGCCGTTGACCCGGTCCTCCCGGTAGTCCATGCACCCGTTGTAGAGGTACGTGTAGAAGATGGCGCCGAACCATGCCACGGAACCGAATACCGCCTGGATCACCGACCGGCCGGTGAGGGCGGGGCCCGATGCGATCGCCAGGGCTATTCCGGCGAAATAGCGAAGCTGAAAGGCCGCCAGAACGACGGGGCGAGATTCTTCGAAGCAGAGCAGCAGAAGCCGGTGGAGTCGGGCGATCCGGCTGATCGGAGGAATTCGAGGAGTCCGGGGATTTCGCGGAATTCGGTGCTTCGGGACACTGGGTGCAGTCACAGGCAGTGGCCGTATCGTCGCCGTAGGCATGCCCAGGAGCCTAGGCATTCACAGTGCGCCCTGACTGTTCCGCAAATGAGCCATGGCTACCACTAAAGTGGCATGCAATACCGGCGGGTCGGATTCCGAATAATCCCAGGTCCCGCACCCCCGCGCCCCGGTGTCCCGCTCTCCCGGGCCGGGCCCGGCCCGCACCCCTCTGGTACGCCGGACCACCGCCGAAGTGGACCCCTCGACCGCCCCCCGCCCGCGCTTCGCTGGTGAGCGGCGGGCGCCGTCCTTTCCGGCACTCCGCTTCCCGTTAAGGGCCGTTGGCAGCCCTGGTCCGTTTCCGACCCCGGGAAGCCGTCATGCATACCCTTACGCCCCTGTCCTTGAGCCCGGCTGAAGCGGTGCTTGCGCCGGGCGAGATCCATGTCTGGTCCGTCCCTCTGGACCGGGTCCCGCCGGATGGCGCGGACGCCGTCCTCGACCTGGCCGAACGTGCCCGCGCGGCGCGGATCCGGCACCCCGTGGCGCGCTGGCGCTACCGGCACGCGCACCTCGCGCTGCGCAACGTGCTCGCCGGGTATCTCGGCGTGCCCGCCGGCCTGCCCCGCTTCGCCCGCCGCTGCCCCGAGCCGGAGGTGTGCGGCGACTGCGGCCGCGGCCGGCCCGTGCTCGTGGACGGGCCCTGGCCGGACCTCGGGTTCAGCCTGTCGCATTCCGGGGCGGCCGCCCTGGTGGGTGTGACGGGGCCGCCGGGACTGGTGGGGGTGGACGTCGAGCGGGTCCGTCCGGTGTTCGACTGGCGCCGGGTGCCCGAGGTGGGAAAAACAGACCGGATCAGTGGGTTCCGTATGTGGACCGCGATCGAGGCGGTGGGCAAAGCGGCCGGAACCGGACTGCGGACCCCGGTGTCGGTCGGCGAGCCCGGGGCGGGCGGGCTGCGGCGCGCACGTCGTTCGGGCGATCCGGGTGACTGGTACGTCCACGAGGTGGACTGCCTCGACGGATACGTCGGATCCGTCGCGACGGCGATGCCGGACGTCGTGGTAAGCGCATTCTCATGGCCACTGGAAGTCGGAGTCCGAGATGTGGGACGCGTGGAGCCGTGTTGACATTCTGTAACCGTACGATGATGATCCGAGGGGCGGTTTCTGGTGAGGGTGGGGACTCTTTTAGTGATGCATTCAGGATTTATTGAATCCGACACAGCCGAACAACTCCTGTCGCGGACGCCCGCATTACTGTCCGACTACCGGAGCCGGCTGCAAGAGATCAAAAGCCCCCTGGTAGCAAATGACGGTGCCTGGCATGCGTGCGCGCTGCAGGCCGAGCGGATCATCCGGGACTGCGCGGACAGCCTGCAGCACGGCCGGGCCGATGTGCGCGACACCCTGATTCAGCAGGTCGCGGGGCTGGGGGTGCAGCGCGCCACCCAGGGCATCGACGCCGTGCACTCCATCCGTGCCGGACTGATTCTTTTCGACATCGTCTTCGACGCGCTCGGCCTGGCGATCGTGAACTCGCCCTCCGCGTTCGGCGGTTTCCAGGCCGGGGTGCGTACCTTGCAGCGGGGGATCGGCAGACGGCTGGAAGCCGGCGCGATCGGCCACGACACCTATCTGCTGAACACCGTGCGGGAGGTCAACGCGGCCACCCAACGGCAGCTCGCCCGCGAGATCCACGACCACCTCGGCAATCATGTGAGCCTGGCCCTGCGCCGGATAGAACTGCACGAACTGACCTGGGAATCCCGCCCGGACGAGGTCGCCGCCCGGATCGGTGCCGTCAAGGACACCCTCACCGAGTCGCTCGGGATCATCCGTGACCTGGTCACCCAGCTGCGCAGGGCCGACCGCGAGGGCACGCTGGAATCGGCGTTCACCGCGTTCCTGGAGTCGATGGAGATCACCCCCTCCAAGGTGCGGATCCAGGTCAACGGCAGCGAGGAGTGGGCCCCGCAGGACGTGCTCGACGAGGTGTTCCTCGTGGTGCGGGAGTGTCTGCGCAACTCCCTGGCGCACGCCGAGGCCGAGCACGTGCTCGCCGCGATCGACATCGCCCCGTACAAACTGCAGGCCCTGATCGAGGACGACGGCTGCGGCTTCGACGTCTCGGCGGTCGCCGTGGCGGGCAAGGCCAACGGCATCGCCTCGGCCACCGAACGGGTCGAACTGCTCGGCGGAACGATCCTGTTCACCAGCACCCCCGATGCCGTCGGCACCCGGGTCACGATCACGATCCCCCTGATGGACCTGCCAGGTGATTCCGTTGAACGCGCGACCTGAAGTGATCCGCATCCTCGCGGCCGACGACCACACGCTGCTGCGCACCGCGCTGGCCGAACTGCTCGACGCGGAGGACGACCTCCAGGTCGTGGCCGAGGCGAGCAGCGGGCGGGGCCTCGTCGAGCTGGTGGAACGCCACCAGCCGCACGTGGTGCTGCTCGACGTGGAAATGCCGGACCACCACCCCCGGGCGGCGGTGCGCGGCCTCCTGGAGCGTTTTCCGTCCCTGCGGATCATCATCCTGACCATGTACGACGACCAGCCGCTCGTGCACGAACTGCTGCAACTGGGCGCCCGCGGCTACCTGCACAAGAGCGTGTCGCGTGCGGCGCTGCTGAGCGCGGTGCGCAACGCCGCCCGGGAGGACGACCAGATCACCATCCTGGTGCCGCGTTCGGGCTACACATCGGGCGGCTACCAGACGCAGGAGCAGGACGCCGGCCCGGTCTCGCCGCGCGAGCGCGAGGTGCTGACGTGCGTCGCGGAGGCCATGAGCAACCGGCAGATCGCGGCCAGGCTCGGCATCACCGAGGGCACCGTCAAGCGTCATCTGCGCAATATCTTCGACAAGTTGGAAGCGGTCTCGCGCATCGACGCGGTGAACAAGGCGCTGGCGCAGAAGCTGATCGCCGCCCCGCGCGGCCGCTCGATGCGCTGAGGCCTGCCCCGTAGCGCCTTTCGTTGGGCGGCCCCGCCGTGCTCAGCCTCGGGCGGCTTCCCGGTAGGCGGCGCCGATCGCCTCGACGGCGTCCGAGATGCCCGTGAGGGGCAGTGAGCCGTAGCCCAGGAGCAGGCCCGGTGCGCCCGGCATCCCGCTGAACCGGAACTGCCGGCCGCTGCGGACCAGCACCGAGCGGCGCTGGGCACCGTGCACCACGGCCGCCTCGTCCGTGCCGGGGGGCAGTACGGCGTAGCTGTGCAGGCCGGCCGCGCAGCCGATGAGCCGGGCCTCCGGCAGGGATTCGTGGACGGCCGCCGCCAGCGCCTCGCGGCGGGAGCGGTAGCGGGAGCGGACCCGGCGCAGGTGCCGGTCCAGCAGGCCGCTGCGCATCAGCTCGGCGAAGGCCAGCTGGGTGAGGGTGTCGGAGCCCTGGTCCTGGCGGGAGCGGACCCGTTCCATCAGCGGGTACAGCTTCGGGGGTATCGCCAGCCAGCCCAGCCGCAGCCCCGGCACCAGGACCTTGCTGGTGGTGCCCGCGTACACCACCCGCTCCGGGTCGCCCTCCTGGAGGGCGGTGGGCCTGGCCCCCCGGTCGAACCAGAACTCGCCGTCGTAGTCGTCCTCGATGATCCAGCCGTCGCGGGCCCGCGCCCAGGCCAGCAGCTGCTGCCGGCGCTCCGGCGACATCATGACGCCGGTCGGGAACTGGTGCGCGGGGGTGACCAGGACCGCGCGGGCGCCCGAGCGTTCCAGGGCCTCGACTATCAGGCCCTCCTCGTCCACCGGCACCCCGACCGGGGTTATCCCGGTGTCCAGGATGAAACGGCGCTGCCCGTTGTGGCCCGGCTCCTCGATGGCCAGTTCGTGGATGCCGAGGCGCTGCAGGGAGTCGGCCAGCAGCGCCAGGCCCTGCGCGAAGCCCGCGGTGACCATCACCTGACCAGGCTCGGTGTGCACCGAGCGCACCCGGCCCAGATAGGCGGAGAGTTCATTGCGCAACTCCGCGATTCCGGCGACCGGCGGGTAGTCCATCCCTTCCCGGCCGACATTCTGCAGCACCTTCGTATAGGAGTTGAGCCACTCCTGGCGCGGGAAATTCGACAGGTTCGCGATGCCGACCCGCAGATCCCAGCGGGCACTTGTGGCCGGACGGGAATCCAGCAGCGAGGTGTCGCCCGCGCTCTCCGGCAGCTTCCGGGCCACATGGGTGCCCGAGCCGCGGACCGCGTCCAGGTAGCCCTCGGCGATCAGCTGCTCGTAGGCCTCGACCACCACACTGCGCGAAAGCCCCAGGTCCAGGGCGAGTTGACGGCTCGAAGGCAACCGCGACCCGGGGTGCAGAACCCGGTCCTCGACCCGGCTCTTGATGGCGTTCTGGAGCTGTGCGGTGAGCGGTACAGCCGAGTCTCGGTCCACTTGGACCGACAGGTACCAGGCCATCTGGTCTGCTCCGTCTCCCCCGCAGTGGTCTGGGTGGTCCCCCTGGCCCACTGGCCTAATTGATCACGCCAACGGCCTTTATTTATAGCACTCAGAGGGAGAATCCCATGGCTGCAATGACTGGCGTAATCGCTCCCGCGATTCACGGGCGGGACGGCGCACAGGTCTTCGACGAGAAGATCGGGAGCCGTACCCTGCGCGTGGGAATCGTCGGACTCGGCTACACCGGTCTCCCGCTCGGTCTCGGTTTCGCCACGGCGGGCCTTCCGGTCCGCGGGCTGGACACGGACGCCGAGCGGGTCGACCGGGTGGCGCAGGGCAGTTCTTATCTGCCGGATGTGAGCGACGCCGAACTCGCTTCGGTCAGCCGCAAGTTGAGCGCCACCACCGAGCCGGGCGAGCTGGCCGGCTCGGACGTACTGATCGTCTGCGTCCCGACCCCGGTCACCGGCGACCAGCAGGCCAACCTGGATTACGTCAACTCCGCGATGGACTCGGTGGCGCCGCTGCTGCGCCGGGGGACGCTGCTGATCCTCCAGTCCACCGTCCCGCCGGGCACCACCGCCGCCGCCGCGGCCGCCCTCGCGGACGCCACCGGCCTGGAGCCGGGCACCGACTTCCACATGGCGATGGCCCCGGAGCGGGTCGACCCCGCCAACACCGGCGGCTGGAACCTGGCCAACACCCCGAAGGTGGTGGGCGGTCTCACCGAGGAGTGCACCCGCCGCGCCGCCGCCCTGTTCGGGCTGGTCTGCGAGACGGTGGTGCCGGTCTCGCGCACCGAGGTCGCGGAGCTGTCGAAGGTCTTCGAGAACACCTTCCGGCTGGTCAACATCAGCCTCACGCTGGAACTCTCCGACCTGTGCCGCCAACTCGACATACCGGTCCGTGAGGTGATCGACGCCGCCTCCACCAAGCCCTACGGATTCCTCCCGCACTACCCGGGACCCGGAGTGGGCGGCGAGTGCATCCCCGTCGACCCGCTGTTCCTGCGCGAGGCCGCCGACCGGCTCGGCACCGACATGAAGCTGGTGGCCGCCGCGTTCGAGCGGGTGGAGCAGCGCCCCGGCCAGGTCGTGGACCGGCTGGCCGAGCTGATCGGGGCCCGCGGCTCCGCGCTCAGCGGCGCCAAGGTCCTGGTGGTCGGCGTCAGTTACAAGTCCGGCGTCGCGGACCTGCGCAACGCCCCCGCCCTGGAGGTCATCCGGGGGCTGCGCGCCGCCGGGGCCACCGTCTCCTACCACGACCCGCTCGTCCCGGACCTCGTCGTGGACGGGCAGCCGGTCGCGGCGGCCGAGTGGGCGGTGACGGAGCTCGCGCAGCTGGACGCCGCGGTCCTGGTCACCGCCGTCCCCGGGCTCGAACAGGACCTCCTGTGGGGCATCCCGCCGATCGTCCTGGACACCCACAACAAGCTTGAGGCGGCCAGCAATGTGGCGGTGCTGTGATGGCGGCCACCCTGCTCGGCGGCCGTGCGCTCCCCGCCGTCACCCGGGACGCGGTCGCGGGCCGGACGGTGTCCTCCGAGGCGGCCCGGGAGGCGGTCGCCGAGCTGCTGGACGAGACGACGGGCGAGGTGGAGGCCGCGGCCTTCCTGACCGCGGTCGCGGTCGGCGGGGCCACCCCGGTCCTGGTGGCGGCGGCGGTGCGGGCGGTGCTCGCGGTGGCCAGGCCGGTCGACTGGACGGGCCCGGCGGTCGATGTGGTCGGCACCGGTGGTGACGGCAGCGGCTCGGTCAACATCTCCACCCTGGCCGCGCTGGTCGCCGCCTCGGCCGGGGCGACGGTGGCCAAGGCCGGCAACCGGGCGGCGACCTCGCCCTGCGGCAGCGCCGACCTGCTGGAGGCCCTGGGCATCGACCTCGACCCCGGGGAGCGCATCGGGGAGCTGCTGGCCGGCCACCGGTTCGCGTTCCTCTTCGCCCCCGCGCTCCACCCGGCGCTGCGCAGGCTGGCCCCGGTCCGCCGCCGGCTCGGCTTCCGCACCCTGTTCAACCTGTCGGGGCCGCTCGCCAACCCCGTACCCCTGACCGGCCGGCTCATCGGCACCGCGACCAGGCAGGACCAGGAGGTCCTGGCACAGGCCGCCGCCCTGCTCGGCTACCGGCGCACCTGGGTCATCCAGGGCTACGACGGGATGGACGAACTGACCACCTCGGGCCCCGCACGGGTGCTCCAGGTGGACGGCGGCGAACTCACCGAGTCCACCGTCGACCCGGCCGGGCTGCCCCTGCGCCCGGCGGGCCGCGCCGAGCTGGCCGGCGGTGACCCGGCACGCAACGCGGTCCTCGCCCGCCAGGTCCTGGCCGGCACGGCGCCCCGCCCGCTGCTCGACACGGTGCTGCTGAACGCGGCGGCCGTGCTCCAGCTCGCCGGGCAGGCACCGGACCTGCCGTCCGCGCTCACCCTCGCCCGCGGCGCCGTACAGCGGGGAGCGCCGGCCGAACTGGCCGCCCGGCTCGCCGCGCAGCAGCCGACGCCACCTGCCCGCCCCGCCCGCACCACGATCACCCGGGAGAGCCTCTGATGGCCACGCACCTCGATGAGATAGTCGCCGCCAAACGCGCCGCCTGGAGCGGCCCGGCGGCAGCCGACGCGGCCGCCCGAGGCCGCCGCGAGGCCGCCGTACCCGGCCGGTTCGCCGCCGCACTGGGCGGCCCCGAGATCTCGGTCATCGCCGAGATCAAGCCGAAGTCCCCGTCCAAAGGGCAGCTCCTGGACCCCGAGCAGGCCGTCCCCACCGCCAGGAAGTACATCGACGGAGGCGCCTCGGCCATCTCCGTACTCGGTGACACGCCCTTCTTCGGCGGCTCGCCGGAGCTGGTCCGTACCGTCGCCGAGCACCCGGACGTCACCGTCCCCGTCCTGTTCAAGGACTTCATGGTCGACATCCGGCAGATGCGGCTGGCCCACGACAGCGGCGCCGACGGCGTCCTGATCATCGCCCGCGCCGTCGGCGACGCCCTGCTGACCGACCTGGTGCAGACCGCGCACGGTCTCGGCCTCGACGCACTGGTGGAGACCTTCACCCAGGACGAGGTGGACCGGGCGCTGAGTTCCGGGGCCCGCATCATCGGCATCAACAACCGGGATCTGCAGACCTTCTCGGTCGACCTGGACAACTCGGCCAGGCTCCGCCGCGACATCCCGCGCGGCGTACTGACCGTCAGCGAGAGCGGCCTTCGCGGCCGGCCCGACATCGAACGCATCGCGGCGCACGGCTTCGACGCCGCGCTCATCGGTGAATCCCTGCTCAGCAGCCCCGACCCCGCCGCCCAGCTGCGGTCCTTCACCGGGGTCCCCATTCTGGAGGTGGCCTCGTGAACGGCCGATTCGGCGAGTACGGCGGACAGTTCGTCGCGGAGACCCTGGTGGGCCCGCTGCAGGAGCTGGAGGAGGAGTACCAGAAGGCCCTGGTCGACCCGGAGTTCAACGCGGAGCTCGACAAGCTGCTCAAGATGTTCGTCGGGCGGCCCACCCCGATCACCGAGCTGCACCGGCTCGGCGTCACCGAGAACGGCGTCAAGCTGTGGCTCAAGCGGGAGGACCTCACCCACACCGGCGCCCACAAGATCAACAACTCGGTCGGGCAGGCGCTGCTCGCCCGCCGCCTCGGCAAGAAGCAGATCATCGCGGAGACCGGCGCCGGCCAGCACGGCGTGGCCGTGGCCGCCGCCTGCGCCTACCTCGGTCTCGAGGCCACCATCTACATGGGCCGCGTCGACGCCGAGCGGCAGGCGCCCAACGTGCAGCGGATGGAACTGCTGGGCGCCCGCGTCGTGCTGGTCGACCTCGGCACGGCGACCCTGAAGGACGCCATCAACGCCGCGATCCGCGAGTGGATCGCCCGCCCCGACACCACGCACTACCTGCTCGGCTCGGTCGTCGGCCCGCACCCCTTCCCCACCATCGTGCGCAACTTCCAGTCCGTCATCGGCCGCGAGGCCCGCGCCCAGTTCCTGGAGGAGAACGACCGGCTCCCCGACGCGGTCGTGGCCTGCGTCGGCGGTGGCTCCAACGCGGCCGGGATGTTCAGCGCCTTCCTCGACGACCCGGTCCGCCTCGTCGGCGTACAGGCCGCGGGCGAGGGCAAGGGCGGCCAGGGCGGCCACGCGGCCCCGCTGCTCTACGGCGACCCGGGCGTCCTCCAGGGCACCCGCACCTACCTGCTCCAGGACGACGACGGGCAGATCCAGCTCACCCACTCCATCGCACCCGGCCTCGACTACGCGGGCGTCGGCCCCGAGCACTCGCACTACAAGGACACCGGGAAGGTCGAGTACATCTCCGCCTCCGACGACGAGGCCCTGGACGCGTTCGCCGCGCTCAGCTCGCAGGAGGGCATCCTCCCGGCCCTGGAGTCCGCCCACGCGGTGGCCGGCGCCCTGAAGGTGGCCCGCCAGTCCGCCCCCGGCAGCACCGTCCTCGTCAACCTCTCCGGCCGAGGTGACAAGGACCTCACGTCCGCCATGGCCGCCCTGAAGCAGCGTGAGGAGACCGCCCGATGAAACGCCTCGAACAGACCTTCACCGACAACCGGACCAAGGACGAGACCACCCTCGTCGCCTACCTCACCTCCGGCTACCCGCACCTCGGCGAGACCGTCGGCCTGATCTCCGCCGCGGTGGACGCCGGCGCCGACGTGATCGAGCTCGGGGTCCCCTTCTCCGACCCGCTCGGCGACGGCCCGGTCATCCAGGCCGCCGGACAGGCCGCCCTGGACACCGGCACCACCACGGCCGCCACCCTCGACGTGGTCGCCGAGGCGCGCGCCGCCGGAGTCGAGGCGCCGATCGTGCTGATGGGCTACTGCAACCCGTTCCTGCGCTACGGCCTGACCCAGCTTTACGACGACGCCAGGTCGGCCGGCGCCGACGGATTCGTCGTCCCCGACCTGCCGGTCGGCGAGGGCGCCGAATGGCTGGCCCAGGCCGAGGCCACCGAGCTCGGCCAGACCTTCTTCACCGCACCCGGCAGCTCGCCGGAGCGGATGGCCGCCTCCGCCGCCGCCTCCCGGGGCTTCCTCTACGTCCTCGCGGCGAACGGCGTCACCGGAGTCCGCTCCGAGCTCGACCCCGGCATCGACGCCTACCTGGAGCGGGTGCGCGCGGCCGGCGACACCCCGATGGCCGTCGGGTTCGGCATCTCCCGCCCGGACCACGTGGCCGCGCTGCACGGCAAGACGGACGGAGTGATCGTGGGCAGCGCGCTGCTCCAGGCGATCGGCGCCGCCCGGGACGCGGCCGGCCGCCGCCGGGCCGTCACGGGGCTGATCTCCTCCCTGAAGGCGGCCACCCGATGAGCGACGCCACCGCCATCCCCTTCTTCAGCGGCGCCGCCTCCGTCCGCCGCGACTGGCCCCGCCTGGAGGCCCGCATCCGCGAGGTCGCCGCCTCCGGCCGGTTCACCTCGGGCCCGGTCACCGCCGAACTGGAGACGGCGATCGCCGCCCGCACCGGCGCCCGGCACGCGGTGGCCGTCGCCAACGGGACCGACGCCCTGGTGATCCTGCTCCGGGCGGCGGGCATCGGCCCCGGCGACGAGGTGATCGTCCCCGCGTACACCTTCTTCGCGACCGCCTCGGCCGTCCTGCACGTGGGCGCCGAACCGGTGCTGGTTGACGTCCTGCCCGGCAGCTACGCGATGGACCCCCGGCGCGCCGAGGACGCGATCACCGAGCGGACCCGGGCGATCATGCCGGTGCACCTGTTCTCGCAGATGGCCGACATGGAGGTGCTGAAGGACCTGGCCGACCGGCACGGACTGATCCTGCTGGAGGACAGCGCCGAGGGCATCGACATGTGGGCCGGCGGGGTGCACGCGGGCCTGTGGGGCAGCGGTGGCGTCCTCTCCTTCTTCCCCACCAAGACGCTGGGCTCGCTCGGCGACGCGGGGATGCTGCTCACGGACGACGACGGCATCGCCGCCGCCGCCCGGCGGCTGCGCCTGCACGGCCAGGGCACGGACGGCGCGTACGACACGGACGGCGCCTACGTCTACCAGGAGCTCGGCTACAACAGCCGCTGCGACGAACTGCACGCCGCGTTCCTGCTGCACCGCCTGGAGCGGCTCAGCGAGGAGACGGAGCGGCGTGCCGGGCTGGCCGCCCGCTACGACCGGCTGCTGGCCCCGCTGGCCGGCACCGTCGACACCCCCTGGATGGCGCCCGCCAAGACCCCGAGCAACCAGGTCTACTACGTCTACCTCATCGAGTGCGACCGCCGGGACGAGCTTGCCGCGTACCTGGAGGCGAACGGTGTCGGCACCGAGGCGTACTACCCGCGCCCGCTCACCGACCAGCCGCTGCTGGCCCCGCTGCCGGGCTCCCGCCACCCCGTCCCGGTCGCCTCGGCCGCCGCGGGCCGGGCCCTGGGACTGCCGATGTACCCCGACCTCGCCGACGAGCAGGCCGACCGCGTCGCCACCCTGATCCACGCCTTCTACGGAGCCGCCTCGTGACCACCGCCATCCCCTACTTCGACTGGCCCGCCCGCTCGGCCGACTGGGCCGACGACATCGTGGAGGTCTTCCGAGAGGTCGCCGGGAGCGACGAGTTCATCCTCAAGTCCCGCGTCGAGCGCCTGGAGTCGGAGATCGCCGAACGCACCGGAGCGGCCCACGCCATCGCCGTGGCCAGCGGCACCGGAGCGCTGAGCGTGATCCTGGCCGCGCTCGGCCTCGGGGACGGCGACGAGGTGGTCACCCCCGCGTTCTCCTTCGTCTCCACCGCCTCCACCGTCGCACTGCGCGGCGCCCGCCCGGTCTTCGCGGACGTCGACTACGAGACCGGCCTGCTCGGCCCGGCCACCGCCGAGGCCGCCGTCACCGAACGCACCAGGGCGCTGCTGCCGGCCTACCTGTTCTCCGGCTCCCCGGAGATGGGCGCCTTCGCCGAACTCGCCGCCCGGCGCGGACTCCACCTGGTCGAGGACAGCGCGATCGCGCTCGGCGCCACCGTCGACGGCAGGCCCGCGGGCCGCCACGGACACGCCGGGGTGTACTCCTTCTTCCCGGCGAAGCCCGCCGGCGGCATCGGGGACGCCGGGATGATCGTCACCGACGACCCCGAACTCGCCCGCACCGCCCGCATGCTGCGCAACCACGGCCAGCCGGCCGGCAAGCGCTTCTACCACGAGCTGCTCGGCTTCAACTGCCGGATGGACGAGCTCACCGCAGGCTTCCTGCTGCGCAAACTGCCCCACCTGGACCGGCTGCTGGAGCGGCGCCGCGAGATCGCCGCGATCTACGAGGAGGGGCTGCGCCCGCTGGGCCCGGCGCTGCTCCCGCCGCCGGCCGGCTTCGAGGACCGCTCCGTCTACACCTACGTCGTACGCGCCCAGCAGCGCGACGAGCTGCGCGACCGGCTGGCGAAGGAGGGCATCGAGACCGCCGTCTACTACCCGCGCCCGCTGCACATGCAGCCCGCGTTCGCGTATCTCGGCCACGGACCCGGTGACTTCCCCGTCGCCGAGCAGCTGTCCCGCGAGTCGCTCGCGCTGCCGCTGCACCCGGACATGGCGCCGGGAGCGGCCGAGCGGGTCGTGGCAGCCATCAGCCGCTTCTGCGCCGCGGGGAGGTGAACGGGATGTCGGTAGCGAAGACCCCGGGCATCGCCGCGGACCGGCTGTGCGGCATCGGGGACGAGGCCGCCCCCGACCTGGCGGGCCAGCTGGCCATCCACCACGAACTGGGCATGGCAGCCGTCGAGTTGCGTACGGTCGACGGCCTCGGCCTGCACGAGCTGCCGGCGGGCGACGCGGCCGACCTGGCCCGGCGCACCATCGTCGCCGGTCTGCGGGTGCCCGTCGTCGACACCCCGGTGGGATCCTGGTCCACCACCGTCGCCACCCCCATGGACGACGAGCTGGCGGCCCTCGAACGCTCCGCCAAGGTGGCAGCCCTGCTCGGCTGCGACCGGCTGCGGGTCATGTCCTACCCCAACGACGGCCGCCCCGAGCGCGAATGGCGCTCCGAGGCGCTGCGCCGGATGAAGAAGCTGGCCCGCGAGGCCGAGCGGCTCGGGGTGACCCTGCTGCACGAGAACTGCCAGGGCTGGGCCGGCCGGAGCGCGGCGCACACCGTGCGGATGCTGGAGGAGGTCGCGAGCCCCCGGCTGCGGCTGCTGTTCGACACCGGCAACGGCCTCGCCTACGGCTACGACTCGCTCGACTTCCTGCGCGGGGTGCTGCCGTGGGTGGAGCACGTGCACATCAAGGACGGCGTCGGCTCCGGCGCCACGGCCGAGTTCACCATGCCCGGCGAGGGCACCGCCCACGTCGTGGACTGCGTGAACCTGCTGGAGCAGCACGGCTACCGGGGCTACTACAGCCTGGAACCCCACCTGGCCCGCATCCCGCACCTGGGCCTGGCGGGCGACCCCGCCGCACTGGCGGACGGCTACCGGGAGTACGCCCGGCGCTGCGCCGCACTGCTCGGCACCGCACAGAGCCGCGCCTTCATCGATTCCACGGACAGCCCCATGTACTGGGAGGGGAGCCACCATGGCTGAGACGGCCCGCACCACCCGCACCCGCGGCGGCCTCGACGCCGGCGACCTGGAGTGGCTGACCGACCTGATGGCCATCGACTCGGTCTCGCCGCTGGAGGGCGGCCCGCTGGACGGGGCCGCCCGCGCGCAGCGGGTCTTCCTGGCCGGCGCCGCCGAGCGCGGCTTCCGCACCGTGCTGCACCGGGCCCCCGCCCCCGAACTCCTCGACCGCCCCGAGGTGCCCGCCCCGGTCCGTGAGGAGGCCGCCCGCGACCTGCCCGCGTTCCTGGCCGGGCAGCCCTCGGTGGTCGTCGCCCACGGGGCACCGCAGCCGCAGGAGCGCCGCCTGGTCATCAACTTCCACGTGGACACGGTCGGCCCGCACGTGCCGCCGAGGCTGGACGGGCGGATCCTGCACGGCCGGGGCGCCGTCGACGACAAGGGCCCGGGGATCGCCGCCGCGGCCGGGGTCGCCGCGGCCTTCGCGCAGGACCCGGGCCTCGACGGCCGTATCGAGGTGCAGATCGCCTCCGTGCCCGGCGAGGAGGGCGGCGCGATGGGCACCTACGGCACCCGCGCGCTGGTCGACGCGGGGTTCACCGGGCGCCTGATGGTGTTCGCGGAGCCCACCGGCAACACCTTCATGGACGGCTGCACCGCCGCGATGACCCCCCGGATCACGGTCGACGGCCAGGACTCCACCGACGACCACCCCGCGGACGGCCACAACGCCACCGTGCTCCTGGGCTTCCTCGCGGACTTCCTCGCCCGCCGGCTCGGCCCGCTCGCCCACGGCATGGGAGCCAAGCTCTGCGTCTCGGGCCTGCACACCGGCAACGCGCACAACCGGGTCTACGGCGGAGGGCAGTTGCTGCTCAACATCGCCTACCCGGCGACCGAACAGGCCGAACTGCTCGCCGCCTCCCTCGAGGTGCTGATCGAGGAGGCCCGGACCGAGTTCGCCCATCTGCACGCCCACGACCCGTTCAGCCGCCGCACGGTGAAGGACTGGCGCCGGATCGTCCGCCTGGACTGGCTGAAGCAGGGCCTGCCCACCCTGAACAACCGCGACGCCGACGCCGAACTCGTTCTGAACGACGCCGGTTTCCTCCGGCACGACGGACTGGCCGACGGTTCCGCCTTCACCTGCGACGCGATCTGGGCACCCGGCCCCGGCCGCTACGTGGTGGCCTGCGGACCGGGACAGCTCGACGCCAACGGGGCCCACACCGCAGATGAGTTCGTGCACCTGGACGACCTGGACACCTACGCCCGGCGCATCAGGGAACTGGTCCACGCCTTCGCCGCCCGCACCGCCTGACGCGCTCCCCCTCCCGCTCCCTCCCGCACGACCTCACCCGGAAAAGGATTCGCCATGACCGTCCGTGTCCCCCTCACCGAGCTCACCACCTTCGTCCAGGACGTCCTCACGAACTGCGGCCTGGACACCGAATCGGCGCGCACCGCCGCCGACGTCATCACCTACGCCGACGCGAACGGCTTCACCACGCACGGCACCAACGGGCTCGTGAACATCTACGCCCCCCGGCTGCTCGACGGCCGGATAGACGCCGGCGCCACCCCGCGCGTCGTCCAGGAGACCGCCGGGGCCGCCCTGCTCGACGGGGAGCGCGGGCTCGGCCTCGTCACCATGGACCTGGCCATGGACATCGCCATGGCCAAGGCGCGGCAGACCGGGATCGGCATGGTCGCCGTGCGCAACAGCACCCACTTCGGCAGCGCCGGCTTCTACACGCAGAAGGCGGCGGCCGCCGGGCTGATCGGCCTGGCGATGACGAACTGCGGGGCCCAGGGCGTCGCCCCGCCGCTGGGCGGCACCGTGCGGATGCTCGGCACCAACCCGCTGAGCGCGGCCGTGCCGGTGACCGAGGGCGCGCCGTTCGTCCTCGACATGAGCACCACGGTGGTCGCGACCGGGAAGATCAAGGCCGCCCACCGGGAGGGCCAGCAGGTCCCCCAGGAATGGCTGGTGCGCCACGACGGCACCCCGACCTCGGATCCGGCCGACTTCATGGCGGAGGAGGCGGACGTCGCCTGGCTCGGCGGGCCCGCCTCGACCGGCGGCGCCAAGGGCTTCGGCCTCGCCCTGCTGGTGGACCTGCTGTGCGGCCCGCTCTCCGGCGCCGCCTACGGCCCCCGGCCCGGCGTGCTGAAGGGCGAGCCGGCCGGCGACGACAACGTGGGCCACACCGCGATCGTGATCGACCCCTCGGCGTTCGGCTCGGCACACGCGATCGCCGCCGAGAACCGCCGTCTGCTCGACACGGTCGTGAACTCCCCGGCCGCCGCGTACGCGACCCGGGGCGTCACCTACCCGGGAGCCCCCGAGGCCGAGCGGTACGCGCAGTCGCGGCGCGAGGGCGTCCTGCTGCCCGGACCGGTGGCCGACGGCCTGGTGGCCCTCGCCGGGCAGCTGGCCGTGCGGGCGCCGGACGCGCTGGCCGTCCGGACCCTCGCGCCCGCCGCCTGAGGCAGCCGGACACCGGCACCACCCCCCAAACGACCGAGGAAACGGAAAGGACCGAACCGTCATGCGTATCGGAGTGATCGGACTGGGCGTCATCGCCCCCTTCTTCCTGCGGGCCATCGAGGACGACCCGGAGCTCCGGCTGACCGCCGTCTGCGATCTGGACCGCCGGAAACTGGCCGGATTCGCGCCGGAGACCGCCGTGTTCACCGACCACCGCGAACTGCTCGCCTCGGGTCTCGTGGACGGTGTGGTGGTCACCCTGCCCAACCACGCGCACGCCCCGGTCGTGGCCGACGCCCTGCGGGCCGGTGCGCACGTCTGCTGCGAGAAGCCGCTGACCGTCCACGCCGAGGACGCGCACCACCTGATACGGCTGGCCGACGAGTACGGCACGACCCTGTTCACCGCCTTCCACCGCCGCTACAACACCCATGTCCAGCAGCTGGCGGACCAGTTGGCCGACCGGCAGGAGATCTCGCACGTCACCAGCCGCTACCAGGAGCGGATCGAGGAACACAGCGGCAGCGAGGCCTGGTACCAGGACCTCGACCGCTGCGGCGGCGGCTGCGTCATCGACAACGGCCCCAACGCGCTGGACGCCCTGGAGACCGTGCTCGGCCCGCTCACGCTGACGGACGCCACGATCGGCGACGTCCGGTCCGGCGTCGAGTTCTGCGCCGAACTGCACCTGGCCACCCCCGACGGCATCCCGGTCCTGGTGGACCTGGACTGGGCCCTGGAGACCGGTGAGCGCAAGGACATCACCGTCCACCTCAAGGACGGCCGGCAGCTGTACGCCGACATGCTCGACGGATTCCAGGAGTTCAAGTCCTCCCTCGACCACGAGTACGCCGGGATCATGGCGGACTTCCACCGCACGGTCCGCGACGGCCGCAGCGGACCGGACCGGGGCCCGCACATCGTCGACCTGGTCGAGGAGGCGTACGCCATCGGCCGGACCAGGGAGGAGCGGCTGCGGATGACCGGCAAGGAGCCCGTCCCGGCCCAGCTGGTGAAGCTGCTGTTCCACCGGCGCACCGACCGGGGCATGACCCTGTCGCCCTGGCAGTCGCGCTGCGTGCGCGCCGGCGACGTGCACGAACTGGTCACCACCACCGACCGGCCCACCGCCACCGGCGACCGGGTCGACCACGTCGGGTTCCTGGGCTTCGCGGAGTTCACGGCGGCCACGGTGATCGACCGGGGCGACGTGGTGACGGGCCCGGGCGGGCCGATCGGACGGGTGGCCGGTTTTGACGAGTGCCACGCGCCGAACCACTACAACATTCTCATCGACACCGAACGTGTCCTCACCGCTGAGGACTTGAACCTGAATACGCTGGACACCCTCACCTTCTCCGGAGGAACCCGATGACCACCACCACACAGGGCACCCCCACCTTCCGCAGGGTCACCGTGACGCCCGAGGCCCGTGAGCGGGTGCCCGGAGTGCACGTACTGACCCTGGAGGCGGACATCGGCGCCACCGGCCCCTCGGCGGCCGAGGCGGTCTGGACCGAGGCGCACGCCCAGTGGAACGGCAGGAGCCGCGCCGAGGTGCGCGCCGCCCCCAACGTCGCCGCCTACCGGGAGCTGAGCCGGCTGCTCGGCACCCACCCCGACAAGCGGCCGCCCTCCGTACAGGCCCTGATCGACCGGGGCCTGCGGACCAAGCCGCTCGGCGCCTGGCCGCAGATCAACCCGGCCGTCGACGCCGTCAACGCGGTCGCCGTACGCAGCCTGGTCGCGCTCGGCCTGTTCGACCGGGACACGCTCGTGGGCGAGGTGGGGCTGCGGCTGACCGACGGCACCGAGGAGTTCACCGCGCTCGGTGCGGACGGCCCGGTGACCCTGGAGGCCGGCGGGCTGGTGCTCGCCGACGAGGAGCGCGTGCTGTCGCAGTTCGCGCACCGCGACGGCGTGCACCAGGCGGTGACCGGCACCACCCGCCGGGTGCTGCTGCTGGCCTGCGCCGTCCCCGGCGTCAGCGAGGACACCTGCCGGGACGCGCTGCTGGAGGCGGCCGCACTGCTGCGCGGGACGGCGAACTAGCACCACCGGGCCCCCGGGCAGGCGGCGAGTGGTCCGCCGCCACCCCGGGTCAGTGGACTGCTCCGCAGGTACGCGCAGTTGATTGGCTGGTGCCAAGCCGCCGCCGCCCCCGCGTACCGAAAAGAGACCGCCCACGATGACCATCACCGCAGTCGAGCCCGCCGCAGCACCGCACCGGGCGCACCCCGCACCCGTGCGGGTGAGCGTGGCGCGGACCCCGCTGCCGCCGCACGCCCCGCTCGCCCTGGCCACCGAACTGCGCCGGCTGCTCGGTGCGGACCAGGTGTTCCTCTTCGAGAGCCTGGCGGGCCCCGACGAGGACTGCCGCTTCGCGGCCGTCGGCGCCGAGGCCCTCGCCCGGATCACGGTGCGGGACGGACAGGCCGCGCTGGACGGGGCTCCCGGCCTGGTGGACCGGCTGCGCCCCCTCGTGGACGGCGCCGCCGGTGACGTACAGCGGCTGCTGGAGACGCTGCGCGGGGCCTTCGCCGTGGACACCGACGTACCGCTCGACAGTTACGCCTTCGGGTTCCTCGCCGTGCTCGGCTACGAGGCCGCCTGGCACCTGGAGCAGCTGCCGCCGCTCGGACCGGGCCAGGACCCGGAGATCACCCTCACCCTCTTCCGGCACGTCGTCAGCTACCACCTCGGCAGCGGCGAGAGTCACGAACTCCGCGCCCATGCAGCCGAGTTCGGTGGCCCCGGGTTGCTGGGCGACCGGCTCGCCGGGCTGGTGCGGGCCCTGCCGGACACCGCCGAAACCCCGCCGCCGGCCGCGCCCCGGCCGCAGGAGGTACGCCGCACCGTGCAGCGCGAGGAGTTCACCGAGCGGGTGGAACGCTGCCTGGAACACATCAGGGCCGGCGACGTCTACCAGATCCAGATCGGCCACCGCATCGAGGTGACGACGCCCCTGGAGCCCCTGGACGCCTACCGCCGGCTGCGCCGGAGCAACCCCTCGCCGTACATGTACCTGGTGCCGTGGGCGGGCCGCACCCTGGTCGGGGCCAGCCCCGAACTGCTGCTGCGGATCGAGGGCCGCACCCTGGCCATGCGGCCCATCGCCGGCACCACCGCACGGGCCGCCGACCCCGCCGAGGACGCCCGCCGGGTGGCCGCGCTGCACGCCGACGAGAAGGAACGCGCCGAGCACATCATGCTCGTCGACCTGTGCCGCAACGACGTGGCGAGGGTCTCCGTACCGGGCACCCTCGCCGTCGAACAGATGATGGAGGTCGAGCACTTCGCCCAGGTGCACCACCTCGTCTCCACGGTGAGTGGCCAACTGGTCGCCGCGGCCGACGTGTTCTCCGCCCTGCGCGCCACCTTCCCGGCCGGCACCATGACCGGCGCCCCCAAGGTCCGCGCCATGGAGCTGATCCAGGAGATCGAGGGCCGGCCGCGCGGCGCCTACGCGGGCGCGCTGGGCCTGATCGACCTGCGCGGTCAGGCGGCGACGCTCGCCCTGTGCATCCGTACCGCCGTCCACGACCCCGCCACCGGCACCTACACGCTCCAGGCCTCCGCCGGGGTGGTCGCCGACTCCTCGGCCGACGGCGAATGGGGCGAGACACTGATCAAGATGAGCGCCGTGTACTCCGCGCTGACCGGCGAGGTGCTCACCGCATGAGAATCCTGCTCGTCGACGCACGCGACAGCTTCGTCCACATCATCGACCACTACCTGCGTCAGCAGGGCGCCCGCACCGACCTCGTCACCGCCCACGCGCACACCCCGGCCGAGCTGGCCGCCCGCCGCCCGGACGCCGTGGTCCTCGGCCCCGGACCGGGGCACCCCGCCGACTCCGGCCACCCGGAGCTGGTGCGCCACTTCGCCGGCCGGGTCCCGCTGCTCGGGATCTGCCTGGGCCACCAGGCCATCGGGCTCGCCTTCGGCGGCCGGATCGAGCGGGCCGCGCGCACCGTGCACGGCAAGACCAGCCGCCTCGACCACGACGGCACCGGCGTCTTCGCCGGACTCGCGGACGGCACCGAGGTCACCCGCTACCACTCACTGGCCGTCGCCGACCCGCCGCCCGACACGCTCACCGTGACCGCACGGGCCCGGGAGGACGGCTGCGTGATGGGACTGCGCCACCACCGGCTGCCCGTCCAGGGCGTGCAGTTCCACCCCGAGAGCATCACCACCCGCACCGGACAGGCCTTCATCACGAACTTCCTCGAAGGGATACAGCCATGGCCGACCACGGTCCCTGGGCGTCGATAGCCGCCCTGAACGGTTCCGAGCGCCCCGACGGGCTCACCGGGCGAGTACTGCGCATGATGGCCGCGCAGGCCGCCGAGCACGGCGTGCACCTCGACGTGATCCCGCTCGCCGAGTACGACATCACCCCGTGCGGCCCGTGCGGCGACTGCAACATACGGCCGCTGCCCTGCGCCCAGGACGACGACGTCCCGGCTCTGGTGGACCGGATGATCCGGGCCGACGGCGTGCTGTACGCGGCGCCCGTCCACGGCTTCGGCCTGGCCGGCGTGATGCAGAACTTCATCGAACGGGCCGGGGTCGGACACCTGCGCTTCGACCGCCCGCTCGCCAACAAGGTCGCCGGAGTCGTGGTCACCGGGCGCCGCTACAGCCACGACCGGGTCTACGGGCAGCTCATCGACAACGTCCTGCTCAACCGGATGATCGTGCCCGGCAGCGGCTTTCCCGCCTTCGTCCAGGACCAGTTCGCGCCGGGCGAGGACGAGGAGGGCCTGGCCGCCGCACGCGGACTGATGGACCGCATGATCGACCTGCTGCGCATCCTGCTGCTCCCGCACGCCGGCCGCGGCGACACCGCCCGGCTGTTGTCGCTGCCCCGCAACGAGAGGGCCGGGCTGCTCAGCCCCACGGGGTGAACAGCCCGGCCCTCTCCAGCGGCCCGGTTCAGCGCACCGGCGGCGCCGCCGGTCCCGCCACATGGGCTCCGCCGATCAGCACCGAGCGCAGCGCGCCCCTGTCCTGGAGCACCGTCAGGTCGGCCGCCGGGTCGCGGTCCCAGACCACCAGGTCCGCGAGGCGTCCCGGCGCCACCACCCCGGCGTCCGCGCCGCGCCCCGCCAGCTCGGCGCCGTTGGCGCAGGCCCACTTGATGACCGTCTCGGGCGCGATGCCGGCCCGCTCGACGTACATCACCAGCTCGTCCGCGTAGGTGCCGTGCGGGGTCCAGGCGAAGCCGAAGTCGTCACCCGGCACGATCTTCAGGCCGAGGCCCTCGGCCCGGGGCAGGAAGCGCAGGGTGTTCTCGATCTCGTCCTTGAAGTCGAGCGACTCCAGATAGTCCGGGGCCTTGCCGAACCGCTCGCCCAGGGCGAGCAGCCGGTCGGGCTGGAAGAGGCTGGGCACCACGAACACGCCCCGCTCGGCGATCTCGTCGAGCGCCCGGTCGTCCGCGTAGGTGGCGTGGTCGATGACGTCGACCCCGGCGGCCAGCGCGTTGCGGATGCCGCCCAGTCCCCGCGAGTGGGCCCGCACCCGGGCGCCGCGGCGGTGCGCGGTCTCCACGACCGTGGTCAGCTCCTCGCGGGTGAACAGGAGTTCGTCCGAGCGGGCGTTGGGGAAGGTGTCGTCGCCGGAGGAGAAGACCTTGATGATCTCGGCGCCCTCGTCGATCTCCTCCTCGGTGTACTTCACCAGGTCCCCGAGGACGTCCACCACCGGCATCAGGTCCCGGGGCATCCGCTCCTTCAGCTCGGGGGAGCGCCGTCCGGGCGGGCCCGACACCATCAGGTCGCGGCTGCACGGGGTGATGCGCGGGCCGCTGATGGCCCCGGCCGCGATGGCGTTCTTCAGCGCCATGTCGATCCCGGCGACCGAACCGGCTCCGACGAACGCGGTGTACCCGCAGGTCAGCAGGTCCGCCGCATGCCGGGCGGCGTGCATCGCGACCTCGGGCACCCGGTACTTGAACAGGGTCTCGCGGCCGGTGGTGACGTTCACGTACGCGATGTGGGTGTGCCCCAGCGTCATACCGGGCAGCACGGTGGCCCCGGCCAGGTCCCAGCGGACGAAGTCGCCCTCGGCGGGCGCGCCGGCGGCCGGCAGGACGGCCTCGATGCGCTCACCGTCCAGCAGCACCGACCGGGCGGGCAGCGAGGCGCGGCCCAGCCCCTCCTGGACGGTGACGTCGTGCAGCAGCAGCCGGCGGTCAGTGGTCACGATCAACTCCTGGGATAGCGGTGTTCACGGCGGCGTTCGGGGCGGGCGGGCGTCTCACGGGGTGGTGGCACCGGGCCGGGCGAGCACCGCGGGCCCGAACACCATCCAGACCATCGGGACGCCCGGCCGCGAGACCTGGAACTCCAGCCGGTGCGCGGCGCGTCCGGGTTCGTTGGTGACGGCGGCGTCCGCGCGTCCCTCGGTGACCAGCTGCGCGGCGTGCATGGTCGACTCGGCGGGCACCCAGGCGATCTCGTAGCCGCCCCGCCCGCCCTCGGCCCCGTCCAGGAGCTCCACCAGGCGGCGGGTCTCGTGCAGGGTCGCCAGGCGCAGGATGCCCTCGCGCAGTCCGGTGCGGTACGTGGCGATGCCGTACTCGGGGGTCGGGCTGGAGAAGCTGGCGTCGAGCCGCAGCCGGGGCGACCAGAAGAACCGGGTCGCGCACTCGGCGGCCCCCGGCACCAGGGCGTAGGAGGGGCCGCCCCGGCTGCCGACGGCGGCGAGCAGCTCCTCGAAGGAGTCGTACGGCGCGGCCTCGATCTCGGGTCCGCCCAGGTGGGCGAGCCGGTAGCCGAGGCGGCCCAGGGCGACCATCGAGGTGGTGCCGTCCGGGCCGAGGGTGCCGATCCGCAGGGTGCCGGGCCGCAGGAGCGGCGAGTGCGGTATTCGGGCGGGCTCCCACAGGATGGGGAACGGGGTGGGGTCGGACCGGTCGCCGGCGCCGCGGCGGCTGTGGCCGTGGGGGTGCAGCAGTGGCTCGGTCATGCGCGGTGCCCCCGTGCCCCGGCGAGCCGGCGGGCGGCTGCCGTCTCGTGGTCGACGGCGGTCCGCCGGTCGTGGATGCGTGCGGCCTTCCAGCTGACGAAGGCGCCGGTCGTGGTGACCGGGTCCAGCTCGTCGGGCAGTTCCACCCGGCAGCGCACCCCGAGGGAGTCCGCGACCCGCGCCGCGTGCGCGGCCGCCAGTCCGGGTTCGGGCCCGTCGGGCAGGTCGAGCCGGACGGTGATCAGGTCCTCGCCCTCCGCGTCCCGGTCGATGACGACCTGGTAGCCGTAGCTGTGGTCGATGCGCTGGAGCACGGCCCGCTCGATCTGCCAGGCCTGGAAGCTGCGGCCGCCGAGCACGATGCGGTCGCGGGTGCGGCCGACGACCCGCATCACCGGGCCCCGGATGCCGCAGCCGCAGTCGTTGCCGGAGAGTTCGACGAGGTCGCCGGTGCGGTAGCGGATCAGCGGCTTGATGCCGTCGATCAGCATGGTGACGACGAGTTCGCCGGTGCCCCGGTCGCCGAGCGCGGCGCCGGTGTCCGGATCGACCAGCTCCGCCACGTAGTTGGGCCGGGCCAGGTGCAGCCGGCCGTGTGCGCAGGCCGAGGCGACGACCAGGGTCTCCTGGGAGCCGTAGAGCGCGTTGTAGGTCCGGGCGCCCCAGGCCTGGTCGATCTGCCTGGCCAGGTCGGGCGTGCACATCTCACCGGTGACCAGGAAGACCTTGACGCCGAAGTCGCGGCGCGGGTCGAGGCCCTGGGCGCGGGCTGCCTTGGCCAGCGAGAGCGCCACGTTCGGGGTGCAGAACACCACGTCCAGGGCCAGGTCCCGGATCAGCTGGAGCGCCTTGGGGAAGCCGATGACGGGGGAGTACGGCCAGATCTTGGCGACGGCCGAGCCCACGTTGCGGGCCACGTCCCCGAGGGTGTCACCGAGCGAGTGCACCTCGGTGGGGCCCATCACGCCGACGCGCGGGGCCCGGTCGCCGAAGACGTCCGCGAAGATGTTCCGCCAGCTCTCCGTCACATGGGCGTTGGAGGCGATCACCTCGCGCGCGTCGCGCGGGCAGGGGGTGGCCGGCCCGGTGGTCCCGGTGGTCTCGTAGTAGAAGCACGCCTCGTCGAGATCACGGCTGAGGATGTCGGACATGGCCGTGCGCAGATGGTCCTTCGTGGTGAAGGGCAGCGCGCTCAGCCCGTCGAGGGTGAGCGCGTCGGCGCGCACGCCGGCCAGGTGCCGGGCGTAGAAGGGCGAACCGCCCTGGGCGAGCGCGACGACCTCGCGCAACTGCCGCTGGGCCCACGCACGCCACTCGTCCTCACCGAGTTCGCCCGCGGTGTACCGGTCGTGCAGGGCGAGATAGCGCTCGGTGAAGTCGTGGTGCTTCCCGGAAGCGGGCAGCCACATGGATCCCCCTGGTGGTTCGGCGGTTGAGGTGGACGAGGTGCCGTGCACCGGGAGCGTGCCCGGGTGCTCCCTACGCGTCCGGGAAGCGGCCATCCGATAGTGCGGGCCGCGTCCGCCCGTCCTCAATCCGCCTTAGGAGGCAGTCCGTCCGCACTTGGAGGCAGTGCGGTGGCGGGGTGTGGTGCGATGCCTATCCGAGCGCCTTGGCCCCGGCCACGAACCGCTCGATGAGCGCCGGGTCCTTCACCCCCCGGGAGCTCTCCACGCCGCTGGAGACGTCCACTCCCCAGGGCCGCAGGCCCGCCACCGCACCGGCGACGTTGTCCGGGGTCAGCCCGCCGGCCAGCAGCCACGGGCCGTCGGGGGCGCCGCCGAGCGCGGCCGGGTCCCAGCGCTCGCCCGAACCGGGGCTGGGCGAGTCGATGATCAGCAGGTCCTCGCCGTACGCACCGCTCTCCAGCGGGGCCCCGCTCCCGGGCGACGCGGCCCGGATCAGCCGGAACCCGTCCGAGCGCAGCGCGGCGAACGCCTCGGGCGGCTCCGAGCCGTGCAGCTGCACGGTGTCGACGCCCGCGTCGGCGGCGGCCCGGCGCACCTCGTCGAGCGGCTCACCGCGGAACACGGCGACCGTGGCGGTGCCCGCCGGCACCGCACCGGCCAGCGCGCGGACGGCGGCCGGGGTGACCTGGCGCGGGCTGGGCGTGAGGACGAAGCCGATCGCGTCGGCCCCGGCCCCGACGGCGGCCGCCACGTCCTGCGGGCGGCTCAGGCCACATACCTTGACGTACACATCTGCCTCCTGGAAACGGAACGGGGAACGGGAACGGGAGTGGGCACGGGAACGGTTCACCGTACGGCGGCTCATGACCGTACGGCGGTGCGGGAGCACAGGAACACCAGGGCGGCGGCGGTCAGCCCGCCCGCCGTCACGGCGAGCGCGGCACGCGGGCCGACCGCCGACGCGAGCAGCCCGCCCAGCAGCCCGCCCAGCGGGATCACCGCCCAGGTCAGGAACCGGAAGGTGGCGCTGACCCGGCCGATGAGCTCGGCGGGCACGGTCGCCTGGCGCAGCGTGATCGAGTGGATGTTGAAGACCGCGATGCCGAAGCCGTTGAGCACGTACCCGGCGCCGAGCAGCAGGTGGCCGCCGCCGGAGGCGGGCGCCAGCGGCAGCAGCAGGGTCGAGGCGGAGGCCACCACCATGCCGAGGACCATCGTGCGGCCCACCCCGAGCCGGGCCCCGAGCCGGCCCGCGGACAGTGCCCCGCCGAACGCGCCGAGGCTGCCGACCGCGATGATCACGCCGAGACCGGCCGGTCCGAGGTGCAGCTCCCGGATGCCGTAGAGCGGGAAGACGACCAGGACGACGTCCCAGAGCAGGTTGTACAGGGACGCGTGCAGCATGATCACCCGCAGCAGCCTGCTGTGCAGCGTCATGCGCAGCCCGGCGGCGATCTCCTTGCGTACGGAGGCGCGGGCACCGTCCGGGCGGACCGGCCGGGTCTCCGGGGTACGGATGCGCAGCAGCATGACGGCCCCGAAGAGGTAGCCCAGGCAGTCCACCAGGATCGCCACGGGCGCGGTGAGCACCTGGATCAGGGTGCCGCCGAGCCCCTGCCCGGCGGTCTCCGCGACCGAACGGCTGGCCTGGAGCTTGCTGTTGCCCTCGACCAGCTGCTCCTTCGCCACCAGCGACGGCACGTACGCCTGGTACGCCACGTCGAACAGGGCGGTGAGCACCCCGGTGGCGAACGCCACGGCGCACAGGGCCCAGACGCCGAGCCCGCCCAGCCAGGCGAGCAGCGGCACCGCGGTGAGGATCGAGGCCCGTCCGAGGTTGGCGGCGATCAGCAGCGGGCGGCGGCGCACCCGGTCGGCGAGCACCCCGGCGAACAGGGTGACGCACAGCACCGGCAGGTACTGGGCGCTGTTCAGCAGCCCCAGCTGGGCCGGGCCCGCGTCGAGCAGCACGATCGCGGTGACCGGCAGGGCCAGTTCGGTGACCCGGGAGCCGAGCAGCGAGACCGTCTGCCCGGCCCAGAGCCTGCGGAAGTCCCGGTGGTGCCACAGCCCGCGCGGCGGCTCCGGGGCCTGCCGCCCGGCCCGGTCCAGGAGCTCAGAGGACGACATGGGCCGCCTCCCGGACTGCCGGACCCCGGGTGTCGGCGGAGTGCGCGTCGAGCGGGTGCCAGTCGAGGCGGTAGGAGGCCAGCGTGTGCCGGATCGCCTCCTCGACCCGGGCGGAGGTGGCCGCCCGGAACCGGAACGTGCCGGCGGTGTGCACGGCGCCGCCGTTGCCGCTGAGCACGGTGCCGGGGGGCGGCAGCGTCTCGGCGTACAGCTCGGGCACCCGGTCCACCAGCGAGGTCACCGACTCCACGACGGCCGGGCGGACGGGCGGTTCGGGCATCATCAGATACCCGGCGACCGGTCCGGACAGGTCCATCGGCTCGATCCGCAGCTCCTCGCCGAGCTGCACCAGCGCGGAGGCGGCCACCAGGTCGATCCCGTAGACCTCCTGCCAGACGTAGCGGACCTGGCCGCCGCCGGCCCGTGCCCCGATCTCCAGGAACACCAGGTCGTCACCGTCAGCGTGTGCGGTGCGGAACACCTCCAGGTGGAACACGTCGTCGGTGAGCCCGAGTGCGGCGCAGACCCGCTCCGCGAAGACGGTCACCCGCTCCTCGAACTCCGGGTCGTCGTTGGCGACCGAGCTGAAGGCCGTACCGGTGGCGAAGTCCAGGCAGCTGGCGCCGCAGCGCCAGGCCCGTGAGGTGAGCAGTTCGCCGCCCGACACCACGCCGTCGATCTGGTAGAGCACCCCGTCGACGAACTCCTCGCACTGGGCGTCGGAAAGCTCGGCCTCACCCAGCAGCGCCTCCAGCCGGTCCCGGGAGCGCACCACGTGCACCCCCTGGCTGTCGGCGCCCGCGCGCGGCTTCAGGACGAACGGGTAGCCGTGGAGGGCGGCGAACTCCCGTACCAGGGCCGCCGTCGGCGTCTCCCGGAACTCCGGGACCCGCAGCCCGGCCGCCGCGACCAGGCCCTTCATCACGACCTTGTCCCGCACGGCGGCGACCTCCGCGGGGCCGCGCCCCGGGATGCCGAAGTGCCGGCGGATCTCGCCCGCCGCCTCCAGGTCGAACTCTGAGAGCGCCAGCACGTGCGTGAACGGGCCGTACAGGCCGATCAGCCTGGCCGTCTGCGCCAGGACCTCGGCGGTGTCGGTGAGATCGGACAGCACCCGCACGGATTCGGCCAGTTCCTCGTCGAGCGGCCGGCGGCCGGCGGCGGTGGTGAGGTAGGCGAAGCGGTCGGTGGTGTGGTCGAGGTAACGGTGGTACTCCGCGAAGGAGTTGGCCCAGCGGTTGAGGATCAGGACATGGCGGTTCATCGGTTCTCCGGATGGTCGGGACAGACGTGCGGGTGGCTCAGCTGAAGGTCACGGCGCGCTCGGCGCGCCGCAGCACCCCCGCGGTCTCCCGGTACGAGGCGCCCGCGGCGAGCACGTAGCCGAGCCGGCCGGCCGAGCTGCCGGGGTCGGGCAGCGCACTGCCCGGCGGCAGGAGGACGCCTATCTCCCGCACCCGGGGATCGGACTCGATCACCGGGTCGACGCGGAACTCGCGGTAGGTGTCCAGACCGGGCCGCAGGAAGTAGCGGATACCGGCACGGGCGCCGGTCCGGCGCCTGGCCGGTGCGGGGTTGGGCAGGCCCAGGTAGCAGCGCAGCATGATCTCGTACAGGTCGTGGCCGCAGGCGAGGCGCAGCAGGTCGGGGATGCGGTCGCCGGGCAGCCTGGCCGCGACCTCCATCAGCAGCGGGCCGCGCGCCGACATCCGCAGCTCGGCGTGGAACGGGCCGATGCCCAGGGCGACCGCCTCAAGCACCCGGACGATGTAGGAGCTGATCCGCCGGGCGGTCCGCGCCTCCAGCCGGGCCGGCACGATGTGCCCGACCTCGACGAAGTGCGGTTCGGCCCCGAGGATCTTCTCGGTGATGGCGAGCACGTGCACCCGGCCGTCCTCGACGTACCCCTCGACGCTGTACTCCGGCCCCTGGACGTACTCCTCGACCAGCACCAGGCCCAGCCCCCGCGAGCCGTTGCCCCGGCCGGAGCGCAGCGCCTTGCGGAACGCGCCGACGGCCTCCTCCCCGGAGCCCACCCGGCGCACGTCGAGGCTCCCCGACTGGTCGACCGGCTTGACCACGCACACCGGCCCGAGCTCCGCGTACGCGGCGGCGGCGGACCGGGCGCCGGACACGATCCGGTACCGGGGCTGGTCGAGCCCCGCCGCGTCCAGGGCCCGGCGCATCCGGTGCTTGTGGCGCAGCGGCTCCACACCGTCCGGGGCGATTCCGGGCAGGCCGAGCGCGGCCGAGGCGTGGGCGGCGAGCGAGACGTAGTGCTCGAAGCCGGGCAGGACGGCGTCGAGCGGGGACTCGGCGTGCAGGGCGCGGATCAGGTCGAGCACGGCCGCCCGGTCGAGGGTGTCCGCGGTGATCACCCGGTCGGCCTTCCCCTGGTCCTGGCCGGGCCCGGTGGCGGAGCTCAGGACGATGACGGTGTGCCCGAGTTCGTGCGCCCGGGTCACCAGCTCCCGTCCGGAGGAGCGGGGCTCGATGATCAGAACGGTGCTCATGCCGCTTCCTGCGGGGCGGTGGTGCCGGAGCCCGCGAACGCCGCGGCACGCGCGGTGTCGAGGAGCTCCATGGACTCCAGGTGCAGCGCGAGATCGCTGCGGGGTGCCGGGCGCTCGCCGCGGAAGTGCTCGTAGGCCTGCTCGATGAACCGGGTCAGCGGGGCGTCCTGGACGACCTTGCGGACCGGGCGGCCGGCGATGCGGACCTGGCCGAAGTCGTCGTCGCCGGAGACGGGGTAGTCCGCGACGAGGGTGCCCTCGGAGCCGTGGATGTGCAGCCGGCGGCGGCGTACGGGGGAGGCGAGGTCGGTGTACAGCGTGGTCCGGACGCCGGAGGTGTGCAGCAGCTTGACCTCGGCGCCGCCCATCCTGGCGAGCCGGCCGAAGGGCAGCGGCAGGTCCCAGCCGCGCGAGCCGGTGACCTCGGCGACGGAGCCCGCGAGGTGCAGGGCCAGCAGCAGCTGGTGCGGCAGCTCCACCTCGAAGGCGCTGCCGTGGCCCTGGGTCTGCAGCGAACGGCGGAAGCGCGGCTTGCTCTGCTCCATGTGGTACGAGACCGGCTCACCGATCGCCCCGGAGGCCACCAGCTCCTCGGCGGCCTCGGTGACCCTGCTGGCCGGCCAGACGCTCATCGGCAGCACCACGGACCCGGTGGCCTCCGCCAGGTCCACCAAATGGGCGGCGTCCTCGATGGTGTTGGCGATCGGCTTCTCCAGGATGAAGCGCTGGGCGCCGACGCGCAGGAGCTGCTCCATGCAGTCCCGGTGCGCGTTCGGCGGCACGGCCACGTGGAAGACGGCGTCGGCCACCCGGTGCCCCTCCGCCCACAGCTGCGCCACCGCGCCGCGGATGTCCGGTACCCATTCCCCTCCGATCACCTCGGCGGGACGCGGGTCGACGGCGATCACCAGCGACCGGCCGCCGGTGAGGTCCCGCAGCGCCCGATGGTGCAGATCGCGGCCCGCGTGCCCGTAGCCGACGATGACGGAAGGTGAATTGCCTTTCTTCCTCATCTGTTTACCGCCCTTCGCTGTCGTAGTGAAAAGAGACTCGCAGCGGTCCGGTGGATGTATCCAGGCCAATTCCCGTGACCCTTGCCGGACCACTTGGGAACGGCACGTCCGGGCGCGGTGATGTCCCCAAAGGAACACGGTGGGACGCCGAGGTGGCATCGGAACTCCGGCCGTGTGGCCGGTGTTGCTGGATACGCTTGCCCGGCTATTCGGTATTTGCCGTTCCGTGCCAGGAATTCACTGTGCGTCATTCGTCGCCCACGGAATTGCCGCGTCCGTTAATTCATCTGGAGAAGGAGACAAACGATGACCCTCGAAGGCCGGGCAGCTCTGGTCACCGGTGGTTCCCGCGGCATCGGGCGGGCCATCGCGCTCCGTCTCGCGGCCGACGGTGCCGCCGTCGCCGTGAACTACCGCTCCCGCAAGGACGAGGCCGAACGCGTGGTCGAGGAGATCACCGCGCTGGGCGGTCGGGCCATAGCCATTCAGGCCGACGTGGCGGACCCCGACGCCGCCCAGCGGCTGGTGGACGAGACCGTGGCCGGCCTCGGCGCGCTGCACATCCTGGTGAACAACGCCGGAGTGGCCCGCGACGGCCTCGTCTTCGACCAGTCGCCCGGGGACTGGTGGGAGGTGCTTAGGGTCAACATCGGCGGCGTCTACCACTGCACCCGGGCCGCCGCCGGGCACTTCATGTCGCAGCGCGAGGGCAACATCGTCAACATCTCCTCGGTCATGGGCGAGGGCGGCTGGGTCGGCCAGTCCAACTACTCGGCCTCCAAGGGCGCCGTCAACGCCTTCACCCGGGCGGTCGCCGTCGAACTGGCCCGCTTCCAGGTCCGGGTCAACGCGGTCCTGGCCGGGTTCACCGCCACCGACCTGATCGGCGGACTGCTGGAGAAGGACGGCGGCCGGAGCATCAAACGCCAGCTGCCGCTGCGCGAGTTCGCGACGCCCGAGCAGGTGGCCGGCGCGGTGTCCTTCCTGGCCGGCGAGGACTCCTCGTACATCACCGGCGAACTGCTGCGCGTGGACGGCGGCTGGGCCGGCCAACTGGGCCTCGGCCGAGCCAAGTAGCACCACCGGCCGCCCCCGTGCGGCCGCGTACCGGAACCGAACGGCAGGCGGGCCCCGTAACCACCCAACTGGTTACGGGGCCCGCCTGCCGCTGTCCGCAGGTTCAGCCGATCCGGGCCAGACCGCGGGCGCCCTGGCGCCGCGCGCCGCGCGAGACGGCCAGCGGGTCCCAGCCCTCGGCGCGTTCGGGGAGCAGGTCCGGATCGCCGAGCAGCGCGCCGCCGTGGACCTCGGCCATCAGGGCGCGGCCCAGGATCTGCCCGGCCAGCACCATGCCGCCGACCGCCGAGCCGGTGATGCCGGTGCCGTGGCGGGTGTTGGTGCCCACCACGTGCAGCCCCTCGATCGTGGTGCGGGTGTCGGGGCGGCTGCCCGTACCGCCCCACTGGGCCAGCCCGTACGGCGTCCCGCCGGTGGCCAGCGTGTAGCGCTCGTGCGTGATCGGGGTCGCCGTCTCCAGGTGCACGATGTGGTCCCGGAACGGACCGAGCACCTCCTCCGCCGCGCTCAGCATCGACGCGGTCAGCTCGGCCTTGCGCTCCTGGTAGCCCCCGTTGCGCCGGTAGCGCTCACCGGCCGCGGGCCCCTGGTTCACCCCCCAGTACTCGTAGCCGGGCGGACACAGCGTCATCACCTGGAAGTTGCTGTGCCCCGGCGGGCAGACGGCCGCCGTGCCCGGGTCCTTCAGCGAGGCGAACGAGGCGAACAGGAAGGGCACCGGGCTGATGCTCTCCCTCTCCAACTGCTCGTAGTAGCCCTCGATGTCGTCGTCCCGGTACCACCACAGATTGGCGTTCGGACGGGCCGGCAGCTCCTTGTCGAGCGCGACGTAGAGCGTGGCCAGGGGCAGCGCCATCTTCGCCTGCCGGGTCCGCGACACCACCCTGCGGCCGAAGTGCTCCTCGCCCACCAGATCCAGCACGGTCCGCGAGTAGTCCGCGTTCGACACCACCAGCGGAGCCCGGTGGACCTCGCCGTCCGTCATCCCCACCCCGGTGACCCTGCCGTCCTCGACGAGGATGCGCTCCACCCGGCTCTTGGTCCGCAGCTCCCCGCCGTGCGCCTCCAGCCCCTCGACCAGCGCGGCCGCCAGCACCTGGCCGCCGCCCTCGGGGTAGTAGGCGCCCCGCAGGTAGTGGTCGGTGACAGCCGCGTGGGTCGAGACGGTGGACTGGCGCGGCCCCATCCCGTAGTTGGGCGACTGGGCCGCCAGTACGGTACGGGCCCGGGGCGACAGCCCGCAGTGGTCGAAGAGCTCGCTGAGCGTCCGGCGCCCCCACTCGGCGGTCACCGGCGTGCGGGCCAGCAGGTCCGCCAGCGAGGACTCGCCCTCCGACAGCATCATCGAACGGGTCTCGGTGGCGACCGACCGGCAGATCCCGGTGAACCGCACGATGCCCGCGCTCTGGTCCGGCAACGCCGCCGTCAGCCGCTTCGTGTACGCCTCCCAGCCGACCGGCACGTCCACCGTGAGGCCCGGGATCTCGATCCGGTCGAAGCCGTCCCGGTCCATCTCCCGGTAGGCCACCCGCCCGTCGAGCCCCAGACCGGAGAAGATGGCCGGCAGCACTCCGTCCGGCCCGCAGTCGCCCAGGTAGTGGACGCCCACGTCGAACTCGTAGGCCCGGCGGCGGCGGAAGACATGACTGTTTCCCCCCGCCACGTCGTGCTGCTCCAGCACGAGGACGCGACGGCCGCTCACGGCCAGGTACGAGGCGCACACCAGGCCGCCCATGCCACTCCCGACGACTATCGCGTCCCACTCATCCCGCTTCACCATGGGGCTCAACCGTCCTGTTCTTGTAGGCGGGACTCAGGTCCGCTCGCGTACGACCAGCGCACCGGCGTTGCCGTCGTGGCCGACCGAGGTGATCAGGCCGATACGGGGGCCGTTGCCGCCCGGCGAGCTCTTCCAGCGGGCGAGCAGCGCCGCGAGCTGCATGGCGCCGCCCGCGCTGTACGTCTCGCCCAGCACCTCGGTCACCCGCACCGGCTCCGGCAGCCGGCCCAGCGCGAGCCGCACCGCCCGCTCCTCCACCCGGTCCAGCCCGATGTGGCCGGCGGCACCGAGCGATACGGCGGCCACCTCATCGGCGGACACCCGGCTGCGCTCCAGGGCCCGGGTGACCGCGTCGGCCAGCCCGTTCGTCAGGCCGCGGTGGATGCCGGCCCGGCGGCTGACCCCGGTCCAGCCGTGGAAGCCCACCTCGCAGGCCAGCAGCTCCGCGAGGACCGGTTCGCCGGGGGTCTCCTCGGACCGGACGACGAATACGGCGCTGCCCTCGCCGACCGGTGCCTCCTCCCGCAGCGTTCCGGCGTGGTGCCAGGCCCAGGCCGTCGGGGCGCTGAGCTCCTCGGCACCGCCGACGAGCAGCTTCTCGGCGCGCCCCGCGGCCATGGCCAGCCGGGCGTGCCGGAAGGCGTAGAGGCTGGCGCTGCGGCCGCCGGCCACGGTGGCGTTCAGGCCCTTGAGCCCGTGCCTGATGGCCATCTGCCCGGCGCTGCAGTTCATGACGCTGCCCGCGAACTTGCCCGGGTTGATCAGGTAGGGCTTCTCCAGGGTCAGGGTCTCGTACAGCAGGTCGGAGTAGCCCGCGATGCTGCCGGTGTTGGTGGCCAGCACCACCCCGGTCCTGGCGGGGTCGGTACCCGCCGGGGCCGGGCCCGCCTCCTCCAGGGCCTGCTTGCAGGCGACCAGGCTGAGACCGGCGAGCCGGTCCAGGTTCTTGGTGCCCTTGCGCCCCAGGTGGTCGGCGGCCCGGAAGCCGGGGACGCTGCGGACCGGACGCGGCGGGTAGGCGGTGTCCCGCCCGGCGGGGTCCGGTTCGCCGGCCTCCGCGGGCGCGGAGCCCCGGTTCAGCGCTCCGGCCAGGGACGCCAGTCCGTAGCCCGCGCTGGAGACCACTCCGGCGCCGACGACCGGCAGGGGCTGCACGGGCGCGGCCGTGGTCACAGATACCTCCCGAGAATGGTGATGACGTTGTTCCCGCCGAAGGCGAAACCGTGGTTCTGTACGATCTCCACCCGGGCGTCCCTGCCCACGCCCGGGACACAGTCCACACCGGGCCCCAGCTCCGGGTCGGTCTCGACCAGGTTGGCGGTGGGCGGCAGGAACCCCTGCTCCAGGGCCGCGCAGCAGGCGATCGCACCGAAGCCGCTGGCCGCGCCCATAGTGTGGCCGAGCATCGACTTGATCGAGCTGATCGGCGGCAGCCGGTCCCCGAAGACCTGGCGGACCGCCCGGACCTCGGTCGCGTCGTTGGTCGGCGTACCGGTGCCGTGGGCGCAGATGTAGTCGATCTGCTCCGGTAGGACGCCGGCGTTGAGGTGCGCGGCCCTGATGCAGTCCGCGATGCTGTTCGCTTCCGGGTGCACCATGTGGGACGCGTCGCAGTTGGCGGCGTACCCGAGCACCTCGGCGTAGATGCGGGCACCGCGGGCCAGCGCGTGGTCGAGCGGTTCGAGCAGCAGCGCAGCCCCGCCCTCACCGGTGATGATGCCCGAACGGTTCGCGTCGAAGGGCTGCGGCAGCTCCTCGGCCATGGCGCCCAGCGCGTAGAACCCGGCGTGGGTCAGCCGGTTCACCGAGTCGGCGCCGCCGGCCAGCATGAAGTCGGCCTCGCCCAGGCGCACCATGTCGAAGGCGTACCCCAGCGCGTAGTTGCTGGCCGAGCAGGCGGTCGGAATGGTCTGGGCGTCACCGCTCAGGCCCAGTTCGGCGTTGACGGCGCCCGCGATCTGACCGGCTGGCAACTGCTCCACCAGACGCGGCTCCAGGCCCTTGAGGCCCTGCGAGACCCACTGGCCGCCCAGGCTCTGCGCGACCGCGGACTCGCCGCTGGTGGTGCCCATGATCGAGCCGGACCGGCCGGCGGAGAGCTGTGCGGGGTCGATACCGGAGTCCTCGACCGCCAGCCGGGAGGCGGCGGCCGCGAGGAGGGCGCTGCGCCCCCACCGCTCGGGGTCGAGGTGCCGCAGGAGGGCGGCCGGGTCGAAGTCGTCGACCTCGGCGGCCTTTCGGCTGGGGAACGGGGTGGCGTCGAAGCTGCGGGCCGGCCCGATGCCGACCCGGCCCGCCCGGAGGGAATCGGCGAAGAGCTCCACGCCGATCCCCACCGGGCTGACCGCTCCGAGTCCCGTGATGACGACTCGGCGCAAGGTCGACTCAGGCATTCCGCGCGCATCCCTCGACGGCGGTCAGCAGCGTCCTGAGCGTGGTGAGGGACTCCAGCTCCTCCTTGGGCAGGACGTAGCCGAGCTCCTTCTCTATTCGGGAGACGACGGTTATCAGGGTCAGCGAGTCGCTGTCGTAGTCCTCGATGAACAGGCCGTCCTCGGTGAGCTCGTCGTCGTCCAGCTCCAGTTCCTCGTTGACGATGTCGATGACACGGATCCGCAGCTCGGCATCCAGTTCCACGGTCTGCACGGTCATGATGGGTCCTTTCGTGAAGAGAAAACGTGAGTGGTCCGCGTCCGCCGGTGATGGTGGGGGGTGCGGGTGGGAGGGGGCGGTTGGCGTGGGGGTGTGGGGGTGCGGTGCGTGGGGGTGTGCGGTGCGAGGGATCAGACGGTGGCCGGGACCGGCGGCTTGAGGGTGATGGCGCCTATCTGGGTCAGCAGCAGCAGGTCCTGGCGGAAGCCCCAGTGCTCGACGACCTTGCCGTCCTCGATCCGGTAGATGTGCGTCTGCTCGACGTCCACGTCGGCCCCGCTCGGCGCGAAGCCCAGGAAGTCACCCGTGTGCTTGCCGGTGAAGCGCAGCCGCAGGACGGCCTTGTCACCCTCGGTGAAGCTGTCCAGCTCCTCCCACGTCGCACCGGCGAAGGCGCTGTGGACCCAGCGGGCGGTACCGAGGTAGCCGAGCGGGCCACCCGGGACGCCGGGCTGCGCCTCGTGGTCGACGAAGGAGTCCGCGATGTACTTGAGCGCGGCCTCCTCGTTCAGGTCGTTGAAGACGAGGCCCATGTTGATGGAGAGTTCGAGTGCTTCGCTGCTCATCTGCTTGCTCCTCAATAGTGGGGAAAGGTCCGGGGATTCACCCCCGGAGGTCTGTGGGTCGGCCGGGCCCGCGGGCCCGTGCCTCAGTGGCCGGCGCCCAGGCCGCCGGTGACCGGGATGACTCCCGCGGTCACGTACGAGGCGTCCTCACCGGCCAGGAAACGCGCGGCCGCGGCGACTTCCTCGGGGGTGCCGGTACGGGCCAGCGCCGTCCTGGCGAGCGCGGCCTGCCGGCGCGCGTCGGTGACGTTCTCGACCATGTCGGTCTCGATCATTCCGGGGGCCACCACGTTGACCGTGATGTTGCGCCGGCCCAGCTCGATCGCGAGGGACCTGGCGAACCCGATCAACGCCGCCTTGGAGGATGCGTAGTTGGTCTGCCCCGGGGCGCCGGACATGCTGTTGATGGACGACATGTAGATCAGCCGGCCCCAACGGGCCTTGATCATCGCGGGGATGACCGCACGGGTGACGCTCACGGCCCCCTGGAAGTTGGTCTCCATCACGGCCCGGAAGTCGTCCTCCGGCATACCGATCAGCAACTGGTCACGGGTGATGCCCGCGTTGGAGACCAGGATCTCGACGGCACCCTGCTGGATCGACACCTCCTGGACCGCGGCCTCGATCTGGGCGCTGTCGGTCACGTCGCACCGTACGGCGAAGAAACCGGGCGGGGGTTCGCCGTTGCGGTAGGTGATGGCGACCTTGTGACCCTCGGCCGCCAGGGCGCGCGCGGTGGCGAGCCCGATGCCCCGGTTGCCACCGGTGACGAGTACGGAGCGGCTCATGCGGACTTCCTCCTGGTGTCGTCCCACAGGGACGCGAGCCGGTCGCCCGCGCTCTCGGCGTCGGTGAACAGCACCGTCTGCCAGCCGAGCGCCTCGGCACCGGCACAGTTCTGCGGCAGGTCGTCCACGAGCACACAGCGCTCCGGGGGGACGCCCGCCCGCCGCGCGGCGAGCTCGAACATGCCGGGGGACGGTTTGCGGTGGCCCACCTCGAACGAGAGGAGCACGTCGTCCCAGAGCCCGTCGGGCTCGATCATGCGGCGCCAGTACGGGTCCCAGGCGGGCACCATGTTGGAGAGCATCCCGACGAACGCGCCCCGCTCACGGATCTTGCGCAGCTGGGCCAGCCAGGCGTGGTTGGTCTCCCGCCCGTCGAACCAGGCGTCCGCCATCGTGGTGAGCCGGAGCCGCACCCCGTGCTCGGCCTCCAGCACGTCACCGACCTCGTGGAGCCACTCCTCCTCGGTCACCAGCGGGGTGTCGATCGGCAGCATGATGTCGGTCGTGCCGTACCGGGCGGTGACGGTGGCCAGCGCACGGCCCAGGACCACCTGGTCCAGGCCCATCGAGGCGCAGAACGTCTTCATCGTGTGGCCGAGCGGCGGGGTGAGCACCCCGCCGAAGTCCGACCAGACGGCCAGTGGGGGCGATGTGGTGTCAGACATGCCAGGTCCTCAGGATCCGTGGAGGTGGGAGACGTCGACGACGGTGACGCTGAGTTCCGCGATGTCCTGGTCGTCCTGGCGGAAGCGGACCCGCACCGTGTGCCGGCCGTCGCTCGCGGGCGTCCGCGCGGCGGTCGCGGTCAGGGGCACGTCCAGCTCGGCGAACCGCTGGAATGCGCCCTCGTAGCCGGCGGCGAAGAGGTTCGCGGAGCCGGACGCCGACGCCGGGCCCGACGCGGCACCCGCCGTCACCAGCGCCAGCTGACGCGCCGCCTCGACCAGGGCCATGGCCGGCAGGTGGTCGTAGGAGTGGTCGAACAGCGCCGGGTTGTCGAACCGGGGCACCACCTGGGCCGTCACGGACTCCGCGGTGAACTCCGGCTCCGTGAGCACGACGTTCAGCGGGTTGTCGCGCCCCACCAGCTCCGGGGCCACCCGCCCGACGACACCGGGCCACTCGGTGAACTCCGAACTGAGCGGGGCCGGGGTACCGCGCTGGGCGTGGCGCAGGATCTCGTTCTCGTCCCCCTTGAGGAAGAGCACGTCCATCGCGTGGTCGCCGACGTGCACGTCCCCCATGAAGATCCGCTGTTCGAGCCGGCCCTTGCGGAAACGGCCGCTGTGCCGGGCGGTCTTGCCGAAGAAGTCGGTGTCGATCCGGGGCTGCCCCGTCTCGCCGCCGATCCGCAGCGCGGACAGGTTCCGCAGTGAGAACCGGAAGGCGTGCACGATGGCGACGGTTCCGGCCGGCACACCGGCGTTGGTGTGGCCACCCGCGATCGAGGCCTGCCGCCCGGCCTCCAGCAGCAGCAGGGAGTCGTGCAGCTTCGGCCTCGGCCGGTGGTCGCTGTAGTAGAGGTGGGTGAGCGGCAGATGGATGCCCGAGGTCACCGCCATCGGACGTACGGTCCTGACGTCCGTGACGAAGACCTCGGATATCGCGGAGCGGTGCGCCAGCGAGCGCTCGATGGTGCGCCCGTAGTCGAGAGCGGGCCGCACGTCCGGCGCGGCGTCTTCCAGTACCTGGGTGGTCATCGGATTCCTCCAAACCAGTTCTCGGGGTGATCAGCCGGGCGGTGGGGCGGGCTGGGGCGGGGCCGGTCGGCCGGCCCCGCCCCAGCCGGGTGGCGGACCGGTCAGGCGACCGGAACCGCCACCGTGCTGTCCTCGGCCGCCTTGTCGCCGGCCTGCTCCGAGCTCCGCCGGATGCACAGGCCGCTCACCGCGCCGAGCATCACCACGATCACGCCGATCCACAGCGCGGCCTCCAGGCCGTCGGTGAACGCCGAGGCCTGGTCGCCCGAGGTGTTGGCGGCGAACTGGCGGCTGAACACGGTGGTGAGCGCGGCCACACCGAGCGCACCGCCGAACTCGCGGCTGGTGTTGTTGGCACCGGACGCCTTGTTCTGCTCGTTCTCCGGCACCGCCGAGATCACCGTCGCGGGGTTGCCCGCGAAGACCAGCCCCATACCGATACCGGCCAGGGCCAGCGCCGGCACCATGGCGCCGTAACCGACGTCCGGCGTGATGACCAGGGCGATCCAGCCGAGGCCGATGCCCTGCAGCGCGCAGCCCGCGGCCTGCAGCACGCCGCCGCCGATCCGGTCCACGAACTGGCTGGCGACGGGCACCACGAACATCGGCGCCAGGGTCCACGGGATGGTGCGCAGACCCGCCTCGAAGGGGGTGTAGCCCATGGGGCCCTGGAGGAACTGGGTGAGGTAGAAGATCGACCCGAAGACACCGAAGTACATCGTGATCGACACCACGTTGCTCAGCACGAACGCCCGCGCCCGGTACAGGTGCGAAGGGATCAGCGGCTGGCCGCTGGACCGCTCGGACACGATGAACGCCACGGCCAGGACCGCCGTGAGGGACAGCCCGACCAGGGTGCTGGTGCTGGTCCAGCCGTGATCGGCGGCCGAGACGATGCCCCAGACGGCCGAGACGACGGAGCCGGTCACCAGGACCATGCTCGGGATGTTCAGGCTGCGCTCCTTGCCCCGGCTCTCCTTGACCGCCCACAGGGCCAGCGGCAGGGCGATGAGACCGACGGGCACGTTGATCCAGAAGATCCAGCTCCACGAGATCTTCTCGGTGACCAGACCGCCCGCGAGCGGACCGGCCGCGATCCCGAGACCGTTGACCCCGCCCCAGACCCCGACGGCCAGATTCCGCTGCGCACGGGAGACGGCGCCCACGGCCAGCGTGAGCGAGACCGGAAGGATGGCGGCCGCGCCCGCGCCCTGGAACACCCGGGCGATGACCAGCGTGACGACCGAACCGGCCATCGCACAGGCCACCGAGGACACGGTGAACAGGGCGATGCCGCCGAGGAACACCCGACGGCGGCCGAAGCGGTCACCGAGCGCCGCACCGGCCAGCAGCAGACCGGCGAAGGCCAGCACGTAGCCGTTCATCACCCACTGCAGCTCGGACTGCTTGACGTCGAAGTCCTTGCCGATCTCCGCCAGCGCGTTGGTGACGACGAGGTTGTCCAGCGAGACCATGAACATGGGCAGAGACGTGGCGATCAGCGCCCAGAGAACGCCGTTGCTCTTGGATGCGCTCATCGGTTGTTCCCCCTGCTGCTCTCGGAGTTACGGCTCACGGAGTCGTGGCCGGTGGTGTGGTGCGCGGTGCCGACGCGGCGCAGGGTGATCCGGTCCGAGACCTCCCCGGCCAGGACCACGCCGACCTCACCGCTGAGCACGTAGTCGCCGTACGGTGTGACGGCCACGGTCGTCGGGCCGCTGACGGGCCACGGCTCCTCGCGCGAGCGGACGGTGGCGCTGCGCCAGCCGTTCTTCGAGTCCACGACCGTGACGGCGTCGACTCCGCCCGGCGCGCCGACGGCCTCACCGATGGAGTTGGTCACCACGACCAGGGAGCCGTCGGGCCGCAGTGCGAGCCCGTCGGTGCCCACCAGCGGCTGGGAGAGCTTCACCTCGGCCACCTTGCGGCGGGCCGGGGCGTCCGGGGTGATCCGGAACATGGCGCCGTTGTCGTAGCGAAGGGCCAGCAGATAGCCGTCCGGGTGCCAGGTGATGCCGTTCAGGCCGACGATGTCCGCGGCGAAGCGGGGGTCGGTCACCACCGGGTGCACGTGGCCGGCGAGGTCGATCCGCTGGAGCGTGGCCGACACGGAGTCCGTGACGTAGATGTTGCCGCGCGGGTCGAAGGTCAGGTCGTTGGCGAAGGTGCGCGAGAGCCCCCGGGCGACGTCGATCCGGCGCTGCAGCTTGCCGGTGTCCAGGGCGAAGATGGCGACACCTGAAGTCGGCGGCTGGTCGCCGACGTCCAGCCGCTGGCGGATCCAGAAGTCGCTGTAGGCGACGAGGATGCGGTTGCGCGCGGTGTCCACCCGGACCCCGAGTGTGGACACCATGCCGATGCTGGGTGCGAGCTCGGTGACGGTGCCGTCCAGCCGGACCACCGAGAGGGTGCCCTTCAGGGCGGAGCCGACCAGGAAGGCGCGGCGGGTGGGGTCCCAGGCGACGCCCTCCGGGTAGACGTCGGCCGCCCGGGTGTTGATCACGTCCGGCCCGGTGTGACGGCCGGCGGCGGCCGAGGCGTGGGTGGACGAATTCGCCATGGCGGGGGCCGGAAGGGCAATCGGCGCGATCGCCGTGAGGACGGCCGCGGAGGCGAGCACGGCTCTTAGCGGAAATGCGCGGGACACGGTGTTCCTCTCGTGGTGGGTCGGGGGAATCGGGAGTACGCGAACGCGGAGGTACGGGAACGCGGAAACACGGGAATGCGGGAATGCGGGAATGCGGTATTACGGGCACGGAGAACTACGGACTCCGGCTTCGCGACGGGGCGTGCGAATGGGCCGTTCGGCGAATGGTTCAACGGGCGGCTGTCATGGACGGCTGTCGGGAAACCGGGAATGGTGGTGCCGTAACTCGCCATGGCGCGTATTCACTTGCGGTACACCAATGAATCTAGGCCGGTGGCCGCGCGATATGTAGACGACCTAGGGCGTACCCGGACTGTCTCCTTCGAGACATTCCGCAGGCGCGGACGCGGGCACGGATACGGACGCGCACGGCCGAGGGCCGCCACCCGGTGGTGCGGGTGACGGCCCTCGGCCGTGCGCGGCGGTCCTGCCGGGAATGCCGGAGGTTCAGCGGTTCAGCGGCTCAGCGTCCATGGGCTCAGCGGCTCAGCGGCTCACGCGATGTGGTCGGCTTCCAGCTCCGCGTGGTAGCGGTTCTTGAAGCCCTGGATCAGCTGACGGAGCAGCGCGGCGCTGCGTGGGTGCCGCACGTTGTGGCCGTCCGACAGGTGGATGTCGAGGACCTCGATGCTGGGGTACGTGCTGTGCTGCGTCACGAACGCGGCGAAGACCTCGTAGGCGATCTCGCTGAACTCCGCGTCCTCCTGCGCCCACTCCTCGGCCCATTCCTCGGCCGCCTCGGCGACGTGCTGCGGCTCCTGCGCGACCTTGGCGGTCTCCGGGACCCCGGGTACCTCGTGGACCGGCTGCGGCTGCTGGGGCTGCTGCTCGGTGCGCGGGCCGGGCACGGCGCCGATCGTGCCGACGTTGCCGAGCGGGCGGGTGCGGCCGGGGCCGGTCGGGATCATGACCGGACCGGGCTCCTGCTCGTCGATGTACGTCGGGTTGTACGAGCCCTCGTACGCGCCGTCCGGCGACTGCGCCGCGAACCAGGGGCTCTCGTGCGAGTCGGGGGCAGGGGCGAGGACCGGGGAGTGCGGCTGGAACGCGCTCTGCCGCTGGGGCTGCTGCTGGTTCTGCCGGCTGTCCTGGTGCTGCTGCTGCGGCTGCCCGGGGTACTGCTCCTGGTCCGGGGAGCCCGCGAGCTCGGGCTGCTGGGGCCGGGCCGTGTCGACGGCGGCGACCGCAGCGACGGGGGCCGGGGGCAGCAGCACCGGTTCGATGCCGGCCGCGGCGAGCCCGGCCGGCCCGGTGTCGGCCAGCGGGACGCCGTACTTCGCGAGACGCAGCGGCATCAGGGACTCGACGGGGGCCTTGCGTCGCCAGTTGCGGCCGAAGCGGGCCTGGAGGCGGGCCTGGTAGATCAGCCGGTCCTGTTCGAGCTTGATGACCTGCTCGTACGACCGCAGCTCCCACAGCTTCATCCGCCGCCACAGCCGGAACGTCGGCACGGGCGAGAGCAGCCAGCGGGTGAGGCGGACGCCCTCCATGTGCTTGTCGGCCGTGATGTCGGCGATCCGGCCCACGGCGTGCCGGGCGGCCTCGACGGACACCACGAACAGCACCGGGATCACGGCGTGCATGCCGACGCCGAGCGGGTCCGGCCACGCGGCCGCGCCGTTGAACGCGATCGTCGCGGCGGTCAGCATCCAGGCCGTCTGACGCAGCAGCGGGAACGGGATGCGCAGCCAGGTCAGCAGCAGGTCCAGCGAGAGCAGGACGCAGATGCCCGCGTCGATGCCGATCGGGAAGACCAGCGAGAAGTTCCCGAAGCCCTTCTCCAGGGCGAGTTCGCGTACCGCGGCGTACGAGCCCGCGAAGCCGATCGCTGCGATGAGCACCGCACCGGCCACCACGAGCCCGATGAGTATTCGGTGCGTGCGTGTGAGCTGCATCGCGGCCACCCGCGATCCCCTTCCCGCTTCTTCGTCTCCGACGCCCGGTCGGGAGGGACGATTTCGAGTTCTGGCGGGCACAGCCTGGCACATGCGTGCGAGCCGTGTTGCGCGGGGAGGGGCGAAGCCCGGCTCTCCGAGGAGGACCGGGCTTCGTGAATCCGCTTCCGGGCTGGGGAGTTGGGGCTCCCGGGGGCCAGGGGAAGGTGCTACTCGGCAGCCTTGTCGGACGCCTTGGCCGAGGACTTGTCCGTGGCCTTGGCCGTGCTCTTGCCCGACTCCTTGGCCGAGGGCTTGCCGGACGACTTGGGGGCGTCGGGCGATGCGCTCGTCTTCGGCGCCTCGTTGGCGGTGGCGACCGAGGCGACCGCGTCCCGGGCACCCGTCTTGGCGCCCGTGGTGATCTTCTCGGCCGAGGGGGTCTTCGACCCGGCGTAGCCCGCGCCGTTGTAGGTGAGGGTCACGACGACGTTCCCGGTACGGGCGAGGACCGTCGCGTAGCGGAAGTCCTCACCGGTCTTCTCGAGGTCGTACGTGACCAGGGTCGCCGTCTCGCCGATCCCGCTGACGGGAGCGGTGACGACCTTCTTGGCGCCCTCGGTCGCCTTGACCTTGGCGATCTGCTTCGTCAGGTCGTCCCCGGCCCGGTCGGCACCGCTGCCCAGGGCCTGGTCCGAGGCGAAGCGGGTGAAGCCGGTGTCGAGCCAGCGGTACTGGGAGCCCTTGACGCCGTTGTCGTCCAGGCCGTTCCAGGAGCAGCTGCCCCGGACGGCGGTGTCGCTGGACTTGCCCTCGGTGCCCGCCTTGGTCTTGGCCGAGGGGACCAGGGACTTGACCGTCTTCGCGCTGATCGACTTGCACGGGTCGGGCAGCTCGGCGAACTTCGCGGCCGCGACCTTGGGCTCCGACTTCGTCGCTTCCGACGAGGGGGACGAGGCCGACGCCTTGTCCTTGTCGCTGTCGGAGTCCGACGAGCAGCCGGCGACGACGAGCATCACCGGAACGGCGGCGCAGGCGAGTATGCGGGTGAGTCGCGGGGCTGATCGGTGCATGGTTCCTTCACTCGGGTGGCGCGGCGTTCGGGCGGCCGGACGGTCGGTGGACAGGGGACGCGGGCGGTGGTCCCGGAGGGCCACGGTACGACGGACTGCGGCCGGACGCCGCCTCGGCCGGACGGCTCGCGGACCGGCCGGCCGGTCGGACGGACCGGCTTGGGCGGGGTCACTCGCTGAAGCCGTCGACCAGCGTCCGGCCCAGTGCCTGGGCCTTCTCCTGCAGTTCCTTGCTGTCGGGGATCTCGGTGGAGAGGGCCGGCTGCGCGGTGTACTGGAGGGTCACGATGACGTTCGATGTGCGGAATACCACGCTCACGGTGCGGTGCTGTGCGGTGGAACCTGCCCGAGTGAGCAGATCGTCCAGAAACGCACTGTCACCGAGCGAATCGAGGACGCGCGGCTGAAGGCTCTCGGCGGTGCTGCCGTCCCCGGTGTCCCCGGTGTCCGTGCCGCCGGCGTTTGAGCCGGTCTTCCCGTCCGCGCCGGCGTCGGAGCCCTTGCCCGCGTCCTTGCCCCCGGCCTTGCCCGGCTTCCCGCTCGCGGTCGCGGACGGGGAGTCCGAGGTGTCCGGAGTGCCGCTGTCCGTGCTGCCGGGCAGCGCGGCGGGCAGATCGGCGGCGGCCTCCTTCTTCGCGTACACCTCGCGGGCGCGGTCGTCGTCGCTCACGGACGGGTCGTACGAGACCACCCGCTCGAAGTCGACGGACAGACTGCGGGCGCCCTCCGGCGCCTCGGCCTTCCAACGGCAGCCGACCCGGCGGTCGGTGTCGTAGGTGACGGCGGGCGAACCGTCGAACACCTTCTCCTGCTGCGCCTCGGGCAGCTCGGCGGAGCCGGGCAGCAGGTCCTTCAGGGTGGCGGGCGAGACCGAGCGGCAGGCCTCGGGGAGCGTGCGGTACTTGCCCGGAGGCGCGGCGGAGGTGGTCGGGGCGCCGGGTTTGCTGTCGGTGGCGGAATCGCCGGTTCCGGTGCCGCTGCTGCAGCCGACCGCGAGCGCTGCGATGAGCACGGCGCCGGGCGCGTACGCCATTCGTCGCACGTTCCTGGGCTCCCTTCGTGCGAAAAACGGTTGCCGCTCGTCGGCGGCCGATGGACACAATGTGTATCGCACGCGCCGCCGTGGTTGCCGGTCGGACGATACTTTTGCCGACCTTGGTACCGGTTTTGCGCTTTCAGACTTTTCGGGGGAATCGAGGAACTATGTCGTACGTAGAGGTACCGGGTGCCAAGGTCCCCATCCGCATGTGGACGGACCCGGCCGGCGTCGAGGACGTCGCGATGCAGCAGCTGCGCAACGTCGCCACCCTGCCATGGATCAAGGGCCTGGCCGTCATGCCGGACGTCCACTTCGGCAAGGGCGCCACGGTCGGCTCGGTCATCGCGATGCACGGTGCGGTCTGCCCGGCGGCGGTGGGCGTGGACATCGGCTGCGGCATGTCCGCGGTCAAGACCTCGCTGACGGCCAACGACCTGCCCGGCGACCTGACCGGGCTCCGGTCGAAGATCGAGCAGGCCATCCCGGTGGGCCGGGGCATGCACGACGACCCGGTGGACCCGGGCCGGCTGCGGGGGCTCCCGTCGACCGACTGGGACGACTTCTGGGGGCGGTTCGACGGAGTCGCTGAAGCGGTCAAATTCCGTCAGGAACGTGCCACAAAGCAGATGGGAACGCTCGGCGGGGGAAATCATCACATCGAGGTCTCCCTGGACGAATCCGGCACGGTGTGGCTGACCTTGCACTCCGGCTCGCGGGCCATCGGGAAGGAGCTCGCCGACTTCCACATCGGCCAGGCGCAGCAGTTGTCGCACAACCAGGGTCTGGTCGACCGGGACCTGGCGGTCTTTCTCGCGGACACTCCCCAGATGGCGGCCTACCGCAGCGACCTCTTCTGGGCGCAGGAGTATGCGAAGCGCAACCGCGCGACGATGATGGCGCTCCTGAAAGGCGTGGTTCGCAAGGAGTTCAAGAAGGCGAACGTGACCTTCGGCCAGGAGGTCAGCTGCCACCACAACTATGTGGCGGAGGAGCGGTACGAGGGAATGGACTTGCTGATCACCCGCAAGGGCGCGATCAGGGCGGGCAGCGGTGAGCTGGGGATCATTCCGGGCTCGATGGGCACGGCCACCTACATCGTGAAGGGCCTCGGCAACGAGAAGGCATTCAACTCGGCCTCGCACGGCGCGGGCCGCCGAATGAGCCGTAACGCGGCCAAGAAGCGGTTCACGACGCGTGACCTGGCGGAGCAGACCCAAGGGGTGGAGTGCCGCAAGGACTCCGGTGTCGTGGACGAGATCCCGGGTGCTTACAAGCCGATCGAGCAGGTCATGCAGCAGCAGCGCGACCTGGTCGAGGTCGTCGCGAAGGTGAAGCAGATCGTCTGCGTGAAGGGCTGAAGCGCGGGCGGAGGTCTCCGCCCGCGCTCTCCTCACTGGCCGGGTGCAGTGCCGCCGGTTGGCGCGATCTGCCCTGACTTCAGCCGCCACAGGCGGACCGAGCAGCTGGCCACGCTTCGGTCGAGCTCGGGTGCCGCGCTGTCCGCATCGTCGAGCCGGAGGAGGATCTCGTCCTCCCAGGGCTTCCACCGCCGGTTTTTCGCACGGGGCTTCAGCCCCGGAGGACGCTCCCAGGCGAGGACGGTTGCTGCGGCATCCCGCTTGCGGCTCAGCGCAAGGCAGCCGGGGTAGTAGAGGTGTTCGGCCAGCCGCACGGCCGCCTCCATGGTGTACATGATGTTGTAGATGCCGTCGCGGGTGTTGCGGCTGATGTAACGCTGGGCCCCGGTCACCTTTTTCGCGTAGAAACAGAGGTAAGCCCCCACGGCTGTGCTGGCCGTGGCCAGGGAGACGAACGGGAATCCCAGGCTGGTGATGCCCACCGAGCCGTCGGCGTCGATGACTCCGCGAAGGTAGTCGCGGGCTGAGAAGTCGACCCGGGGTGGCGTGATGCGCCGTGACTTGCGTCCGTAGGGGACTCCCAAGTCGTTGATCAAGGACCTGGCTTCGAGGGCGCAGACGGTCCAGGTCGCCGAATGATGGCGCTCGGCGAAATTGGTGGAGCGGATGCGTTCCGTGATGCTGCTGTTGTACGGAGTCAGCTGCTGGAACTCGTGAAGGATCGCGATGTCCCGCACGTTGATCTCGACGCTCAGACGGCCCTTTCGGCCTGTCCCGGCGGCGAGGTGCCCGTCCGCCTGGACGAAGCCGAACATGTAGGCGTAGCGGGGATCGGAGAGGTCCATGAACCCGGATGAACGGGCCACGAGATCCTCGACCTCGAAAAGCGCGGGCGCGTTATGGTCGTGCTCAGCCACGGGAAGCTCCACTTCCTTGGTGGTGAGGCTCTCGGCGGGACTGCAATCCGGCCGAGAGCCGTTCTGTGTGAAGTTGTGATCAAACGTAAGTCGAAGACGCGTACGGCGACTCGATGACCGGCCGGGTTCCCTCGGACGGGTGACGGCCGGCGCCACGGGCATCGGCCCCGGGCCCAGGAGCCCGCCGGGCAAGGTCCGTCAGCTGGTGCGGTGGACCTTGGAGTTGGAGGCCTGGGCGCGGGGGCGGACCACCAGCAGGTCGATGTTGACGTGGCTGGGGCGGGTGACGGCCCAGGTGATGGTGTCGGCCACGTCGTCGGCGCTGAGGGGGGCGTCGACGCCCGCGTAGACCTTGGCGGCCTTCTCGGTGTCGCCGCGGAAGCGCGTGGTGGCGAACTCCTCCGTCTTGACCATGCCGGGCGCGACCTCGATGACGCGGACCGGGGTGCCGACGATCTCCAGGCGCAGGGTCTCCGCCAGGACGTGCTCGCCGTGCTTGGCGGCCACGTAGCCGCCGCCGCCCTCGTAGGCGGAGAGGCCCGCGGTCGAGGAGAGGATGACCACCGTTCCGTCGCCGCTCGCGGTGAGGGCGGGGAGCAGGGCCTGGGTGACGTTGAGGGTGCCGATGACGTTGGTCTCGTACATCTGGCGCCAGTCGGCCGGGTCGCCGGTGGCGACGGGGTCGGCCCCGAGCGCGCCGCCGGCGTTGTTCACCAGGACGGCGAGGGAGCGGAAGGCGGTGGCGAACTCGTCGACCGAGGCGCGGTCGGTGACGTCCAGGGCGTAGGCCGTGGCCTCGTGGCCCGCCGCGGTGATCTCGGCGGCGAGCGCCTCGATGCGGTCCTTGCGGCGGGCGGTGACCACGACGCGGTAGCCGGCGGCCGCCAGCTGCCGGGCGGTCGCGGCACCGATGCCGCTGCTCGCTCCGGTGATGACGGCGATGGGGGATGCGGCCATGACGGGCTCCTCGGACAGCTGATCGATACGGGGCCAGGATAGGCAGGGTGTGGTCAGTGGTCGCGCGGGGCGTACATGATCACGGCCATCCCGGCCAGGCAGACCAGCGCGCCGGTGATGTCCCAGCGGTCGGGCCGGTAGCCGTCCGCGGCCATGCCCCAGACGATCGATCCCGCGACGAAGACCCCGCCGTACGCCGCCAGCACGCGCCCGAACTCGCCGTCCGGCTGGAGTGTGGCGACGAAGCCGTACGTGGCCAGCGCGACGACCCCCGCACCTATCCAGGCCCAGCCCCGGTGTTCCCGGACACCTTGCCAGACCAGCCAGGCGCCACCGATCTCGAAGAGCGCGGCGACGACGAACAGGGCGATGGAGCGGACCACGGACATGTGATCAGCCTGTCATGCGCGGTGAGGCGTCAGTGCGGGGAGGAGGCGTGCGGCGGGGATGCGGCAGGGGGCAGGGGGTGCCCGGGGACGCGCCGGAGTGATCGTAATATGTGAATAATTCGTGCATATCTGTATCTTCAGGGCATGGTAGTGACGCGTAAGGCCCTGCTGAGGGTGTCCGCTGTGGCGGCTATGGCATCGACTCTGGCGCTGGGCGGCGCGGGCGGGGCGGCGTCGGCCGTCGGCGCACCCGCCGCTTCCCGGATGCCTTCTCCGGAGGTGCGGACCGTCGCACCCGAGGCGGATGTGTCGCACCACGGGCACGTGTCGCTGTGGGGCACCGGGCTCGGCGTCTGGCTGGTCAGCCGCAACAGCGGACCCTCGGACCTCGCGAGCACGACCGTCCGGCTACGGGTGTCCGTGCCGCTCTCCGGCCGTCAGGTGCTGCCCGCGCAGTGTCTTCAGGCCGACCAGCAGACGGTGCTGTGCCGGACGGGCCCGCTGAACGCGGACGGTTCGCAGGAGCGGCAGCTCGCGCTCGAACTCCAGCTGCGGGGGCGGCCCGCGGAGGTGGTCGTCCGGATCGACACCGTGTGGAACGGCGGGGCGACGGACCGGAACGCGAAGAACAGCGACCACGAGGTACTGGCACCGGCCACCGGTGACGAGTACGTCTTCTGAGACCTGGGGGACCTGGGTCCTGAGGCACCGAGCCCCCGAGCCCCCGAGCCCCCGAGCCCCCGAGCCCCCGAGCCCGGGAGCCCGGGAGCCCGGGAGGCCTGAGCGTCCCGGGTCAGGGGGCGTGTGGTCTCTGCTTCGTACACTTTCTGTATGCCGCAGAAGTCTCCCGCCCCCCGTCGCGCCGCGATGCTCGCCGAGCTGTCCGAGGTGGCGCGCCGCTACATGGCCGCGTACGCCCTGTTCAACCAGGCCGTCGCGGACCGGCTGAACCTGCACCCCACCGACCTCCAGTGCCTCAACCTGCTCAGCCTGGAGGCGACTCCCGTCACCACGGGGCGGATCGCGGAACTGACCGGGCTCACCACGGGGTCGGCGACCCGGCTGGTCGACCGGCTGGAGCGGGCCGGCTACGTCACCCGCGCCCGGGACACGGTGGACCGGCGGCGGGTCCTCGTCGCGACGGTGCCGGAGCGGATGGCGGAGTTCGGGGCGGTCTGGGAGCAGCTGAACGGCGGCTGGGCGGGCATGTTCGAGACCTACGACGACGACGAGGTCGCGCTGCTCATCGCCCATATGCGGCGGACGGTCGAGCTGAGCGCGGTGCAGGTCGCGGGGTTGCGGGAGGGCGGCGGCGGGCAGCGGTGAGCCCCGGGCCGTGAGCGCCGGTCAGCGCTCAGCCGCCGGACGGGTCCGGCGGCGCGGCGGGGGAGTGGCCGAAGTCGCGGACCGCCTCGGTGACGATCGCCTCCAGCCGGGCGTGGTGGGCGCCGCGCCAGTACACCCGCTCGCACTGCGTGCACTGCGCGAACACGTCGTACGAGCGCTGCGTGCCGTCCTCCAGCCGGGTGCCCACGGTGTCCTTGTCGGCCGCCGCCAGCCGCCCGTTGCAGGCGGTGCACCGGCTCCACGGGTCGAGCTCTGGGGCGAACCGCTCCAGCACGTCGCGCAGCTGCTCCTCGGGCCGGTCGCTGTAGACGTACGCGCCCGCCCAGATCTCCCGCCGGTGGAGCAGCCCCCGGTCCCGGGAGAGCAGGACGCGCCGCTCCCGCGCCGACCGGGTGGCCAGCGCGGGGTCGCCGATGTCCTCGTACTCGTAGGCGGCGTCGACGCCGAGCAGCCGCAGCCGCCGCGCGAGGGTGCCGAGGTGGACGTCGAGGAGGAAGCGCAGGGGTGCGCCCGGTACCTGTTGCGGGCGTCGCACGGCGTGGACGTCGACCACCTCGCCGGCGGCGGGGATGTGTGAGAACGGGACGGGGTGGCCGTCGACGAGGAGTTCTCCGGCTTCGGTGAGTGGGACCCCGAGTGACTCGACGACGTGGCCGAGGGTGGACGAGCCGTCGGTGGTCACGGCCGTCCGTCCCCCGCGGCGGTGGTGTGCGATGAAGAGCCTGAGTTCGGGGGCGACTTCGAGGTGGATCTCCGGTCCGTTCACCTGGTCAGGATGCCATCGGGCCGGGTGCGCCTGCCAGGGAATTCGGGCGAGGGTGAGGGCGGGGGCGGGGGCGGCGCGGGCTCAGGCGCGGAAGGCGGCGGCGTGTTCGGCGGCCCAGGAGGCGAAGGTGCGCGCCGGGCGGCCGGTGAGCTTCTCCGTGTCGCGGGTGACGTCGGCGGTTGAGCCGTCGGTGGCGGCCCAGTGGTTGAGCAGCGCCTCCGCGAGGTCCGCCGGCAGGAAGGGGGCGACGGACTCCTTCCAGGCCTCCCGGCTCACGGCGTTGACGGTCGTGGCGCTGCCGGAGGCCGCGGCCAGCAGCTCGACCTGTTCGGTCGCGGTGAGGGATTCGGGCCCGGTCAGGTGGTATGCGGCGCCCTGCGACCGTGCGTCGACGAGCACGGCCAGGGCCGCCTCCGCGATGGAGGTCTCGTCGATCGGGCTGGTCTGGCCGAGGGGATAGGGCAGGTCGACGGGGCGCCCGCTGCGGAAGGCGCCCGCCCACTGGTGGGCGTTGCTCGCGAAGTCGCCGGGGCGCAGGAACGTCGAGCCGACGGTCGAGGCGGTCAGGGCCTCCTCGACCGCGTGGTGGGAGGCGGCGATGGGGTTGGAGGCGGCGTCCGGGGCGAGCACGGAGCTGGAGGAGAGCAGCACGATGTGCCCGACCCCGGCGGCCTGTGCTGCGGCGAGGAAGCCGTCGATGTGGGAGGGCTCGGCGTACAGGAACACCGAGTCGACGCCCTCCAGCGCGGCCGGGAAGGTCTCCGGGTCGCCGAGGTCGCAGGCCACGGCCGGGATACCGGCCGGCAGCGCGAGCTCGGCGGGGTTGCGGGAGGCGGCGCGGACGGGGTGGCCGCGGTCGAGCAGGAGCGCGGCGAGCGTGGAGCCGATGCGGCCGCGGCAGCCGGTGACGAGAGTGAGCATGGCGGGTGGGTCTCCTGGGGTGTCCGGGGCCGCCGCCGGCGGGCGGCCGGCGGCGAACAGGCGAATGCGTCACGCATAAGCTGCGTAGCGCAGATAAATATCCAGGAGGCGGCTCCGATCGTCAAACGGTTTCGAACGGTCCCGGCCGCGGGCCCGTACGGTGGCGCCCGGCCTCCGCCCGGTCAGCGGTCCGGGCGCAGGTCCAGCCGCCAGTCGTTCGTGAGCAGCGGATGGCCGGGCGGGTACTCGACCTCGCACTCGCCGAGCAGGGTGAACCCCGCCTTGCGGCACACCCCGTTCGACGCGCCGTTGGCCACGGACGGGTAGGCGTGCAGATAGCGGTGCCTGCGCTCGGCGCGTGCCTGCCCGGCCACGGCCGCCGTCGCGGCCGACGCGATGCCGCGCCCCTGGAACCCCGGGAGAACGGCCCACCCCGTCTCGTACACCTCCTGGCCCTGCCAGGTGCGCTCCCAGAAGCCGATGGTGCCCACGGCCTCGTCCTCGCCGGTCAGCGCGATGCGGAACATCCTGCCCCGGCCCGTGCGGTCCGCGCTCAGTGCCACGTAGCGGCCGTGGCGCCCGATGAGCTGTTCCTCCGGCTCCGGGCCGCCCAGATGGTCCATCAGCTCCGGTGCGTTGGCACGGCGGAGCAGGTCGAGGTCGCCGTCCGACCAGGGTTCGATCCGTACGGATGGTGCTTCGGTGCGCTCCATGCCAGAACTGTAGGACGGGGCACGAGCAGTCAGTGGGCGCCCAGCGCCGTCGGCGGTACGCCCACCGTCGCCGTGAAGTCCCTGACGAGGTGGGCCTGGTCGCTGTAGCCGAGGTCCGCGGCGAGCGCGGCCCAGTCCACCTCCGGCTCCGATTCGGCGCGCTCCAGCGCCTCGTGGATGCGGTAGCGCAGGATGACCCACTTCGGGCCGACGCCGACGTACGTGGCGAACAGCCGCTGGAGGGAGCGCACCGAGACGCCCTCGGTGCGGGCGAGCCCGTCGACCCGGCGCACCGTGCGGTCGGTGCGCACCAGCTCGGCCAGGGCCATCGCCCGGTCGGCCTGCGGATCCGGCTCGGGGCCGAGCGCCAGCAGGTACGTGTCGAGCGCCGCGATCCGCTCGTCCTCCCCGGCGGGGTCCAGGACGGCGGCCGGCGCGGCGGGCGGCGTGAACACCTCGGGCGCCGCGACCCGTCGCCCCGTCCACTCGGACACCGGCCGGTCCGGCGCGAACGGGTGGAAGCCGCCGGGCCGGAACTGCACCCCGCAGACCCGTCCCCGCCCCTCCAGCTTCTGCGTGAACAGCTCGAGGCCGATGCCCGAGACCTCCGCGAAGCCGGCCTCGTCGTCGCCGCAGCCCGGGTACCGCTCGAAGACCAGGTTGACGCTGGGGTGCGGGACCAGGTGGGAGAGGTACGGCTCCGGCAGGTCCCAGTCGATCAGCCAGTAGTGCTCCAGGTACGGACGCAGCGCGGGGGCGGGTTCGCGACGCCGGAACCGTACGTGCGTGAACAGTTCGGGTGCGTCGACGATGCCGCGGGTGTCGCGCCGGGGACCTTGCTGGCCAGCCATGACGGCAGATCCTATGCCGGGCCAGGGCCGGTGTCCCGGCTGTCGCGTCCCGGCTGTCGTGTTTCTTCAAGACCCGCGCCGCCGGGGCGTGCATGGTCGAAGCATGAAGAAGATCAGCGAATTGTTGGATGCGGCGGCCGGCGGCGCGCTGCCCGTGGTCCGTGGGATCGACGACAGCCGGCTGGGCGATCCCACCCCCTGCGCGGAGTACGACGTCCACGCCCTGGTCAGCCACCTCAGCCAGGTGGTCGTCAACTTCACGGCCCTGGCGGCCCGGCAGGAGGCGGAGTTCGGCGAGACCCCGGACGCGGTCACCGGCGAGTGGCGCGACCGCTTCGGGGAGCGGACGGCAGCCCTGGTCGACGCGTGGGCGCGGCCGGGCGCGGAGGACGGGACCGCGGGTTCCATGGGGTTCCCGGCCCGGACCGTCGGCCACATGGTGCTCGGCGACCTGACCGTCCACGCCTGGGACCTGGCCCGTGCGACCGGTCAGGAATTCGTGCCGGACGCGGACGTGGTGGCCGAGCTCGCCCCGGCCATGGCCGCGATGGCGCCGAAGGCCCGCGAGGCGAAGATGTTCGGTGAGCCGATCCCCGTACCGGAGGGGGCTAGCCCCTTCGCGCGGGTGCTGGCACTGACCGGTCGGGACCCGCACTGGCGGCCGGACCGGGGATGACACCCGTGGCCGGAATTCGCGCGCCCGGCGCACTCGGCCCGTCGTAGAGCGCCCCTACGCTCTCGTACGCGCTGTCCACGATCCTCTCGGCATCCACCAGCATCGCGCGCTCGGCCAGCCGGGCGGCCTGGTGGGTGTACGGGGACGGGGGCGCCGGATGCCGTCGCCGCCACCAGCTCTCACCTGCGGCGTAGATACCGGCGGCGAAGACCAGCACGGGGATGGACAGGGCCAGCAGAGTGTCGCCCATGGGCAGGCCTCCCTCAGTTTCGTTGCCTCCTGCATCGGCAGGTCCGACAGGTCCACTGAAGATCATTCTTTGGCCAATGAATGGCCGGATAGGGCTGGCCGGCGGACGCCCGCCGTGCAGGTGGGCACCCGGGGGTGAACGGGCTGGGCCGTGTGTTCGGCGGCGGCCGGCGGGCGGGGTGTGCGTTCGGCGGGCAGGTGTTCAGCGAGGCGGTCCGCCCGCTCCTCGGCCATGGTCTCCGCAGCTCCCATGCACCAGTGACCCTGTGCGACCGGGATCTGCGCGCCCGGTAGATCCGGCGTCGTGAAGAGCGGGGGAAGGTCGCGACCGAGCAGTTGCCGGGTCGGTGTCATGGTGCTCACCTGCTGTGCGGGGAGTGCCCGCCGGGAGTGTCTGTCGTGGTGATCCGCCGTCTGCGGACTCGCGTCGTCCGCGTCGTCCGCATCGTCCGCGTCGTCCGTGGCTTCCGCGTCGTCGCCCGAGTACGGCGGCCTATGTGAATGGTTCGGCACGGACGGCCCGCCGGATTGGTCCGGCGGGCCGTCCGTGCCGAAGGGGGGACGACCGGCTCACGCCGCCTGGAGGACTTCACAGGGGCAGTGAGCGAATTCCAGACCGAGTTCGTGGTCCACGGCCGCGCTCGAACGCGTGGCGGCTTCGACGACCTTCTCCCAGGAGCCGTACTTCAGGTACAGCTGGTCCGCCGTCGGGCCGAGCGGGTTGCCGTACTTCTTCTGGTTGCGTGCCTCCAGTTCCGCGACCTGTTCCGGCGTCATGCCGGCGCGCACGATGTCCTTGGCGTCGTTGCGCATCTGGACCAGCGTGCGGGCGATGTCCTCCTCCGAGCGCCCTTCGGCGCGCATGGCGCACTCCGTGCGCTCCATGTCCTCAAGAAGGGTGAGGTAGTCGATCCGCTGATCACGGGAGACCTCGCGCTGCTGCGGCGTCTCCCTCCGGATCAGGCAGACGACCGGCTCCGGGCTGGTGCAGTCGCCCTCATCCGGCGCGGCCTGGGAGACGGGGGCGACGACGACCGGACCGCAGCCGGCGACCGACCGGCACGGGTGCGTCACGTGTGCGGCGGCCGAGGCGGGCTGGAGGGGAAGGAGGACGGCTTGGGCGACCAGCAGCGCGGGAACCACGCGGCCGGCCAGCGAACGCAGACGGGTCAGTGACATGCGCTCATCGTTGGGCGGTCCGCGACGGGAGCGAGGCATGGCGAGGCCGAAGTCCCCCTCGCGGGTGGCCGGCTCCACTCCGCCGAGTGACAGCGAACGCACCGCCGGTGCCGCCGGCCGGCCCTGCGCGAACCCCCGGCTCAGCCGCTGAAGCCCAGCTCAGGCACTGCCCCCGGCTCAGCCGCCGGCCGCCGGCTCAGGCGCGAACCCGCCTCAGGGCCACACCAGGCAGTACGCCTGATGCCCCGCGTCGTGCAGCCGGTGGGAGAAGTCCTGCCATTCATGGAGCAGTTGGTACACGTTGTACGCATCGCGCGGGCCCCCTCGGTCCGGGACCGTGGACCAGATGAAGGCGGCGGCGCCCACCGACTCCTCGCCGACCCCGCGCAGCGGGTCCACGACCGTCATCGGGAGCCGGACCACCGCGTAGTCGGGGTGCAGCACGACCAGCTCCAGCGGCGGGACCTTGTGCAGCGGTATGCCCTGTATGCCGGTCAGGACCATCGCGGCCACCGTCTCCGGCTTGATCTTGCTGAACATGCCGCCCATGCCCAGCTCGTCGCCGCCGAGCTCCTCGGGGCGCATGGAAATGGGCACGCGTGCGGCAGTGGCCCCGTCGGGGGCCCCGAAGTACTTGTAGGTCACCCCCACCCGGCCACCACTCCTGCTTCCGGCTTCGCCGCCCACCTGCGCACCACCGGCCTGTATGCCCTGTCTGCGCTCAGCCTCGCGCCGGTGCCGACCCCGCCGGGCAGGCTCGGGCCCCAGGTCGTCGGTCCCTTCGCCCACTCCGCCACCGCGATGCATATCTCATCCACCCGACTACTAACTAGGAGACACAGCCCCCGCCGCGCAACCCGATCATCGTGTCAGTGACCTCCCCCACGGGCGTGCGGTGAAACACCTGTCCGCAATACCGTCCGTGGCTCTGACACCATGGCATGTGTGAGCTTTCCCTATGACGCCCCAGTTTCGCAGACGCTTTTCGACCGCGCGTCCCTCGTGACGCCCGGCGGCGTGAACTCTCCGGTACGTGCTTTCCGGGCCGTGGGCGGTACACCCCGCTTCATGGTGTCCGGCACCGGTCCGTACCTCACCGATGCCGACGGCCGTGAGTACGTCGACCTCGTGTGCTCGTGGGGGCCGATGATTCTCGGCCACTCCCACCCGGAGGTCATCGCCGCAGTTCAGGAGGCTGTCGCTCGCGGCACCTCGTTCGGTACGCCCGGTGAGGGCGAGGTCGCGCTCGCGGAGGAGATCGTCGCCCGGGTCGAACCGGTGGAGCAGGTGCGGCTCGTGTCGTCCGGCACCGAGGCGACCATGTCCGCGATCCGCCTCGCCCGCGGTTTCACCGGCCGGGCCAAGATCGTGAAGTTCGCCGGCTGCTACCACGGCCACGTCGACGCCCTGCTCGCCGCAGCCGGGTCCGGGGTCGCGACCTTCGGGCTGCCGGACACGCCTGGTGTCACCGGTGCCCAGGCCGGCGACACGATCGTGGTGCCGTACAACGACCTGGAGGCCGTGCGGGCGGCGTTCGCCGCACAGCCCGGCGAGATCGCCTGTGTGATCACCGAGGCGTCGCCGGGCAACATGGGCGTCGTACCGCCGCTGGACGGCTTCAACGCCGGGCTCAAGGAGATCTGTGCCGCCAACGGCGCGCTGTACATCTCCGACGAGGTCATGACCGGGTTCCGTACGTCGAAGGCCGGCTGGTTCGGTATCGACGGGGTGCGGCCCGACCTGATGACCTTCGGCAAGGTGATGGGCGGCGGCTTCCCGGCCGCGGCCTTCGGCGGGCGCGCCGACGTGATGGCGCACCTGGCCCCGGCCGGCCCGGTCTACCAGGCGGGAACCCTTTCCGGGAACCCGGTCGCGACCGCCGCCGGGCTCGCCCAGCTGCGGCTGCTGGACGACGCCGCCTACGCGAAGGTCGACGCGGTCTCCGCGGAGATCCGGGGGCTGGTGAGCGAGGCCCTGGCCAAGGAGGGCGTCGCGCACACCGTGCAGGTGGCGGGCAACATGTTCTCCGTCTTCTTCACGGACCGGCCGGTCCGCACCTATGAGGACGCCAAGCAGCAGGAAGCCTTCCGCTTCACCCCGTTCTTCCACTCGATGCTGGCTCAGGGCGTCTACCTGCCGCCGTCGGCGTTCGAGTCGTGGTTCGTCTCCACCGCCCACGACACCCGGGCCGTCGAGCGGATCGCCGCCGCGCTGCCCGCCGCAGCCCGCGCCGCATCGGAGGCCACCGCATGAGCGAGACCAGCAGCAGCGGCACGGGCCGCCAGGACATCACCGTCGTCCACCTGATGCGCCACGGAGAGGTGCACAACCCGGACGGCGTGCTGTACGGGCGCCGCCCCGGCTACCACCTCTCCGAGCTCGGCCGGCAGATGGCCGACCGGGTCGCCGAGCACCTGGAGAAGCGCGACATCACGCACGTCGTCGCCTCCCCGCTGGAGCGCGCGCAGGAGACGGCGACGCCGATCGCCAAGAGCCACGGAGCGGACCTCGCCACCGACGAGCGGCTCATCGAGGCCGCCAACGTCTTCGAGGGCAAGACCTTCGGCGTCGGTGACGGGGCGCTGCGCAAGCCGGACAACTGGAAGCACCTGACGAACCCGTTCCGGCCGTCGTGGGGTGAGCCGTACATCGAGCAGGTCGTACGGATGATGGGCGCCCTGGACGCCGCGCGTGACGCGGCCCGCGGTCACGAGGCGGTGTGCGTCAGCCACCAGCTGCCGATCTGGATCGTCCGGAGCTTCGTGGAGCGGCGGCGGCTGTGGCACGACCCGCGCAAGCGGCAGTGCACGCTCGCCTCGCTGACGAGCTTCACCTACCAGGGCGACAAGATCGTGTCGGTCGGGTACTCGGAGCCGGCGCGGGACCTCGTACCCGCGCACCTGCTCGCGGGCGCGAAGCCGGTGAAGGGGGCCTCCAAGGGGGTCGGCGCGTAGCCGGCCACCGGTCCGGGGTTCTTCGGTCCGGGTCCGCTCCGGTTACGGCCGGTGGCGGGCCCGGATTTTGTCGTGGTGGGGGTTCTGCCCTCGATCGCCCGACGGGCCCGAGCCCGGCCGAGTGGAATCGATCTTGTGTTCGGTCAAGGCTGGGGTCTGGTTCCGTAAAGAATTGTGTGCTATTTCGGGGAACCCTCGTGTTGCTTCGCCCATCTAAGCCTTTGGCAGTTTGTATGGACTTGAGGCAAAACGACCGCAGATGGGAACCGCATGCGTGACATCAGCCGAAGGGGTTTGCTCGGAGCCGGACTTGGGGCCGCGGCCGCCATCGGGGTGGCGGGCTGCAGTTCGTCCGACTCCCCCGACACCGGCCGGGCGGGTCCGGGCAAGGGCGAGAAGGGTGCCGACGGGACGGCCAAGGGGACCGGTCCCGCGAAAAAGGACGTCAGGTCCATCGGTGACGGTTCCACCGCCGACACCGGAAAGCAGCCGCACCAGCCCGCCGCACCGGTCCCGCTCGAACCGGGCCAGAAGCCGCCGCAGTTCGTGATCTTTTCCTGGGACGGCGCCGGCGAGGTCGGCAACGGGCTCTTCCCGCGCTTTCTGAAACTCGCCAAGGAACACGACGCGGGGATGACCTTCTTCCTCTCCGGGCTCTACCTGCTGCCCGAATCGAAGAAATCGCTCTACCGCCCGCCGGGCAATCCCGTCGGTGCCTCGGACATCGGATATCTCACCGACGAGCACCTCAAGGCGACGCTGACGAACGTACGCCAGGCCTGGTACGACGGCCACGAGATCGGCACCCACTTCAACGGGCATTTCTGCAGCGGTTCCGGATCCGTCGAGAACTGGTCCGCCTCCCAGTGGCAGAGCGAAATCGACCAGGCGATCTCCTTCGTCACCGAATGGCGCACCAACACCGGCTGGACCGACGAGGACCCGCTGCCCTTCGACTACCGCAAGGAACTCATCGGCGGCCGCGCCCCCTGCCTGCTCGGGCAGGACAACCTGCTCCCCACGGCGAAGAAGCTCGGCTGGCGCTACGACGCCAGCTCGCCCGGCGGCACCCAGGTCTGGCCCTCCAAGCGCATGGACGTCTGGGACCTGCCGCTCCAGGGCATGCCGTTCCCCGGCCACACCTTCGAGGTCCTCTCGATGGACTACAACATCCTGGCCAACCAGTCGAAGAATTCGACCAAGGGAATGCCGTCCCGCTATCCGGGCTGGCGCGAACAGGCCACCCAGTCCTACCTCAGCGGATTCAAACGCGCCTACGAGACGAACCGCGCCCCGTTCTACATCGGCAACCACTTCGAGGAGTGGAACGGCGGCATCTACATGGACGCAGTCGAGGACGCGCTCAAGCACATCGCGGGGAAGCCGGATGTGCGCCTCGTCTCATTCCGGCAGTTCGTCGACTGGCTCGACGTGCAGGACCCCGCTGTGCTCGCGAAGCTCCGCACCCTTGAGGTCGGAGAGGAACCCCAGGGCGGCTGGAACACCTTCTTTAAACAAGCCTGACAACGGGCTTTACGGGCACCGAGGGGGGTGCCCAAGATCCCCGAAACCGCCATGCGAAACTTTTCACATGAGCCATGGCCGCGCACCCCGACGCCGCTTCACCCTGCTCGCCGCCCCCGCGGTGGCAGCCGCGCTCGCACTGGCCCTGAGCGCGTGCGACTCCGGCAACAAGACCGGCGGCGGCGGCGACACGAACTTCGTCACGGGCAACAGCGGAATCTCCACCGCGGCCAAGGGCGAGCGGGCCGAAGCCCCGAAGCTCGACGGCAAGAGCCTGGACGGCAAGGCACTCGACCTCGCCGACTACAAGGGCAAGATCGTCGTCCTCAACGCCTGGGGCTCGTGGTGCGCGCCCTGCAGACTCGAAGCGAAGTACTTCACCAAGGTCGCCAAGGCCACCGAGGGCCAGGGCGTCCAGTTCGTCGGCGTCAACACCCGCGACGCGGAACGCGCCCAGGCGATCAGCTTCGAGAAGGACTTCGGGGTCACCTACCCGAGCTTCTACGACCCGACCGGGAAGCTCCTCCTGCGATTCCCCAAGGGCACGTTCAAGCTCCAGTCCATCCCGTCGACCGTCGTCATCGACCGGGACGGCAAGCTGGCCGCCCGGTTCGTGGGCCCGCTCGACGACACCAACCTGCACAAGATGCTCGACCCGCTGATCGCGGAGAAGTGATCAGGTGATCACCCTCGCCTCCGCCACACAGAACGAGACGGTCCTGAACGGGGCCCTGCTGGTCGCCCTGCCCGTCGCCCTGCTCGGCGGGCTCGTCTCCTTCTTCTCGCCCTGCGTCCTGCCGCTCGTCCCCGGCTACCTCAGTTACGTCACCGGAGTCAGCGGCGCCGATCTGGCGGACGCGCGGCGGGGGCGGATGGTCGCGGGTGCCTCGCTCTTCGTGGCCGGATTCACCGCCGTGTTCGTCTCCGGCGGCGCGCTCTTCGGTTACTTCGGCGACACGCTCCAGGCGAACAGCGGCCCGCTCACCAAGGTCCTCGGCGTGCTGATGATCCTGATGGGCGTCTTCTTCATGGGCCTGATGCCGTGGATGACCCAGCGCGAGTTCCGTATCCACAAGAAGCCGGTGACCGGCCTGCTGGGCGCCCCGCTGCTCGGTGCGCTCTTCGGGATCGGCTGGACGCCCTGTCTCGGGCCGACCCTGAGCTCGGTGAGCATCCTGGCGATGGGCCAGGGCACCGCCGGACGCGGGGCGATACTGACCGTCGCCTACTGCCTCGGCCTCGGCATCCCGTTCGTGCTCGCCGCTGTCGCCTTCCGCAAGGCACTCGGCGCGTTCGGCTGGGTCAAGCGCCACTACGCCTGGGTCATGCGCATCGGCGGCGGCATGATGATCGTGACCGGACTGCTCCTGCTGACCGGCGTGTGGGGCAGCATGATGCAGGAACTACAGGGCTGGTCCGCCGGCTTCACGGTGGGGATCTGAGTACCGATGAGCAACACCAAGTCCAACCCGTCCCAGGAGCGCGAGCGCCCCGACGAGCGTGAGGTACGTGCCGAGCAGGACCGGGAGACCGCCCGTGAGCTGGGCGCCGCCGGCTCCCAGCTCTCCACCGCCCCGCGCGAGGAGTCCCTGGCGAACCTCCCCGCCATGGGGGTCATCGGCTGGGTCCGCTGGTTCTGGCGGCAGCTCACCTCCATGCGGGTCGCCCTGATCCTGCTGTTCCTGCTGTCGCTCGGCGCCATCCCCGGCTCGCTGATCCCGCAGAACAGCGTCGACGAGCTCAAGGTGCAGACCTTCAAGGGCCTCCACCCCACCGTCTCGCCGATCTACGAGAAGCTCCAGTTCTTCGACGTCTACAGCTCGGTGTGGTTCTCCGCGATCTACATCCTGCTGTTCATCTCGCTCATCGGCTGCATCGTGCCGCGCACCGGCACCTTCGTCGGCCAGCTGCGCAGCCGTGCCCCCGGCGCGCCCAGGCGGCTGACCCGGCTGCCCGCGTACACCACCTGGCGCACCGAGGCCGAACCCGAAGACGTCCGCGAGGCCGCCCGCGCGATGCTGCGCAGGCGCCGCTACCGGGCCCATGTCGAGGGTGACGCGGTCGCCGCCGAGAAGGGCTATCTGCGCGAGGCCGGGAACCTGATGTTCCACATCGCGCTGATCGTGATGCTGGTGGCCTTCGCCTGGGGGCAGCTGTTCAAGTCCGAGGGCGCCAAGCTGATCGTCGAGGGTGACGGGTTCTCCAACACGATCACCCAGTACGACGACTTCAAGTCCGGCTCCCTCTTCGACCAGGATTCGCTGGCCCCCTTCAGCTTCACCCTCGACAAGTTCGTCGGCACGTACGAGCGCAGCGGCCCGCAGATCGGCACTCCCCGGACGTACGAGGCGCACGTGACGTACGCCGACGGCGCCTACGGCAAGCCGAAGAAGAAGGTCATCAAGGTCAACGAGCCGCTCGTCGTCGACGGTACGAAGGTCTACCTCAACGCCCACGGCTACGCGCCCGTCGTCTCCGTACGGGACGGCCGGGGCAAGGAGGTCTACAAGGCCGCCGTGCCGCTGCTGCCCATCGACAACAACGTCACCTCGTCCGGTGCGATCAAGGTGATGGACGGCTACCGCGACAAGAACGGCAAGAAGGACCAGCTGGGCTTCCAGGCCTTCTTCGTGCCGACCTTCGCCGGCAACGGCAAGGGCACGATGTTCTCGCAGTTCCCGGCCGCCGACATGCCGGTCCTCGCGCTCAACGGCTTCCACGGCTCGCTCGGCGTCGACTCCGGCCTGGCGCAGAACGTGTACCAGCTCGACAAGACCAAGATGAAGGAGTTCAAGGACTCCAAGGGCAAGCAGCTCAAGCAGCGCCTCCTGGTCGGCGAGACGATGAAGCTGCCCGAGGGCGCCGGCTCCATCAAGTTCGAGGGCATCCAGGAGTGGGCCAGCTTCCAGATCTCCGAGCAGCCCGCCAGCGGCTGGGCGCTCACCGGTGCGATCGGTGCGATCGCCGGGCTGGCCGGCTCGCTGTTCATCCAGCGGCGCCGGATCTGGGTCCGTGCCGTGCGTGGCGCCGACGGTGTCACCGTCGTCGAGATGGCGGGGCTCGGCCGCAGCGAGTCCGCGAAGCTTCCCGAGGAGCTGGCCGATCTCGCGGTCACGCTCAACGCCGCGGCGCCCATGGCGTCCGGCCCCGACAACGACCCCGACACCGATCCGGACCCCGACGTAGTCGACGCGTCCTCCGCAGAACCTTCCGAAGGGGCTGAGAAGTGAATCTCGCCGCCGCAACCAACGAGAATCTGGCACACACCAGCAATGTGCTGATCTATTCGTCGATGGCCGTCTACACGCTGGCCTTCTTCGCGCACATCGCGGAGTGGGTGTTCGGCAGCCGCAGCAAGGTGGGCCGCACCGCCGCCGCGCTGACCACCGAGGAGTCCGCCGCAGCGACGGTGAAGGTCGAGGTCGCGCAGAAGTCCGGGGGCACCGCCGTACTGGACCGGCCGAAGATCGTCACCCGGTCCGCAGCCGGATCCCGCGATGTCCCGGACGGGCCCGGCGCGGCCGGCGGCACGTTCAAGGGCGACCTGTACGGGCGGATCGCGGTCTCGCTGACCGTGCTCGCCTTCCTCGTCCAGGCCGGCGGGGTCATCGCCCGCGCGATGTCCGTGCAGCGTGCCCCCTGGGGCAACATGTACGAGTTCTCCATCACCTTCTCCGTGGTGGTGGTGGCCGCGTACCTGGTGCTGCTCGCGCTGAAGAAGAACGTGCGCTGGATGGGGCTGCTGCTGGTCACGGCGGTGCTGCTGGACCTCGGTATCGCGACGACGCTGCTGTACACCTCCAGCGACCAGCTGGTGCCCGCGCTGCACTCGTACTGGCTGTGGATCCACGTCTCCACCGCGATCATCTGCGGTGCGGTGTTCTTCATCGGCGGGGCCGGCACGCTGATGTACCTCTTCCGCGACAGCTACGAGAGCAAGATCGCCAACGGGGGCCGGCCGGGCGCGTTCGCCGAGTCCGTGCTCTCGCGGCTGCCCGCCGCCTCCAGCCTCGACAAGTTCTCGTACCGGATCAACGCGGCGGTCTTCCCGCTGTGGACGTTCACGATCATCGCGGGCGCGATCTGGGCGGGCGACGCCTGGGGCCGGTACTGGGGCTGGGACCCCAAGGAGGTCTGGTCCTTCATCACCTGGGTCGCGTACGCCTGCTACCTGCACGCCCGCGCCACCGCCGGCTGGAAGGGCCGCAAGGCCGCCTACCTGGCGCTGATCGCCTTCGGCTGCTGGATCTTCAACTACTACGGCGTGAACATCTTCGTCACCGGCAAGCACTCCTACGCCGGAGTCTGATCCGGCCGGTACACGGCGACGGCCCGCATCCCTTTTCTCCGGGGTGCGGGCCGTCGCCGTTGCCGCGCTCAGGCGAGAGGCGTGTCCAGGACCGCCTTGCGGTGGCTGAACGTCTCCAGTGAGTAGCGGCCGTGGTAGCTGCCCATGCCGCTCTCGCCGACCCCGCCGAATGGCAGGTCCGAGACGGTCAGGTGGGCCAGCGGCAGCCCGATCCCGACGGCGCCCGAGGACGTCTCGGCGACCAGCCGTTCGCGTACCGCGTCCGATTCGGTGAACGCGTACAGGGCCAGCGGCTTGTCCCGGTCGTTGATGAACGCGATCGCCTCGTCGAGGCCGTCCACCGTGACGACCGGCAGCACCGGGCCGAAGATCTCCTCCCGCATGACGGGCGCGTCCGGTGCCACGTCGGCCAGCACGGTCGGGGCGATGTACTTGCCGTCCCGGTCGTACGTGCCGCCGGTCACGGTGCGGCCCGAGCCGAGGAGGGCGGTCAGCCGGTCGAAGTGGCGCCGGTTCACGATCCGGCCGTACTCCGGGTGCGTGGAGGCGTCCGCCCCGTAGAGCTCCTCGACGGCGGTGGCGAGCGCGTCCGCGAGGGCGGGGGCGGTCTGCGGGTCGGTCAGTACGTAGTCGGGGGCGACGCAGGTCTGGCCCGCGTTCAGGAACTTGCCTGCTGCCAGCCGTCCCGCGACGGCCTTCAGGTCCGTGTCCCGGTCGACGAAGACCGGCGACTTGCCGCCCAGTTCGAGGGTCACCGGGGTCAGGTGCTTCGCCGCGGCGGCCATCACGATCCGGCCCACCGTGCCGTTGCCGGTGTAGAAGATGTGGTCGAAGCGCTCGGCGAGCAGCGCGGTGGTCTCGGGGACCGCGCCCTCCACGACGGCGACCGCGTCCTCGTCGAGGTAGCGGGGCAGCAGCCGTGCGACGGCCGCGGAGGTGGCGGGCGCCAGTTCGCTCGGCTTGGCCAGCACGGTGTTGCCGGCGGCCAGCGCGCCGACGACCGGGGCGAGCAGCAGCTGGACCGGGTAGTTCCAGGGCGCGATGACCAGGACGACGCCGAGCGGGTCCTGCACGGTGCGTGCCGTGGCCCCGCCGAGGCGGGCCGGTACGGGGGCGGGCTCGGGCCGCAGCCACTCGGCCAGGTGCTCCAGTGTGTGGTCGATCTCGCGGACCGTGAAGTCGATCTCGGTGCGGTAGGCCTCCTTGCGGCTCTTGCCGAGGTCGGCGTGGAGCGCGTCGGCCAGTTCGTCACCGCGTTCGGTGAGCAGCGCGCGCAGCTGCGTGAGCTGGGCGGTGCGCCAGTCGAGGCTCTTGGTGCGGCCGGTACGGAAGGTGCAGCGGAGGCGGTCGACGGTCTCGGCCGGGGTCTCGACGGGGGCGAGGGCGTCGACGATCTCGTGGGCGAGCTGCTCGGAGGAGGCCGGGTTCTGGCCGGTGTGCAGGGTGCGGTCGGTGACGGTGTTCGGGGCGAAGGGGGCGGCGGCGGTGTAGTCGGCGCCCAGTTGGACGAGCCGGTCCTCCAGCAGCCAGGGCGCCTTGTCGGCGAGCCCGCCGATGGACTCCTCGGCGTTGCTGAAGCCGGTCATGCGGTAGCCGGCGAAGGGCCAGGAGCCGTCCTCGCGGCGGGCGGCGAGCAGGGCGGCCGGGGCGTGGCAGAGCATGCCGAGGTGGGTGCCGGAGTCGAGCGCGGCGGTCAGCAGCCGCCCGGAGAGCTCGCTGACGGCGAGGTCCTCCATGGGCCCGTGGCCGCCCGGGTAGAACACGGCGTCGTAGCGGTCCGGGTGGATGTCCTCCAGCCGGGCCGGTGCGCGGAGCTCGGGGCCGATCGAGTCGAGGTACGCGGCGACGGTGTCGGCCTGCGCCTGTCCGCCGTTGGCGGCGGCGCTCAGGCTGCCCGCGTCGACGGTGGGGGTGACGCCGCCGGGGGTGGCGAGGGTGACGGCGTATCCGGCTTCGGTGAAGACCCGGTGCGGTGCGGCCAGCTCCTCGGCCCAGAACCCGGTGGGGTGGGTGGTGGCGTCGTTGAGGGTCCAGTGGTCGGCGCCGGTGAGAACGAACAGTACGGAGGGCATGGGGGTACTCCCTGCAAAGCTGGCGAGCGGGTCTGGCTCAGAACTTGATATGCTCAAGCAATTCATTTCATGTAACTGCCAAATATTGAGCATGTCAAATAAATGTCGGCTGATGCCGATCGAAGAATGGCCGACCATGACCACCGAACCGACGCCCCGCGCCGACACTGCTCCGGACGATCGGGCCGCCCCCGCCCCGGAAGACCTCCTGGAGCCGCTGGCCCTCGTCGTGCGCGGCCACCACGACGACCTCACCGCCGTCGCCGCCCGCCACGGACTGTCCACCTCGCAGGCCCGCGCGCTGATCGCGCTCAACGCGCCCATGCCGATGAGCGCCCTGGCCGCCCACCTCGTCTGCGACGCGTCCAACGCCACCGGCCTCATCGGCCGCATGGAGGCCCGCGGCCTGGTCGTCCGCACCCCCGCACCTGGCGACCGCCGCTCCAAGGTCGCGAGCCGCACCCCCGAGGGCACCGCGCTCGCCCACACCATCCGCGCCGAGATGCGCGCCGTGCACGGCGCCCTCGAAGCGCTCACACCGCAGGAGCGCACAGCGCTGCTGCCGCTGCTCGAACGGCTGGGGCGGCTGCTGTACGCGCGGTAGCCGGCGGGGGCCGCCGGCGCCCGGTCAGGCTCCGGCGGGCCCGGGACGCCCGTAGCGCCCCGGGGTCGTACCCGTGTGCCGTACGAAGTGGCGGTTCAGGTGGGCCTGGAGACGGGCGAGCTGTTCGTCGTTCCCCGAGGAGTGGAGCACTGCCCCGTGGCGGACGGGGAGACCGCGATCCTGCTGTTCGAACCGGCCGGAACGCTCAACACCGGTGACGCCGGGGGCCCGATGACGAAGGCGGCCGAACCGCTCGACCGCCCGTGAAGCACCGCGGGGCCGGGGCCGGGCATCCTGCCCGGACCCGGCCCCGCACACACCGGTCAGACGCCGGGCGCGGGATCGTCCAGGCCGCCGCTCTCACGCCGCTTGAGCTCGTCCTCGCGGCGGCGCAGGTCCGCCTCCCAGTCCTTGAGGACCGCCTCGTCCTGCTGGTTCTCTTCCTTCAGGGACTTGAGGAACTCGGGATTGTCGTCCGGCGCCACCCACCGGGAGCGCCCGTTGCGGTGCCACTCCGAGGGCGTACGGCCGTCGGCCGGCACCTCGCGCACCTTGCCCGCGGCCAGCCACACGATCGGGCCGACGATCCAGAACAGCAGGATGATGAAGACCCAGGCGATCTTCGGCAGGTGCTTCGCCTCGTCCTCCGGGGTGTTCAGGCAGTCGATGAACGCGAAGATCGTCAGCGCCAGCGGCAGGAGATAGATCAGGGCCCGGAGCATGGTGGAAGTTTCCCCCCGAGGAGAGTTGGCGGGGCGAAGCCCCGCCCCGGTGACGGGCCCAGGGTAGCGGGTGGCCGATACTGGGGCGTATGGCTTACGACGATCTTCGATCCCTCCTCCGGGCTCTGGAGCGCGAGGGCGAGCTCAAGCGCATCAAGGCCGAGGTCGACCCCTATCTGGAGGTCGGTGAGATCGTCGACCGGGTGAACAAGGCCGGCGGGCCCGCGCTGCTCTTCGAGAACGTCAAGGGCTCCTCGATGCCCCTGGCCATGAACGTGTTCGGCACCGACAAGCGGCTCCTGAAGGCGCTCGGGCTGACGTCCTACTCCGAGATCAGCGACAAGATCGGCGGGCTCCTCAAGCCGGAGCTGCCGCACGGCTTCGTCGGCGTCCGGGAGGCCTTCGGCAAGCTCGGCACGATGGTCCACGTACCGCCGAAGAAGGTGAAGGCGGAGAACGCCCCCGTCCAGGAGGTCGTCCTCACCGGCGACGACGTGGACCTGGACCAGCTGCCCGCACTGTTCACCTGGCCCAAGGACGGCGGCTCGTTCTTCAACCTCGGGCTCACCCACACCAAGCACCCCGAGACGGGCGTGCGGAACCTGGGGCTCTACCGGCTCCAGCGCCATGACCGCCGCACCATCGGGATGCACTGGCAGATCCACAAGGACAGCCGCAACCACTACCAGGTCGCCGCCAGGCGCGGCGAACGCCTGCCGGTCGCCATCGCCTTCGGGGCGCCGCCCGCGGTGACGTACGCCTCCACCGCGCCGCTGCCCGGCGACATCGACGAGTACCTGTTCGCCGGGTTCATCCAGGGCAAGCGCATCGAGATGGTCGACTGCAAGACCGTCCCGCTCCAGGTCCCGGCCAACGCCGAGGTCGTCATCGAGGGCTGGCTGGAGCCCGGTGAGACGCTGCCCGAGGGACCGTTCGGCGACCACACCGGCTTCTACACGCCGCAGGAGCCGTTCCCCGCGCTGACCATCGACTGCGTGACCATGCGCAAGCGTCCGCTGCTCCAGTCGATCGTGGTCGGCCGGCCGCCGACCGAGGACGGGCCGCTGGGCCGGGCCACCGAGCGGTTCTTCCTGCCGCTGCTCAAGATCATCGTGCCGGACATCGTGGACTACCACCTGCCCGAGTCCGGTGGCTTCCACAACTGCGCGATCGTCTCGATCGACAAGAAGTACCCGAAGCACGCCCAGAAGGTGATGAGCGCCATCTGGGGCGCCCACATGATGTCGCTGACCAAGCTGATCGTCGTCGTGGACTCCGACTGCGACGTCCACGATCTGCACGAGGTGTCCTGGCGGGCGCTCGGCAACACCGACTACGCGCGGGACCTGACCGTCGCCGAGGGGCCCGTCGACCATCTCGACCACGCCTCCTACCAGCAGTTCTGGGGCGGCAAGGCGGGCATCGACGCGACGGAGAAGTGGCCCGAGGAGGGCTACACCCGGGACGGGGGCTGGCCGGACATGGTCGAGTCCGACCCGGACACGGCGGCGAAGGTCGACCGCCGGTGGAAGGAATACGGACTGTGAGCGCCGCCGAAGCGACCCTGGGCTCCGAGCCCGCGCGACCGAACAGCAAGGTCAGAGCGTTCCTGCGGCTCGTGATGATCGAGCACTCGGTCTTCGCGCTGCCCTTCGCGTTCATCGCCGCCCTCACCGCGATGTTCCACGACGACGAGTCGATCCACTGGGTCACCCTGCTGCTCGTCACCGTCGCGATGGTCGGGCTGCGCACCTTCGCGATGGCCGCGAACCGGATCATCGACCGGGAGATCGACGCCCGCAATCCGCGCACCGCCGGGCGTGAGCTGGTGACCGGCGCGGTGTCGGTGCGCTCGGCGTGGACGGGGGCGCTCGTCGCCGTCGTCGTCTTCCTCGGCGCGGCGGCGCTGCTCAACCCGCTCTGTCTGGCCCTCGCACCGCTCGCGGTGATCCCGATGGTCGTCTACCCGTACGGGAAGCGGTTCACGAACTACCCGCACGCGATCCTGGGTATCGCCCAGGCCATGGGGCCGGTCGGCGCCTGGCTGGCGGTGACCGGGAGCTGGTCGTGGGACGCGGTGATCCTGGGGCTCGCCGTCGGGATCTGGATCGGCGGCTTCGACCTGATCTTCGCCTGCCAGGACGTGCAGGCCGACCGCGCCCACGGGGTGCTGTCGTTCCCGGCGCGCTTCGGCATCCCGGCGGCGCTGTGGGGCGCGCGGGTCTGTCACGCGGTGACGACGGGACTGCTGGTCTGGTTCGGCCTGGCCACCGGGGCGGGGCTCTTCTACTGGATCGGCATGGTGATCGTCGCCGTCGCCTTCGTGTACGAGCACCGGGTGGTGCGGCCGCACGATCTGTCGCGGCTGAACCGGGCGTTCTTCTCGGTCAACGGGTTCATCGGAATGGCCCTGTTCGCGTGTGCCCTGCTGGATCTGCTGCTGCGGGGCCTGACGGTCTGAGCGGCCGGGCGCCCCGGCGCAGGACGAACGCGGCCAGCGCCCCGCCGGCCAGGCCGAAGAGGTGGCCCTGCCAGCTGACGCCCGGGTCGGTCGGCAGGACGCCCTGGAGCAGCGAGCCGTACACCGCGGCGACGATCACGCCGATGACCACGTCCAGCGGGCGGCGGTCCACGAAGCCGCGGACCAGCAGGTAGCCGAAGAGGCCGAAGACCACGCCCGACGCGCCGAGCGTGATCGTGTTCGCAGGGGCGACGAGCCAGACGCCCAGGCCGCCGGTGACGATCACGGTGAGCACCACGCCGGCGAAGCGGCGCAGCCCGCCCAGCGCGGCTATGAAGCCGAGGACCAGCAGCGGGACGCTGTTCGACGCGACGTGGGCCCAGCCGCCGTGCAGGAAGGCGGCGGGCACGATGTCGAGCAGTTCACCCGGCTCGCGGGGGCTTATCCCGTGGCTGTCGAGGCTGTGGCCGGTCGCGAGGTCGATGCCCTCCAGGACCCAGAGCAGCCCGACCCAGCCCAGCATGACCGCGCCCGCCGCGAGGACGCGGGCCCCGGTCGTCATGCGCATGCCGTTCATGGAACGCCCCCCTTCACACGTCGGAACGCACGGAGCCCCTGGCTCGGTTCCGGATGGCGCGTGCCGGATAGGCTCGGTTCTGTGGATTCCGGGATTTCAGTGAGTCAGCAGCAGCGGCAGCCTTGGATTGTCGGGGTTTCGGGCGCTTCGGGCACGCCATTCGCCGCCGCGGTGCTGCGTGGTCTGCTGGCCGCGGGGGAGAGCGTCGATCTCGTGGTGAGCCGGGCGTCGCGGCTGACCCTGCTGGACGAGACGGGGATCGCGTTCCGCGACGCGCACTGGCAGGAGGACCTGCGCGGCTGGCTGGCGCGTGGCGCCGACGGCAAGCCGCACACCTTCGACGTGGACGTGTCGGGGGTACGGCACTGGGCGGCCGGTGACCTGGCGGCCGGGCCGTCCTCGGGTTCGTACCCGGCGAAGGGCATGCTGATCGTCCCGGCCTCGACGGCGTGCGTGGCCGGGGTGGCGCTCGGGCTCTCGAAGGATCTGCTGCAGCGGGCCGCGAGCGTGACGCTCAAGGAGCGGCGGAAGCTGGTCGTCGCCGTCCGCGAGACCCCGCTCAGCGGACAGACGCTCAAGGCGCTGGTGGCCCTGGACGAGGCGGGCGCGGTCGTGCTGCCCGCCTCTCCGGCGTTCTACGCGGGTGCGACGCACATCCAGGATCTGGTGGACTTCGTCGCGGGGCGGGTGCTGGACGCGGCAGGGGTGCCGCACCAGCTGTACCGCCGCTGGGAGGGAGAGCTCGGTGGCGGCTCCCGTGGCTGAACCGGGAGGGGTCAGCGCTTCTTGGGCGCGCGCGGGGTGCGGGTCCGGTCGACCCGGTGCGCGGCGGCGGGCTGATGGGCACGCGAGCGGTTGGCCAGGTCCTGCAGCTCGCGCATCCGGGCGTAGGCCATCTCGATCGTGTACACGGTGTTCTCACTCCTGAAGATTCGAAGATTCGAAAGCATTTTTTGGATGCTCGGGAAGATTTGCAGGCTCTGACGCCTGCGTGCCTTAGATTCTACACATAGACTCGCGATACTGCTGATTAATGGAAGGTTCCATTCACATGGACGCGGTGGACAGGCAGCTCATCCAGGCCCTCAGGGAGAACGGCAGGGCCTCGTACGCCGAGCTGGGCCGGCTCGTGGGGCTCTCCGGGCCCAGCGTCACCGACCGCATCAACCGGCTGGAGTCCGCCGGGGTCATCACCGGCTACCGCGCCACCGTCGACGCGGCCTCCCTGGGCCTCGGCGTCACGGCCCTGATCGGCATCTCGCTCTCCGACGCCGCCGACCACGAGGACGTCGCGCACCGGCTGAAGGACCTCGCCGAGATCGAGGACGCCTGGTTCATCGCGGGGGACGACTCCTACATGCTCAAGGTGCGCGTCGGCGACGTGGACGGCCTGGAGAAGACCATCCGCCGCCTCAGCGGCACCCGGGGCGTCTCGCGCACCCGCACCACGATCGTGCTGTCCACCAAGTGGGAGAACCGCGTCGGCGAGCTGCCCGAAGAGGGCTGACGGGGAGAGCCGAGGGGGTCCCCGGGCCGCTCCGGGCGGGGGAGTACGGTGAGCGAAGTCTGTTACGTAGAGAAATGGGAGGCGCCCTAGTGGACGCGGGACTCAAGCGCGAGCTGGAGCAGAAGGTCCGGGCCGGCGAGCGGCTGACCCGCGAGGACGGGATCGCGCTCTACGAGTCCGACGACCTGGCCTGGCTCGGCGGTCTGGCCCATGAGGTGCGTACGCGCAAGAACGGCGACGTCGTCCACTTCAACGTCAACCGCCACCTCAACATGACGAACGTGTGCACCGCGTCCTGCGCGTACTGCTCGTTCCAGCGCAAGCCGGGCGAGAAGGACGCGTACACGATGCGCATCGAGGAGGCCGTGCGCCTCGCGAAGGCGATGCAGGGCGAGAACCTCACCGAGCTGCACATCGTCAACGGGCTGCACCCCACCCTGCCGTGGCGCTACTACCCGCGTTCGCTGAGCGCGCTGAAGGAAGCGCTGCCGGAGGTCTCCCTCAAGGCGTTCACCGCCACCGAGATCCACCACTTCGAGACCATCTCCGGGCTCTCCGCCTCCGAGATCCTCGACGAGCTGATCGACGCCGGTCTGGAGTCGCTGACCGGCGGCGGCGCGGAGATCTTCGACTGGGAGGTCCGTCAGCACATCGTCGACCACGCCACCCACTGGGAGGACTGGTCGCGCATCCACCGGCTCGCGCACGAGAAGGGTCTCAAGACCCCGGCGACGATGCTGTACGGGCACATCGAGGAGCCCCGTCACCGCGTCGACCACGTGCTGCGGCTGCGTGAGCTCCAGGACGAGACCGGCGGCTTCCAGGTCTTCATCCCGCTGCGCTACCAGCACGACTTCGTGGACATGAAGGACGGCAAGGTCCGCAACAAGCTCCAGGCGCGCACGACGATGGCGACCGGCGCGGAGGCGCTGAAGACCTTCGCGGTCTCCCGGCTGCTCTTCGACAACGTCCCGCACGTCAAGGTGTTCTGGGTGATGCACGGTGTGCAGACCGCCCAGCTCGCGCTGCAGCACGGCGCGGACGACATGGACGGCTCGGTCGTCGAGTACAAGATCACGCACGACGCGGACAACTACGGCACGCCGAACAAGCTCGGCCGCGAGGACCTGCTGGACCTGATCCGCGACGCCGGCTTCCGGCCCGTCGAGCGCAACACCCGGTACGAGATCCTCCGCGAGTACCCGGGCCCGGACGCGGACCGGCGCGAGTCGCCGCAGCCCATGCGGGTCTGAACCCCGGCGCGCCCCCGGGGTGCGCGCAACGCCGTACGAGAGCTCCGGCCGCCGTCCCCGGCCGGAGCTTTCTCGCGTTCCGGACAGGGTTTGAGGGCAGCGTCCGTAATAGTTAATCTGCCTGTATGGCACTTACGTTTGAGTTGGACCCGCCGTTCGACAGGCCGCTGCGGGACGGCATCGCCGCACTCTGGGCCGATGTGTCCAACGCGGGCGGCGCGGTGGGCTTTGTGCCGCCCGTCACGGTCGAGGACGTCCGGCCCGAGCTGGTCAAGCACCTCGTCGCCATGACCGAGGAGCGCACCCGGCTGCTGGTCGGCCGCGACGAGGACGGCGCCGTGGCCGCCACCGCCTTCCTGACCCGCAACACCCACCGGCTGATGACGCACTGGGTCTGGCTCTACACGGTGATGGTCCACCCCCGCCACCAGGGCCGGGGCTACGGACGCGACCTGATGGCCTCGGCCGCCGACGCCGCACGCTCCATCGAGGGCATCGAGGCCATCCGGCTCACCTGCCGGGGCGGCACGGGCGCCGACCGCTTCTACGCCGCCTGCGGCTACAAGGAGGTCGGGCGGGTGCCGGGGGCGATCCGGGTGGCCGACGGGGACGACCGCGACGACATCGTCATGCTGCTGCCGCTCGGCTGAGGAGGGCGGGCTCCTCAGGGGTCCTCGGAGCCTCTCGTCGAACCGGCCCTTGTGCGGAGCCCCGCGAACCGCTCGATTACGGGGCATGCTTCACTGGACGGGCAGGACTGTCACGTAGAGAGAAGGCGAGCTGTGTCCGCTGCAAAGCCGAGCGCAATGATCCGGTACACCGCGATGCGTCTCAGTATCTTCGTCGGCTGCTTCGCGCTCGCCGCCGTGGCCGTCAACTACGGGCTGCTGCCGTCCGGGGCGGGCGGCTCGAACATCATCTGGGTCATCCTGCTCGCCCTCGTGCTCTCCGCGCCGCTCAGCTACGTACTGCTGCGCAAGCAGCGCGACGAGATGTCCGAGCAGATCGTGTCCAAGGTCGACCGGACCAAGGCGCGCCTGGAGGCGAACCGGACCCGCGAGGACAGCGTCACCCAGTAGGGGAAATGTAAGCTGCCTCACACCCGCACCAATTCTTCCCGAAACCCCAGCGCTGGAGCGAACGCTCCTGTACTGGGGTTTTCGCGTTCCCCCGGGGCCAGTTGGGGACTGCTGCCGGGTGTCGCCGGGTGTACAGGCGCAGTCTCACATCAAAGAAGACCTTTGAGGTTCTCAAAGTTCAAGTGTTAACGTGTTCGGCATGAAGACAGCTGTGCGCCTACGACCTGCCCCGAGCATCCCGCTCGTGGCGCGCCTGCATGTCGATCTCTGCCGCTGTATGTCCGCGGTCTGTTGCCGCAACGTCTGAACGGCATCATGCAGCGGCGCCGCCTCTGACGCGGGCGCCGCACCCCGTCCCCTCCGCACACCGTCCCCGTGCGTCCCGATGCGTCACATCTGGAGTGTGTCCGTGTCCGCGAACCCCGCGTCCGCCACCACCGAAGAGCCCTCCGGCTCCGGTTTCCGCATACCCAAGGTCCCGTTCTGGGCCCAGATAGTCGCCGGTCTCGTCCTCGGCGTACTGCTCGGCTGGCTCGCCCGCAGCCAGGACATCGGCTGGCTCTACACCACGCTCGACAAGGTGGGCCACATCTTCGTCCAGCTGCTGAAGCTGGCCGTCGCCCCCCTCGTCTTCTTCGCGATCCTGGTGTCGGTCACCAATCTGCGCAAGGTCAACAACGCCGCCCGGCTGGCCGGCCGCACCGTCCTCTGGTTCATGATCACCTCACTGATCGCGGTCGCCATCGGCCTCGCGATCGGCCTGATCACCAACCCGGGCTCCGGCACCGGCCTCTCGCCGAAGGACGGCAAGCTCTCCGAGACCAAGGGCTCCTGGCTCGACTTCCTGACCGGCATCATCCCGGACAACGTGATCACGCCGTTCACCGAGCTGAACGTCCTCCAGATCGTCTTCATGGCCGCCGTCGCGGGTATCGCCGCGATCCAGCTCGGCGAGAAGGCCAAGCCGATCCTCACCCTCAGCGAGTCGATCCTGGAGCTCCTCCAGAAGGCCCTGTGGTGGGTCATCCGGCTCGCCCCGATCGGCACCATCGGCCTCATCGGCTACGCCATCGCGGACTACGGCTGGGACCTGATCGGCAAGTACGCGACCTTCACCGCCGACGTCTACATCGGCTGCGCCCTGGTCATGTTCGGCGTCTACCCGCTGCTCCTGGCCACCGTCGCCAAGGTCAGCCCGCTCCAGTTCTTCAAGGGCGCCTGGCCCGCGATCCAGCTGGGCTTCGTCTCGCGCTCCTCGGTCGGCACCATGCCGGTCACCCAGCAGGTCACCGAGCGCCTCGGCGTCCCGAAGGAGTACGCCTCCTTCTCGGTCCCGTTCGGTGCGACGACCAAGATGGACGGCTGCGCCGCGATCTACCCGGCACTGGCCGCGATCTTCATCGCGCAGATCTTCGACGTCCAGCTGGGTGTCGGTGACTACATCCTGATCGCGTTCGTCTCCGTGATCGGCTCGGCGGCCACCGCCGGCCTCACCGGCGCCACGGTCATGCTGACCCTGACCCTGTCGACCCTGGGCCTCCCGCTGGAGGGCGTCGGCCTGCTGATGGCCATCGACCCGATCCTGGACATGATGCGGACCGCCACCAACGTGACCGGCCAGGCCCTCGTCCCGGTGCTGGTCTCGGCCCGCGAGAAGATCCTCGACCACGACATGTACAACTCGGCCTCGGCCTCCCCGGTCGACGGAGCCGAAGCCGAGGTCCGCGACAGCGAGCCGGACCGGGTGCCCGTCGCCGTCTGACCGGCTCCCGCCCGTCGTTCGCGTGTGGGCCTCTCCCCCCTTGTGGGGGAGGGGCCCATTTCGCGTTGCCGGGCGGTTTGCGCCCGGTGGCTCGCAGAGGGCCTGTTTCGGTCACCCGCGTTGCTCCGGATGTCGCGTAACGGGTGATTCGCGAGGGCTGAACTCATCGGAATCAGCCAGCCCGAATGGTCCATACCATTGACTTGCGGGGGGTCGCCTTCTAGCGTTGCGGTTGCCGCGAGGCCGATGCCAGACGGGGCCCTGGGAAGCACAACTCCCTTACCCGTCAAGGAATATGACGGTCCGTCGGCGGATTCCTGCGGCGTGGACCCCGTCTTCCTCGGGGTCCGTGCCGCGCGGCACACGGGGGGCACGGCACATGAGGGGCACTACCGGTACGGACTTCACGGGAGGCGGCGGTCTGCCGCTGAGCCACGGACAGGAACGGCTCTGGTTCCTGGACCAGCTGGACCCCGGGGACGCCTCCTACAACATTCCACTGGTGCTCCGGCTGTCCGGTCCCCTGTCCGTGGAGGCGCTGCGGACGGCGTTCGACGGGACCGTGGCCCGGCACGAGGCACTGCGCACCAGGTTCCCCGACGCGGACGGCCGCCCCGTCGCGGTCGTCGAACCGGCGGCCGCCTTCCCCGTCGAGGTCCTGGACCTGCGGGCGGACGGCGCGGCGGGGCGGGCCGACGCGATCCTCGCCGCCCGGACCAACGGCGCGTTCGACCTCGCAGGCGGCCCGTTGCTGCGGGTCACCCTGCTGCGCACCGCCGACGAGGAACACCTGCTGTGCGTGGTGCTCCACCACATCGTCGCCGACGGCTGGTCGCTGAACCTGCTCCGCACGGAGCTTGAGACCCGGTACGCCGCACACCTGGACGGCCGCGTCGTCGAGCTGCCGGACGTCCTGCCGTACACCGTCCACGCGGCCCGCGAGCGGGAGTCCGCGCAGGGCCCCGAGGCGCAGCGGGCGCTGGACTACTGGCGGGAGCGGCTGGCCGGTGCCCCGGTGCTGGACCTGCACTCCGGGGACGGGACCGCGGGGCCGGACGGGCCCGACGGGCCGGACGGACAGGGCGGACTCGGCAGACAAGGTGCCTTCCACACCCGGCGGCTGGCCGGAGCGGCGGCCGGGGTGGACGCGCTCGCCAAGGAACGCCGCTGTACGCCGTTCATGGTGCTGCTGGCCGCCTACCAGTGCCTGCTGCACCGCTGGACCGGGCAGGACGACTTCTGCGTGGGCGTCCCGGCGGCCGGCCGGGGCGAACCCGAACTGGAGGAGCTGATCGGCTACTTCTCCACCACGCTCGTCCTGCGGGCGGAGCTGGCGGACGGCCCGGCCTTCGGTGAACTGCTGCGGCGCGTGCGCAGGTCCGCGCTGGCCGCCTTCACCCACGACCGGGTGCCGTTCGAGCGCCTCATCGACGAACTGGGCGTCGAACGCAGGCTGGGAGGCAGCCCGCTGTTCCAGACCCTGCTCACCGTCCACACCCAGGACGAGGGCGACGGCGGCGAGCGGACGTTCGCCGGTCTGCGGTGCGCGGAGGCCGACGGCGGGCATGCGGCGAGCAAGTTCGAACTGATGCTGGACATCCGCCGCGAGGGCGCCGACCTGGTCACCGTCTTCGGCTACCGGACCGGCCTGCTGGACGCGGACCGGGTGGCCGTGCTCGCCGGGAGCTTCGAGACGCTGCTGCGCGGCGCGCTCGGCGCGCCGGACACCCCGGTACCCGAGCTGCCCGTCCTCACCGGGCCGGAGCGCGAGGAACTGCGCACGCTGGGCACCGGTCCCGAGGCGCACGCGGCCGACGCCGTCGCGCTGCCCCGGGTACTGGCCGGGGTGGCGGCCGGGGAACACGGCGCGTCCGTCGCCGTGCGGGGGCCGGACGCCACGCTGACCCACCGCGCACTGTGGGACGCGGCCGGGGCGCTGGCCGTGCGGCTGCACGGGGCCGGGGTGCGGCGCGGCGATGTCGTCGGGGTCTGCCTGCCGCGTGGTGCGGCGGCCGTCACGGCGATGCTGGGCGCGTGGCGGGCAGGTGCCGCGTATCTGCCGCTCGACCTCGCCTACCCGGCGCCCCGGCTGGAGTTCATGGTCCGGGACGCGGGTGTCCGCGTCGTGGTCGGGCCCGCCGCCGGCACCGCGCCCTGGCTCCCCGACGGGGTCGCCGTACTCGGCGAGGAGGCCGGCGAGCCCGGCACCCCCGACCCCGCCTGGCAGGCCGGGCCGGACGACGCCGCCTACCTGATCCACACCTCCGGCTCCACCGGCACTCCCAAGGGCGTGGTGGTGCCGCACCGCGCGCTGGCGGCCCGGGTCGCCGGGATGCGCCGGGACTACGGGATCACACCCGGGGACCGGATCCTCCAGTTCGCCTCGCTCAGCTTCGACACCCACGCGGAGGAGATCTACCCCGCGCTCACCGCGGGGGCCCGCCTCGTCGTCGCGGAGAGCGGCGACACCCTGCCGGACCTGCTCGCCGCCGGGCACGGGCGGGAGGTGACGGTGCTGGACCTGCCCACCCCGTACTGGCACCAGCTGGCCGACACCGTCGACACCGTGGCCTGGCCGCCCGGACTGCGGCTGCTGATCCTCGGCGCCGACCAGGTCTCACCCGCGGCGGTCGCCGCCTGGCGGGCGCATTTCGGGGAGCGGGTCCGCGTCGTCAACTCCTACGGCCCGACCGAGACCACGGTGATCGCCAGCGCGGCGGACCTGGGCCCGGCCGACGCGACGCGCCGGCCCCCCGTCGGACGCCCGCTCGACGGAACGACCCTTGCGGTGTGCGACGCGCGGGGCCGGCTGCTGCCGCGCGGCGCCGCCGGTGAGCTGCTGATCGGCGGCGCCGGGGTGACGTACGGCTACCGGGGCCGCCCGGGTGCCACCGCCCGGGTCTTCGTGCCCGACCCGTGGGGGCCGCCGGGCGCGCTGCGCTACCGGTCCGGGGACCTGGTGCGGTGGCGGTCCGACGGGCAGCTGGAGTTCCTGGGCCGGATCGACGCGCAGATCAAGGTACGCGGCTTCCGGGTGGAGCCCGGGGAGGTCGAGGCGGCACTGCTGGGCCTGCCCGGCGTGGGCCGGGCCGCTGTCGTCGTCCGCGACGAGGCCCTGGTCGGCTATGTCGTCGCGGCGGCGGAGCACCGGGGCGATGCGCTCCGGCCCGCGTCGCTGCGGGCCGCCCTCGCCGACACCCTGCCGGCCCATCTGGTGCCGAACTCGCTGGTCGTGCTGGACGGTCTGCCGCTCACCCCGAACGGCAAGCTGGACCGGCGGGCGCTGCCCGCCCCCGAACGGCGGCCCGAACTCCGGGGCGGCTACGTGGCCCCGCGTACGGACGCCGAGTCCCTGGTCACCGACGTCTGGGCGGAGGTCCTGGGCCTCGACCGGGTCGGGGCCCTGGACGACTTCTTCGACCTCGGCGGGCATTCACTGCTCGCCACCCGGGTGGTCGCCCGCATCCGCGCGGCGGCCGGTCTCACGGTGCCGCTGCGGGTGCTGTTCGCCCACCGGACCGCCCAGGCCTTCGCCGTCGCGGTGGAAGACCTCCTGCTGGCGGAGATCGACGCCCTGTCCGAAGCGGACGCGGAGGAACTCCTCGCGGCCTCGGCCGCACCGGAAAGAAACGGAACCACGGCGTGAGCAGCACCGAAGCCATATCCGGTACGGACGCGGCGGGACCGGACACGGGGACCGCCGCGCCGGAGCCCGCCGGGACACCGGAGCCCGCCGGTCCCCCCGGCAGACCGTCAGCGGCCGCGCTCTCCGAGGCCAAGCGGGCGCTGCTCGCCCAGCGGCTGCGCGGCCGGGACCGCACCGTACGGGCGATCCCCGCCCGTACCGCCGGGAGCGTGCCGCCGCTGTCCTTCGCGCAGGAGCGGCTCTGGTTCATGGAGCAGTTCGCGCCCGGCACCGCCGCGTACAACATCCCCGTCGCCAGGCGGCTGCGCGGCCCGCTGGACCGTCCCGCGCTCCAGCGGGCGCTGGACGCGGTGACCGCCCGGCACGAGACCCTGCGCTCCCGCTACCCGTCCACCGACGACGGCCGCCCGGTCCTGGAGATCGCCGAACCGGGCCCGTTCGCGTTGCGCACCGCCGACGCCGGCAGCGTCGAGGAGGCCGGCCGGCTGGTGGACGAACTGGCGGCGGAACCCTTCGACGTGGTCACCGGCCCGCTGGTCAACGCGGCTCTGATCCGGCTGGCCGACGACGACCACGTGCTGCTCCTGGTCGTGCACCACAGCGTCAGCGACGGCTGGTCCAGCGAGGTGCTGGTCTCCGAGATCCTGCGCGGCTACACCGCGTACGCCTCGGGCCGCCCCGACCCGCTTCCCGAACTCCCCGTCCAGTACGGCGATTTCGCCGTCTGGCAGCGGGAACGGCTCACCGGCGCGCGGCTCGCCGGGGAGGTCGCGTACTGGCAGGAGGAACTCGCCGGCGTCCAGCCGCTGGAGCTGCCCCGCGCCCGCCCCCGCCCCGAGCGGCAGACCTTCGACGGAGCCGGCTACGGCTTCGACGTCGACCGTGAGCTGCTGGACCGGCTCACCGAGCTCGGCCGGGCCCACGGCGCGACCGCGCACATGGTGCTCCTCGCCGCGTTCCAGCTGGTGCTCGCCCGGTTCAGCGGACAGCGGGACTTCGCGGTCGGCTCACCGGTCGCCGGCCGCCCCGAGCCGGAACTGGAGGGCCTGGTGGGGATGTTCGTCAACGTCCTGGCCTTCCGCGCCCGGCTGGACGGCGACCCCACCTTCACCGAGCTCGTCGCCAGGACCAGGGAGACCTGTCTGGAGGCCTACGCACACCAGGAACTGCCGTTCGCCCAGATGGTGTCGGAGCTCAAGGTGGAACGCGACGTCTCGCGCTCCCCGGTGTTCCAGGCGGTGCTCGCCATCCAGAACTACGCGGTGCGCGGCGACGGGGCCGGCGAGCGGACGGACCTGGACGTGGAGGCGTTCGGGCTGCGCGCCGCAGGCACCCGGTTCGACATCGAGCTCTTCCTGATGGAGTGGCCCGACGGGCTGCACGGCGCCTTCAACTACAACACCGACCTGTTCGACGAGGCGGACGTCGCCCGGATCGGCGGCTGCCTCGGCCGGCTGCTGCGGGCCGTCGCCGACCGTCCCGACGTGCCCCTGTCCACGCTGGACCTCCTCGCACCCGATGAGCGGGAGCAGTTGGTCGTCGAGTGGAACGACACCGCGCGCGCCTTCCCGGACGACGCCACCCTCCCCGGGCTCGTCGCCGCGCAGACCGCCGCCACCCCGGACGCCGTCGCCGTCGACTTCGAGGGCGCCACCCTCACGTACGCGGAGCTCGACCTGGCCGCCGCCCGGGTCGCCAGGCGGCTGCACGCCGAGGGCGTGGGGCCCGGCTCGCTCGTCGCGGTCAGCGCGGAACGCTCGCCGGAGCTCGTCGCCGGGCTCCTCGGCGTGCTGCGGACCGGGGCCGGCTACACCCCGCTGGACCCGGAGTACCCGGCCGAACGCCTCGCGTCGATGCTGGCCGACAGCGGTGCCGCGGTGCTGCTCACGCAGGCCCGGCTGCCCGTCCCCGAGGAGTGCGGGGCGCGCGTCCTGCTGCTGGAGGAGTCGGCGTCCTGGCCCGGCGACGGACCGCTGCCCGGGGGGCCGGCCGCCGACGACACCGCGTACATGATCTACACCTCCGGTTCGACCGGCCGGCCCAAGGGGGTGCCCAACACCCACCGTGCCCTCGTCAACCGGCTGCTGTGGATGCGCCGCACCTACGGGGTGGGGCCGGACGACGCGGTGCTGCACAAGACCCCGACCGGCTTCGACGTCTCGGTGTGGGAGCTGTTCCTGCCGCTGCTGTCCGGGGCCCGTCTGGTCGTCACCAGGCCGGGTGGTCACAAGGACGCCGCCCACCTGCGGGACACCATCGCCGACCGGGGCGTCACCCTCGCCCACTTCGTGCCCTCGATGCTCGACATGTTCCTCGCCGAGGACGGCATCGAGCGCTGCGCGGGGCTGCGCCAGGTCGTGTGCAGCGGTGAGGAGCTCCCGCCGCGCACCGCAAGGGAGTTCACCGCCAGGCTGCCGCACTGCGGGCTCGCGAACCTGTACGGCCCGACCGAGGCCGCCATCGACGTCAGCAGCTGGGAGTGCGCGGGCCCGCTGGAGACCGTGCCGATCGGCGCGCCCGTCGACAACACCCGGCTGTACGTCCTGGACGCGGACCTGCGCCCCGCCCCCGTCGGCACCCCGGGCGAGCTGCACATCGGCGGCGTACAGGTCTCGCTGGGCTACCACCGCAGACCCGGGCTGACGGCCTCCCGCTATGTCCCCGACCCGTTCGGTGAGCCCGGCTCCCGGCTCTACCGGACCGGTGACCTGGCCCGCTGGCGCCCGGACGGGCAGCTCGAACACCTCGGCAGGATCGACCAGCAGGTCAAGCTGCGCGGCATGCGCATCGAACCCGGCGAGATCGAGGCCGCGCTGTGCGCCGAACCCGAGGTGGCCGCCGCCGCGGTCGTCGTGCGCGAGGACAACCCGGGGGACAAGCGGCTGGTCGCATACGTGGTGCCCCGGCCGGACACCGCCGCCGGTGAGGCCCCCGAGCCCGACACGAAGGCGCTGCGGACCGCGCTGCGGCGCACCCTTCCCGACTACATGGTGCCGGCCGCGTTCGTCGGCCTGGCCGCGCTGCCGCTCTCCCCGAACGGCAAGCTTGACCGCCGCGCCCTGCCCGCCCCGCAGATCCGGCGGTCCGGCGGCGACGCGCCCGTCGCGCCCGGGACCGGGACCGAGCGGGTGCTGGCGGACATCTGGGCCGAGGTGCTGACCCTGCCCGAGGTCGGCATCGACGACGACTTCTTCGACCTCGGCGGCCACTCGCTGCTCGCCACCCAGGTGGTGGCACGGGTCCGCAAGCGGCTGCCCGGTGTGGGCGCCCGACCGGTCAGTGTGATGGACCTGTTCACCTGCCGCACGGTGCGCGAACTGGCCGCCCTCGCCGACCTCGACGAGTCCGAGCGCGGCCCCAGCCGGCTGCTGCACCGGCTCACGAAGCCGGCTCCCGAGGCCACCCGCACCCTGTCGCTGGTCTGTGTGCCCTACGGCGGCGGCAGCGCGGTCGTCTACCAGCCGGTCGCCGACGAACTGCCCGACGGCTACGACCTGTGGTCGGTCGCCATCCCCGGACACGACATCGGGGTCACCGAACGCCACCTGCCGTTCGGTGAACTCGCCGAGGGCATCGCCGCCGAGGTGGCCGAACGGGTCGCCGGCCCCATCGCCCTGTACGGGCACTGCGGCGTCGGCAGCGCCCTGACCGTGGCGGTGGCCCGGCTCCTGGAACGCTCCGGCCGGGAGCTGGAAGCCGTCTACATCGGCGCGCAGTTCCCCTTCGCCCGGCCCCGCAGCAAGGTGCTCGGCGCGCTCAGCAGGATCTCCGCCCTCGAACCGCTGCTGGGCGACCGGGTGTACGTCAACTGGCTGCGCTCCATGGGCGCCGAGGTCGGCGAACTCGACGAGACACAGACGCGGTTCATCATCGGCAACATGCGCAGCGACTCCAAGGCCGCCGAGGAGTACTTCACCTCGGTGCTGGACGAGGTCGAGCGGGGCGGCGACCGGCTGCGGGCACCGGTGATCTCCGTCATCGGCAACCGCGACCCGGCCACCGACTTCTACCAGGAGCGCTACCGCGAGTGGCAGATGCTCGCCGAACGCTCCGCCGTCGCCGTCCTCGACGAGGGCGGGCACTTCTTCCTGAAGTACCGTGCCGCCGAGCTCGCCGAGATCGTCACCCGTACCCACCCCGCCCTCGTGACCGGGACGGCGGCCGACGAGCTGCCCGCGCGGGCCGACGACGGTCCGTGGTGGTTCCACGGCGTCAGCGACCGCGTCCCGGAGGGCCCGGACGGGACGGGGACCGGGCAGGCACCGCCGGGCACCCCGCCACCACCGGCGCCGGAGAGCGGCCCGGCCCCCAGCATGGTGCGCTTCCTGCTGGTCGCCCTCGGCCAGCTGCTGTCCATCACCGGCTCCGCGCTCACCGAGTTCGCACTGCCCGTCTGGATCTACCTGGAGACCGGCTCGATGGGCCGGTACGCGCTGTACGCCGTGATCGGGATGCTGCCCGGCATCCTGATCGGCCCGGTGGCCGGGGCGATCGTGGACCGGCTCGACCGTCGCCGGGTGATGCTGGTCAGCGACGTGGTCGCCGCCGTCACCCAGGCAGCGCTCCTCACCCTGCTGCTCTCCGGACACCTCCACTCCTGGCACATCTACGTACTGCTCGCCGTCCTGTCGATGGCGCTGACCTTCCAGCGCCTGGCCTACGCCTCGGCGGTGCCGCAGCTGGTGCCCAAGCAGTACCTCGGCCACGCCAACGGCATCGTCCAGATGGCCTTCGGCGTCGCGCAGTTCGTCGTCCCGCTGGTCGCGGTCGCCCTGATGGCGGCGATCGGACTGAAGGGCATCCTCATCCTGGACGTGGCGAGCTACGCGGTCGCCATCGGTGTGCTGCTGTGCGTGAGGTTCCCCGTCACGATGGCCTGGAGCCGTCGCGAGTCCCTGATCGCCGAGATCAAGCACGGCTTCCAGCACTCCTGGCACAACCGGGGCTTTCGCGCGATGCTGCTCTGGTTCGCCGGACTGAACATCTTCCTCTCGCCGCTCTTCCTGCTGCTCACCCCGCTGGTGCTGTCCTTCGACTCGCTGGCGGCGGCGGCCCGCGTCGCGGTGGCCGGCGGCGCCGGAGCCATCCTCGGCGGAATCGCGATGGGCTTCTGGGGCGGGCCGGTGCGCCACCGGCTGCGCGGCATGCTCGGCCTCGCCGCGCTGCTGGCGGTGGCCTGCGCCCTGGTGGGCGTCCGGGCCGACCTGTGGGTGATCGGGGCCGGGGCGTTCGGGATGTCGTTCGCCCTGTCCATGGTCAACGGCGTCTACACGACGATCGTCCAGATCAAGGTCCCGCAGCGCTTCCACGGGCGGGTGTTCGCGCTCAACACGATGGTCGCCTGGTCGACCCTGCCGATCGGGCACGGGATCATCGCCCCGGCCGGTGCCGCGCTGTTCGGGCCGCTGCTGGAGGACGACGGACCACTCGCGTCCACGGTCGGCGCCGTCATCGGCACCGGGCCGGGCCGGGGCATCGGCTTCATGTACGTGCTGTTCGGCGCGGCGATGCTGGTCCTGGTCGCGGTGGGCCTGCGGATGCGGGTGCTGTCCCGCTTCGACCTGGACGTCCCCGACGCGCTCCCGGACGACCTGGTGGGCATCCAGGAACTCGAACGCCGGATGGCCGGGGCGCGCGCGGGGAAGGCGAAGGCCGGGGCCCGGGGCGGTGGCCTCGTCACCACCGGACCGGCAGGCTCCGCAGGCCGTTCGCAGGGCGAGGCATGAGCGCCGCCCCGGCCCCGGCGCGGCGGGTGCGGCCCGCCGGCCCCACGAGCCTGCCTGCCCTGCTGGAGCACCGCGCCGCCACCGCCCCAGACCGCCCGGCGCTGCTGTGCGGCCCCCACCGGCTGGCCTTCGGCCAGTGGCACGACCGGGCGCGGGCGCTGGCGTCCGGGCTGCGGGCCCGGGGGCACGCGGCCGGGGACCGGGTGGCGCTGCGCTACGGGAGCGCAGACTGGGCCGAGTACGCGGTCGCCTACTGCGGGGTCCTGATGGCCGGCTGCGTGGCCGTCCCGGTGTCGGACCGTCAGGCCCCGGCGGTGTTCGCCCATGTGCTGCGGGACAGCGGGGCCGCTCTGGTGCTGCACGCGGCCGGGGAACCCCCGCCGGCCCTCCCGGCACCGGACGGCCCGGCCCCGCCGGTCCGTACGGCGACCGTCGCCGAGGTCACCACGGCCCGTGACCCGAGCGCCGGGGCGCTCCCGCTCCCCGCCCCGGACACGCTCGCCCAGATCCTCTACACCTCCGGCACCACAGGTGTGCCCAAGGGGGTCACCGCCACCCACGGCAACCTGGCGCACGGCTGCACCCTCGACGAACGCCGCCGCCCGCTGCGGCACTCCGCGTACTTCCTGCACGCCTTCCCGGTGGGGACGAACGCGGGACAGACGATGCTGGTCAACGCGCTGGACTCGGCGGCGGCCGGGATCGCCGCACCCCGGTTCACGCCCGCCCGCTTCGCCCGCCTCATCGAGGAGCACGCCGTGGGCAGCGTCTTCCTCGTCCCGGCCATGGCCATCGAACTGCTCGGCTCGGGCCCCGCGCGGCGGTTCTCCACCGACAGTGTCCGGCTGGTCGGCTCGACCGCCGCCGCCCTCCCGCAGCCCGTCGCCGTCGGGCTCGCGGACGCCTTCCCCCGGGCCCAGATCGTCAACTACTACACCTCGACCGAGGCGGCCCCCGCACAGGTCACCCTCCTGTTCGACCCCGAGCGGCCCGAGTCGCCCGGCCGCCCCGCATCCCTGAGCGAGCTGCGGATCACCGCCGCCGACGGCACCCCGCTGCCGGCCGGGGAACCCGGCGAGGTGTGGCTGCGTACCCCCGCGTCGCCGCGCACCTACCTCGGGGACCCGGAGGCCGGCGCCGAGGTGTTCCAGGGCCGCTGGGTCCGGATGGGAGACCTCGGCCGGCTCGACGACGAGGGCTACCTGCACCTGCTCGACCGCGAACGGGACGTGGTCAAGTCCGGTGCCCACAAGGTGTCCACCCTCCAGGTGGAGAACGCGCTGCACGCCCACCCGGCCGTGGCCGACGCCGCCGCCCTCGGAGTGCCGCACCCCGTGCTCGGATCCGTGGTCGCCGCCGTCGTCGTGCCACGCGGCGAGGTGACGGTGCCGGAGCTGCGCACCTTCCTGCTGGACCGGCTGGCCCCGCACGAGCTCCCGGCCCGGCTGCTGTTCCGTTCCGGCCTGCCCCGCAACGAGGGCGGCAAGATCCTCAAGCGCGAACTGCGCCTGCTCCTGGACGACGAGGCACCGCGATGACGAATACCGCCCCCCAGGGCCTCAGCCCGGCCCAGCACGGCATGTGGGTCACCGAACAGGTGCTGCACGCCGGTTCGGCCCACCACCTGTCGCTCACCGTCCGCTTCACCGGCCCGCCGGACGCCGCAGCGCTCGCCGCCGCCTGCGCGCGCGTCACCCGCCTCCACCCGGTGCTGACGGCGCGCCTCGACCCGGCCGGCCCCGCTCTCGAACCGGGCGTCGCCGGCGCGGAGCTGCGCCGGCTCAGCTGCGCCCCGCAGGAGGTGGAGGCGGTGCTGCGCGCGGAGACGGTGCGCCCCTTCGACCTGTCCGGGGGACCACTGGTGCGGTTCGCACTCGTGGCCGGCGGCCGCGACCGGCAGCTGCTCCACGTCGTCGCCCACCACCTGGTGTTCGACGGCACGTCCAAGGACGTCCTGCTGGCCGCGCTGGGCGGCGCCCCCGCTCCCGCCGCGCGGCCGGGGCCGCCCCCGGTGCCGGAGGAGTCCGCCGTCGCCGCCGCGGCCGCGTTCTGGTCGGGCCGCGACCACGACACCGGCACCCCGGCTCTTCCCGGACTGTCCGCCGCGCCGAAGGACACGTGTGCGCCCGCGCCCGGCGCGTCCGTCCCCTTCACCATGGACACCGCGCTGCGTGACCGCCTCACCCGGGCCGCCGCAGACCTGGGTGCCACCCCCTTCGAGGTGCTGCTCGCCACCTGGCACACCCTGCTCCTGCGCTACGGCAGCACGGCGCCCGCCACCGCCCTGGAGCTGAGCATCCGCCGCCCCGAGGACGCCGGGCACATCGGCCTGTACGTCAACGAACTGCCGGTCCTCACCCACCCGGACCCACAGCGCCCCTTCGCCCTGTTCGTCCAGGACGTACGGACCGAACTGCGGGCCCTGTACGAGCACCGCACCGTCCCGCTGGCCCGCGCGGTGCGCGGGCTCACCCCGCGCACCGCGCTCACCCCGGTCTCGGTCAGCTACCGGCGCCGCGGCGGAGGGGACCTGCCGGAACTCGGCTTCGGCCGCGCCGAGACGGTGGACTGGACGGGCTTCACCCACACCGTCCGCAACCTGCTGCACCTCCAGCTCGTCGACGGCCCCGCCCGGATCGACGGCTCACTCCAGTACCGCGCCGACGCCTTCGCCCCCGGCGCACCGGAACGCATCGCCGGCCACTTCCTCACGCTGCTCGACGCGGCGCTGGCCGCACCGCGCACCCCGCTCGCCGGACTCCCCCTGCTGACCGGGCAGGAGCGGCGGCGGGTCCTGGGCTCCGCCGGCGCCGGGCCCGCCGCCTGCCCGCCCGGTGCCACGGTCGTCGGCATGTTCAGCGCGCAGGCCGGCCGGACCCCGGACTCGGTCGCCGTGACCGGAACCGACGGCGAGGAGCTGACGTATCGCGAACTGCACGCCTCGGCAGCCGCGTTCGCCGCCCGGCTCGGCGCGCGCGGGCTGGGCGCCGGCGACCTCGTGGGTGTCCTGCTGCCACGTTCCGTCGACCAGCTGGTGGCCGTGCTCGGCGTGCTGACGGCGGGCGCCGCCTACCTCCCGCTGGACCCGGACCACCCGGCCGAGCGGCTCGCCCTCATCCTGGGCGACGCCGCACCGGCCGCCCTGGTCACCGGGGGCGACGTCCCCGCGGGGCTCCCGGCCGGCGTGCCCGTGCTCACCGTCGCCGGGCCCGCCGCCCCGGCCGCCGCCGACCCCGCACCGCCGGAGGCCGGCGATCCCGCCTACGTCATCTACACCTCGGGCTCGACCGGAACCCCCAAGGGGGTCGAGGTCCCGCACCGGGCGCTCGCCAACCTCCTCGCCACGATGGCCGAGCGGCTGGGGACGGGCGCGGCCGACCGCTGGCTCGGACTGACCACCCTGTCGTTCGACATCTCCACCGTGGAGCTGCTTCTCCCCCTGACCGCCGGGGCCCGCGTGGTCCTGGTCCCCGAGGCGCAGCAGCGCGACGGCGCGGCCCTGCTGAAGCTGATCGACGCACAGGACGTCACCCATGTGCAGGCGACGCCGAGCAGCTGGCGGCTGATGCTCGCCGCCGGGCTGCACCGGCCCGACCTGGTCGCCGTCGCCGGCGGTGAGGCGCTGCCCGGCCCGCTGGCGCGTGGTCTGGCGGACGCCACGGGCAGGCTCGTCAACGTGTACGGGCCCACCGAGACCACGGTCTGGTCGACCCTGGCCGAACTCACCGCAGGCGAGCCGGTCACCATCGGCGGCCCGCTCGCCGCCACCTCCGTCCAGGTGCTCGACGCGTACGGCGCACCGGTGCCGGACGGCATCACCGGCGAGCTGTACCTGGGCGGCGCGGGTGTCGCGCACGGCTACCGGGGGCGTCCCGGGCTGACCGCGCAGCGCTTCGTCCCCGACCCGTACGGGCCGCCCGGCTCGCGGCTGTACCGCACCGGCGACCTCGTACGACGGACGCGGGACGGCCTGCTGGAGTTCGCCGGACGCGCCGACACCCAGATCAAACTGCGCGGCCACCGCATCGAACTCGGCGAGATCGAGGCGCGGATCGGCGAGCACCCGGCGGTGGCCCAGGCGGTCGTCGTCCTCGACGCGGGCACGGACGACCCGGACGGCGGGCAGGCCCGGCTGGTCGCCTACACCGTCCCGGCGGCCGCGCCGGGCGCCCCCGCCTCGCCCGAGGCGCTGCGCGCCCATGTGGCGGCCGCCCTCCCGGCGGCGATGACCCCGGGGGTCTGGGTGTCCCTCGACACGTTCCCCCTCACCCCGAACGGCAAGCTCGACCGGGGCCGCCTGCCCGCACCGCCGCGCACCCGGGAGCAGCCGGTACCGCCGGTGTCCGGTGCGCGGGGCGCGAGCGCGGCGGACGGCGGGACGGACCGGGTCACCTCGGTGGTCCGTGACATCTGGCAGCACGTGCTGCGGCTCGACGACATCGGCCTCGACGAGGACCTCTTCGACCTCGGCGGGCACTCCCTGACGGTCACCGCCATCGCCGGCCGGATCCGCCGGGAACTCGGCGTCGACGTACCGCTCGACGTCTTCTTCGACACCCCCACGATCAACGGCGTAGCGGCCGAGGCGGCCCTACTTCAGCAGGAGGAACAGCGATGAGCGAGCAGGCGTCGTACCAGGTCGTCGTCAACGACGAGGAGCAGCACGCACTGTGGCCCGCCGGCGGCGAACTCCCCGCCGGGTGGCGGGCCGAGGGTTTCACCGGTTCGGAGGAGGCGTGCATGGCACACGTCGACGAGGTGTGGGAGGACATCCGGCCGCTGAGCCTGCGCCGCCGGCTGGCCGAGTCCGCGACGGGCGCGCGGTGACCGCCGTGCGGGAGCGGCTGGCCGGCCTCGTCGAGGTGGCGACCGACGGCGAGATCACCGCGACGGATGTCCTGGCCGAGGGGGGTTCCCTCACCGCGATCGGGGTCACCTCGCTGGCCATGCTGCGGCTGATCGATGCCCTGGAGGAGGAGTTCGGCGTGCTGATCGACCTCGACGGATCGTTCCGGCAGCTGGACGACTTCGACGCGCTCGCGGACCGGCTGGCCGCACCGGACGGGGGAGGCGGACGTGGCTGACACCGTCACGGCCGACGCCCCGGCGGACTCGTACCCGTCCGGCGTCGGCGTCGGCGTCGTGGAGGTGGCCTTCCGCGGCGAGCGGTCCGGGCGGGCCCCGCTGACCTGGGGGCAGCGGGCGATCTGGCACGCCGTACTGAGGACCGTCCCCAACGACCACTACTTCAACCTGGGCCGCGTCCTGCCCCTGGGTTCGCGCGGAAGGACCGTCGCCGTGCCCGCGGCCCTGACCGCGCTCAGCGCCCTGATGACACGTCACGAGGCGCTGCGCACCAGGCTGGTGAACGATGACGGCAGTGCGGAGCAGTCGCTCTCCGCTGACGGGACGCTGCCGGTGGCCCTCGTGGCGGCACCGGACGCCGACGCCGCGTCGCGGGTCGCGGACGACCTCCTGGACCGGCTGTCCGGCACCCGCTTCGACTACACCGGTGAGTGGCCGCTGCGCGTCGCCCTCGTCACCGTGGACGGCCTGGTCACCCACGTGGTGCTGGTCCTGTGCCACCTGGCCGCGGACGGGCACGGCGCCGAGGTCCTCGTACGGGACCTGCGCCTGCTGGCCCTGCGCGGCTCCGCAGGCCGGCCGCCCGCCACCGGCCCCCTCGACCTGGCACGCGAGCAGCACGGCGAACGGGGCAGGCGACGCGGTGCGGCGGCCCTCGACCACTGGGAGCGGGGGTACCGGTCGGCGCCGCCGACGATGTTCCCCACCGAGGTCGCCGAGCCCCGCAGCCCGCGCTTTTGGACCGGGCGGATCGTCTCCGCGGCGATGGCCCGCTCCGTCGGAGCCGTCGCGGCCGCCCACCGGGTCAGCGGCTCCACCGTGCTGCTCGCCGCGTCCGCCGCCCTGGTGGCCGCGGACCAGGGCCACCGCACCGCCGCCGTGATGCCCATCGTCGGGAACCGGACCGCCCCCGCCCTGCGCGACCTCGTCTCGACCCTCTCCCAGGACGGGCTGTTCGTCCTCGATCCGGGGGCGGTGGACGCGGACGCCCCGTTCACCGATCTGCTCCCGGACGCCTACCGGACCGCGCTGCGCACCTACCGGGCCGCCGGGTACGACCCGGTGGAGTGGGACCGGCTCGGCGAGCGGATGAGCCGGGAGCGGGGTACCGAGGTCCACCCGTACTGCTGCTTCAACGACATGCGGCTGGTGGACCGGCACGGGCCCGCCGGACCGGCGCCCACCCGGGAGGAGCTCGCGGGGGCGCGCGGGTCGACCCGGTTCGACTTCCCCGCCACCCAGGAACGGGTGGCGTGCCGCTACTGCCTGCACATCACGGAGGTCGGACCGGCCCTCGCCGTGACGCTCACCGCGGACACCGCGTATCTGCCGCCGGACGCCATCCGAGGCCACCTGTACGCGATGGAGCACCTGATCGTCGCGAGCGCGACGGGCGATGCGCCGTCCCTCGGTGAACTGCCGGAGCTGCTGAGGCGATCGTGGGGGGACGAGCGGCCATGACCCACAGCACCCACGCGACCGGCGGCGGGACGGAGCCCGGTGCGCCGGCCGTGATCCGCGCCTGGGCCGAGCGGACGTCCGCCGTGCAGGGCGGCACCCTGGCCTTCCACCGCACCGGCGGGCCCGCCAGGGTCGTCGTCACCGACGCGGTCGGCGGCGAGGTACGGCTCACCGCACCGGTCACCGGCCCGGACTGGACCCTGCGGATCCCGGAGGACTGGCCCAGCTCCCTGTACCGGGCCACGTTCGAACCGCTCGTCGACACCCCGGGGGCGCTGCGGGGCGGTGCGGACGGCGGCCTTCTCGACGAGACCGAGCACGAGGTGTGGTTCGTCGTCCGGGCCGCCCGGCCGGGCACCGGCTCGGCGATCCTCGTCTCCATCCCGTTCGCCACCTGGCGGGCGTACACCCACAGCGGCCGGCCCGGCCGGGGCCTCTACTACACCGAGCAGCCCGACCGGGCGGCCCGGGTCTCCTTCGCCTCGCCCGGCGGCGGCCCGCCCCCGGAGCGCTGGGAGGAGGGGCTGCTGCGCTGGCTGCCCCGCGCCGGATACCGGGTCGACTTCTGTTCGGGTCTCGACCTGCACGAAGGCGACGAACTCCTCTCCCACTACCGGCTGCTGGTCGTCAACGGCCACGACGAGTACTGGACGATGGAGATGCGCGACAGCGTCGAGACGTTCGCCCGGCGCGGCGGCAACCTCGCGTTCTTCGCGGCCAACACCGCGTGGTGGCAGATGCGGCTGGAGGACGGCCTGAGCACGATGGTCTGCCACCGGGACGCGGTCACCGACCCGATGACCGCGACCGACCCGAGGCGGGTCACCGTCGAGTGGTCGAGCTCCCCGGTCGACCGCCCGGAGAACTCCATGACCGGGCTCAGCTTCCGCCGGGGCGCGGGAGCCTGGGGCGAGGGCATGAAGGTGATGCTCAAGGACGCCTACACCGCACGGTTCGCCGGGCACTGGGTCTTCGAGGGGACCGGACTGGCCCAGGGCGAATCGTTCGCCCGGGGCGCGCTCGGGTACGAGACCGACGCCTGCGACCTGGAGTGGACCGGGGACGTGCCCCGGGCCACCGGCGCCGACGGCACCCCCTCCTCCTTCGTCGTCCTCGCCACCGCGGACCTGCGGCACTGGCGCGACTACGGCCAGGGCGGCGCCGCCACGATGGGGACGTTCCGGCTGGGCGCGGGCACGGTGTTCAACGCGGGCACCATCAACTGGGGCAGCGTCCTGGCGGAGGACCCGGTCGTCGACCGCATCACCCGCAACGTCCTGGACCGCCTCACGGGCGCGGTGCCCGGCGACGCCTGGGAGGTGGCGTCCGCCCCCGACGGGGTGCGCGCACTCGCGGTCTGCGAGGGCATCCTCTTCGGCGCGGACGCGGACGGCGCGCTGCTGTGCCGCGAGCCGTCCGGCCAGAACCTGCCCTGGCGCCGGATCGGCGACGCGCCGGGAGTACGGGCCCTGGCCTCGTCCCGCGAGGCGTCGGGCGCGTTCCCGCTGGAGCTGTACGCGGCCACCGACGACGGACGGCTGCTGCGCCGCGACCCGGTTCCCGGCCCGGCCGAATGGCACCCGGTCACCACGGTCCCGGCGGGCACGGCGGCGCTGGCGCTGTGCGACGCCGGGGCCTTCGCGATCACCCCGCACGACGACACACTGCACCACCTGTCCGCCCTCGACGTGGACGCGCCCTGGCGGGCGCTGGGGCCGGCGGGCGGAGCCGTCGCGCTCACCACGATGAACAGCCGCCTGTGGGCGGCGGACGCGCGGGGGACACTCCTCACCAGGCTGCCCTCGGTGGACGCCACCGGCTTCGCGCCCTGCGCGGCGCCTGGGCCGAGGGGCGGCTGCGAGGGGCTGGCCGCCCGTGCCGGGACGCTGTACGCCACCCGCTCCGGCGGGCCGTTGCGACTGCGACGGCAGCCCGTCGTCTGACGGTGCGCCCGCGCGGACGCCGCACCCCCGTCCCGTCGGGGCGCCGTACTCTTACCGTGGAGTAGTGCATCGGGGGCGGGAGGAGTCCGGCATGGGTGCTGTGAAGGGCAAGCGGATGCCGCGCGCCGTGCGCGAGCAGCAGATGATGGACGCCGCGGTGCAGACGTTCGGGCGGCGCGGCTACCGGGCCGCCTCCATGGACGAGATCGCCGAGCTGGCCGGAGTGTCCAAGCCACTGGTGTACCTGTACCTGAATTCAAAGGACGAACTGTTCACCGCGTGCATCCGCCGCGAGGCGCGGGAACTGCTCGCCGCCGTCCAGGCGGGCGCGGAACCGGGACTCCCCGCCGACCGGCAACTCTGGTCCGGGCTGCAGGCGTTCTTCACCCACACCGCGCAGAACCCGGACGGCTGGGCGGTGCTGTACCGCCAGGCGCGTACGCACGGGGAGCCCTTCGCCACCGAGGTGAGCGTGATGCGCGACGAGATCGTCGCGTTCGTCACGGGTCTGATCGGTGCCGCGGCCCGCGAGGCCCACCACGACCCGGCCCTCCCCGACCGTGACGTGGCAGGCCTCGCACAGGCGCTGGTGGGCGCCGCGGAGTCGCTCGCCGGCTGGGCCAACGAGACCCCGGGCGTCTCGGCGAAGGAGGCGGCGGCCACCCTGATGAACTTCTCCTGGGCCGGCCTGGAGAACCTGATGAACGGCCACTCCTGGCAGCCGCAGGGCCCGGGGCGCGCGCGTCCGGCCTGATCGGCGGGGGCGGAGCCCCCTCGCCCCCGCCGATACGCTCGGCCCATGAAGGTACTCATCACCGGCGGGGCCGGGTACATCGGCAGTACGGTCGGCTCCGCGTGCATCGACGCCGGGATCGAGACCGTCATCCTCGACAGTCTCGTCACCGGCCGTCGCGAATTCACCGCAGGGCGGGCCTTCTACGAGGGGGACATCGCCGACGGGCCGCTTGTCGACCGGGTCTTCGCCGAGCACCCGGACATCGAGGCCGTCGTCCACTGCGCGGCGCTGATCGTCGTCCCCGACTCGGTCGCGGACCCCGTCGGCTATTACCGGAACAACGTCACCGCGAGTCTGGAGTTCGTCGGGCACCTGCTGCGCAACGGCTGCCACCGCCTGCTGTTCAGCTCCTCCGCCTCGATCTACCGGACCGGTGACGACTTCACGGTCGACGAGGACTCCCCGCACGCCCCGCAGAGCCCCTACGCCCGTACCAAGGCCGTGTGCGAGTCGATGTTCGCGGACATCGCCGCTGCCGAGCCGGTACGGGTGCTGTCGCTGCGCTACTTCAATCCCGTCGGGGCTGATCCGATGCTCCGTACCGGTCTGCAGCTGCGCCGCCCCAGCCACGCCCTCGGCATGCTGATCTCCGCCCACGAGGCCGGAGTTCCCTTCAGCATCACCGGTACCGACTGGAACACCCGCGACGGTTCCGGCATCCGCGACTACGTCCACGTCTGGGATCTCGCCGCCGCACATGTCGCCGCGCTGCAACGTTTCGACGGGCTGTTCGGCGACGGAACCACGTCCATGGCGATCAACCTGGGCACCGGGACCGGGACCACGGTCCGCGAGCTCGTCGATGCCTTCAACGAGGTTGTCGACGAGCCGGTCAAGACGCGGGACGTCGAGTCACGGCCCGGTGACGTCGCCGGTGCCTGTACCGGCGGCGACCGGGCCGCCCGCCTCCTCGACTGGCGCCCTCGGTATTCGGTCGCCGACGGGATCCGCGACTCACTGCGCTGGGCCGAGGTCCGTGACGACCGGCTGAGCTGAACCGCGGCCGGGGATCGGGGCCGGGCTCAGGCCTGCCCCGTGATGGTCACCACCACCCGTACCGCGTCCTCCTTGCCCGGGAGCAGGGTGGCCAGGCAGTGGTCGACCGCTCTGCGGGTGGCCCGTGCGACCTCCACCGCGCGGGCGTCGCGGCGGGCGACGATCTGGATGTCGAGCCTCGGGGGCGAGGTGGCGCTGCCCCGGCTCATCCGCACCCCGGCGTGACGGGTGCCGGCCGCGGTCCGGGCGGTGGCCGGCAGGGCCGAGCGCAGGAGCTGGGCGACACCCGGTTTCAGGAACGCCACGCCCTCCACGCCCTCCACGGCCCTGGCGACCTCCTCGGTGAGCGTTCTCCGGCGGGTCCGCTCGGTGTCCTGGGTCATCGGGCGGCCCTTTCCTCGGGGGTGTCCTCTTCGGGGTCGAGCAGATCGGTGATGCGGATGTCGAGTTCCGTGATGTCGAGGCCCAGTCCGTCGTCCACCGCCTCGCGCACCCGCCGCCGTACCCGGTCGGCGAGTTCCGTCAGGTCGTGGGTGAGCGGGACGTGGAGTTCGAGGCGTACGTCGATCCTGGCCGGGCCTGCGGGGTGCGGGGCGCCGGGGACGATCCAGCAGGAGCCGGCGCGTACGCCGGTCACCGTCTCGGCGGCCGTGCGGACGGTGCGCGCGGCCACCGCCTCCATGATCCACAGGTCCTCGTCGGGTTCGCCCAGCGGGAGCGGGCGCCCCGGGCGCAGTTCGAGCCGTACGACGTCCATCACGCGCTGGGTCAGCGGCGTGGCGTCGTACGTCTGCGTCGTGTCGGTCTCCTCCCGCAGGCCGCGGACCGCGGACTCCAGGCCCGCCAGCTCGTCCACGGCGCGCCGGCAGTGCGGGCAGCCGTCCAGGTGCGGATCGGCCGTGCCCCGTTCCCAGAGGTCCCAGACGTGGGAGAGCAGGCGGCCGCAGGGCAGCCGCTCGTCGTCCGCGTCATCGGTGGCCTCGGGGTGGGGCGGGTCGGTATGGGTGGTCATCGCCAGGCCCCCAGTTCCTGTGTCAGACAGCGTCGTGCGCGGAAGACGCGGGCCCGGACAGCCTCCTGGCTGATGCCGACCGCGTCCGCGATGAATTCGTAGGACTGGCCGTCCAATTCTCTCAGCACCCAGCAGGTGCGCTGCTCGGGAGAGAGTGAGGACAGGGCCTCGTGGAGGTCCCCGGCGGCGGCCCGCGACTCCGCGAGCCTGGTCGGGGACACGGCGTGGTCGGGGGCCGCCACCTCGCCCGCGGCCTCCAGCGGCGCGAGCGGTCTGCGGCGGCGCAGGACGTTGAGGCAGCGGTTGGTGACGATCCGGTACATCCAGGTCCCGAACGACGACTGGTGCTGGAAGCCGGGCAGCTTGCGCCAAGCGCTGATCAGCGCGTCCTGCACCGCGTCCTCCGCCTCGGGCACGCTGCCCAGGAGCCGGGTGGCCAGGCGGATCAGCGGCGGCGCGTGCCGGCGCACGAGTGTCGCGAACGCCTCCTCGTCGCCCTCCGCCGCGCGCACGGCGAGCAGGCCGTCATCGGTGTCGGCCCGGTCCTCGTCGGCCGCTGATGCGATCTGTCTGCGGGCCCCCGGCACAGGGCGGCTCCTTTGTCGTTCGGTCGTCGGGCGGTGGTGGCAGTGGCGTATCGGGCGGTGGGTCTGTGGGGCGGCCGGTCGGGGCCCCTGAGGGTGGGACACGTGAACTGCGGTTCTGTGACGCGCGGACCGCGCGGACCGGGCGGACCGGGCGGACCGGGCGGAAAGAAAATCCGGGATTCCGCGTCACGGACCGCGCCCGCCGGGGTCGAACGGTGTGAGAGCAGTTCACAGACCCTGCAGAGAGGACCTCCTCATGACCACGCAGACGGCACCAGTATCCAAGAACGCCTCCGTTCCCCAGGCGGTGAAGGCCCCCCAGGGCACGACCGCGCTCTCGGGCGGCGCCACCGGTGCCGACGAGCCGGCCGCGACGCGCGGCCGCACCTCCATCGCCGATGTGGTCGTCGTGAAGATCGCCGGCATGGCGGCGCGGGAGATCCCCGGGGTCTTCGACATGGGCGGCGGGCTGTCACGCACGCTCGGCGCGGTCCGCGACCGGGTGCCCGGCGGGCGCCCCAACGTCGGGCGCGGCGTCAAGGTCGAGGTGGGCGAGCGGCAGACCGCGATCGATGTCGACCTGGTCGTCGACTACGGGGTGGCCATCACCGACGTGGCCCGTGACGTGCGGGAGAACGTCATCGCGGCCGTGGAGCGGATCACCGGCCTGGAGGTCATCGAGGTCAACGTCACCGTCAACGACGTGCACCTCCCCGACGACGGCGAGAGCGTCCCGGCCGACTCCCGGGTGGAGTGATCCCGCGGCCCCGGAGGCAGCCGGGCAGTACGGGAGCCGGGAATCGCGGGAGTTGGACATCAGCGGGCCATCGCGTGAGGGGTGAAGCAGGATGAGCAGTGCGGCCGTCGGAATGATCGCGGGTATGGCACTGGCGTTCGCCGGCTGGTTCGGTGGCTTCGGGGCGTTCCTGCTCGTGGCCGCCCTCGGCGCGGTCGGCTGGCTGGTGGGCAGCCGGCTCGACGGCGAGGGCCTGCCGGACGAGCTGCGGGCGCTGTTCGAGCGGAGCCGCCGATGACGACGCCGGGGCAACTGGGCACGACGACCGTCTCGGACCGGGCGGTGCGCAGGATCGTCGAGCGCGCCGCCGAGGAGGCCACGCCCGGCCGCACCGGTCCGGCCGCACGCGGTTCGGTGGCGGTGCACGGGCCCCGGGCGGACGTGCGGCTCACCGTCGGCCTGGCCTATCCGGCGCCGCTGGCCGACACCGTGCGCCGGGTGCAGGGGCACGTCACCGAGCGCACCCGGTACCTCGCGGGCCTCGACGTACGCCGGGCCGCCGTCACGGTGGACACCCTGACGGTCCGCGCCGCCCCGCTCCCGGCCGTGAACGCGGATGTGGACGAGCCCGCGCAGCGCCCCTCGCGGCGGTCGTCGGGCCGGCTCCGCGCCTCGCGGCGCGGGCCCGTGGCCGGGCTCCTGCTGGCCGCCGCCCTCGGCTGCGGCGCCCTGGCCGTCGACGTGGTCCGGGTACACACCGGCCGGCCGCCCGCCGCCTGGCGCACGGCCGCGGTGGACTGGCTGTCGGGGCACGGCCCGGGGGACCTGCCCGTGGTCCTGGGCGGCGCCGCCGCGGCCCTCGCCGGGCTGTGGCTGCTCGCCCTGGCCGCCCTGCCGGGACGGCGCGGCCTGCTGACCCTCGCGACCCCGGACACGTACCCGGCCACAGCCATCGACCGCCCGGCGCTGGCCGCGCTGCTCCACGGTGCGGCGAGCGGTGTCGCCGGGGTCGGCGCGGTGCGGGTACGGGTCCGGCGCCGGAGCGTCACGGTCCGGGTCGCGCTCGCCTTCGGCGCGGTGGACGCGGTGCGGGACGAGGTCACCGCCGCCACCCGCCGGGTGCTGGCCGACTGCGTGCTGCGGCGCCCGTTGCGCCCCCGCGTGCGGATCAGGCCCGAGCCGACGTGGCGCCCGCCCGAGCCGGACCTCCCGAAGCCGCGCGCGGCCGGGACGCCCGGGAGTTCGGACATCCCTGAGGCGGCGCGGCTCGTGCGGCCGGGCGGTGACGCATGAGCGCCCGGCCGCGCCCCGCCGCGAACCGGGCCGTCCTGGCCGTGGCCGGGCTCGCCCTCCTGCTGGGCGGTGTCTGGCTGGCCGGTACCTGGCCGGAGCTCGGCTCGCGGCTGCCCGGCTGGTGGCCGACGGCCCGCCCCGACAGCGTCCTGCTGGACCGGGAGGGCCTGGCCGGGCTGCGTACGCGCGGCTGGTGGACGCCCGCCGCCGTGGCCGGTTCGGCGGGGCTGACGCTGCTGCTCCTGTGGCGGTTCACCAGCCGCTTCCGAGGCGGCGGCAGCACGTCGCTGGGCCTGCCCTCGGCAGGCGGTGCGATGCGTGCGGGCGCGCTGGCCGAAGCGCTGGCCCAGCGGACGGCCTCCCTCGCCGGGGTCTCCCGCTGCCGCGTGGACATCACGGCCCGGCGGACCGGGCTCCACGTCCGCACGCACCTCTGGCTCGATCCGGACATGCCCCCGGCGGCCGTGCTCGGTCCGCTGGCCGCCCTGCGCGACGAGGCGGAGGAGTCGGCGGCGCCGTACCGGATCGTCGGCAGCGTCCGGATCAGGAGCCGGACCCGGCGGACGTCCCACGTCCGCTGAACGCGCCGGACCGGGGCGGCCGCCTGCGGTCAACTCCGCTGCGTGGCCGTCCCGGTGAGGTGGACGCGCTCGCCGCCGCGCAGCTGGAAGGCGGCGCCCTCGCACGCGTAGGTGACGGTGCCGGGCAGCAGGACCGGCGCCCTGAAGTCCGCCCGTACCGTGTGGATCAGGTCGGGCCGAGGAGCTTCCGCGAGGCAGCGGGCCACGGTCCACATGCCGTGCGCGATGGCGCGCGGGAAGCCGAACAGCCGTGCCGTCAGCGGGTACAGGTGGATGGGGTTGCGGTCGCCCGACGCGGCGCCGTAGCGCCGGCCGAGGTCGGCGGGCAGCCGCCACTCCGCGACGGCGGGGAGGTCCGGTTCCGGTGCGGGGCGCACCGGTTCGGCGGCGGTACGCGTCGCGTGCCGGGACAGGTAGCCGCTGCGGGACTCCCACACCAGCTCGCCCGCGAGCCGGGCCTCGGTGACCACGGTGACCTCGGTGCCGCGCCGGTGCGGGGCCAACCTGTCGGCATACACCGTCAGTTCGAGTGCGTCCGAGGCGTGCAGCTCCCGGTGTGCGGTGATCTCGATCCAGGTGTGGACGAGTCCGGTGACCGGCAGCGGGAAGCGGCGCCTGGTCATCAGCCGCATGGCGAGCGGGAAGGCCAGGACGTGCGGGTAGGTGACCGGCAGGGCGTCCGGGGCCGCGAAGCCGCAGATCCTGCGGTACGCGGCCAGCGGACCGGCCGCGAGGGGCGCGGCCGGGCTGCTCGCGCGGTCGGCGGGCAGTACGGCGTCCGGCCGGCCCGGCCGTTTGAACGGGGACGTGGCGGCTCCGCGCGCCAGGAGGAGGATCAGGCTCGGCACCGGTTCACGCCCCCAGCAGGCTCTGGCCGCAGACCCGGACGACCTGCCCGTTGACGGCGCTGGAGGCGGGCTGGGCGAACCAGGCGGTCGTCTCGGCCACGTCGACCGGAAGCCCGCCCTGCGAGAGGGAGTTCATCCGGCGGCCCGCCTCGCGGATGAACAGTGGGACGGCGGCGGTCATCTTCGTCTCGATGAACCCGGGGGCCACCGCGTTGACCGTGACGCCGTGGTCGGCGGCGGCGCGCGGGCCGAGCGAGCGGACCAGGCCGATGATGCCGGCCTTGCTCGCCGCGTAGTTGGTCTGGCCGTTGTTGCCGGCGATGCCCGCGATGGAGGCGGTGGCGATGATCCGGCCGCCCCGGTTGACGGTGCCGGTCTTCAGCAGCGCGTCCGTGGTGCGCAGGACGCTGTCGAGGTTGACGTCGATGACCGGGGCCCAGCGGTCGGCGGCCATGTTCGCGAGCCGCCGGTCGCGGGTGATGCCGGCGTTGTGGACGAGGATGTCGAGGCCGTCCGGGACGGCGGCGGTGATCCGGGCCGCCGCGTCGGGCGCGGTGATGTCCAGCGGCAGGGCGCTCGCGCCGAGCCGGTCGGCGGTGCGCACCAGGTCCTCCCGGGCCTGCGGGACGTCCAGGCAGATGACGTGGGCGCCGTCCCGGGCGAGCACCGATGCGACCGAGGCGCCGATGCCGCGCGCCGCGCCGGTGACCAGCGCGATGCGTCCGGCGAGCGGGGCGGCCCAGTCGCTGACGGGGTCGGGGGCGGCCGAGGTCACCTCGATGACCTGGCCGCTGACGTAGGCGGACCGGGGCGACAGCAGGAAGCGCAGGGTGGACTCGGCACCGGCGACCGCGCCGGGTGCGACGCGTACGAGCTGCGCGGTCGAGCCCCTGCCGATCTCCTTGCCCAGTGAGCGCACGAAGCCTTCCAGGGCCTGCTGGGCGGCGGCCTGGTGGTGGTCGTCCGGGGACGGGCGCACTCCGACGACGACGACGCGGCCGCCCGGTGCGAGGGAGCGCACGACGGGGTGCAGCGCGGCGTGCACGTCCCCGAGCCCGGCGGCGGTGTCGACGGCCGTGGCGTCCAGGACGATCGCGGCGGGCCGTTCGGCGCTCGCCCGCACCTGGAGGCCGGTCGTGGTGAGGACCGCGCCGAGTTCCTCGGCCACGGTGGAGTCCCCGGCGGTGAGGTGGAGGACGGGGCCGGTCAGCGACGGGGTCTCCAGCGTCCAGCGGCGCAGGGGCGCGGGCTGCGGCAGCCCGGTCCGCCGGGTCAGGAACCGGCCGGTCGCTGTGCCGGAGAAGTACAGATAGCGGTCGGCCATTGTCCAGACTCCCTGCTCGGTCTTAGATTTACTCCAGAGTAAGGTTACTCAAGAGTCAGGAGTTGGTCGAGATGAGTTGGTCGAGTTGATCCCCCTCGCACTCCCGCAGCCCCGCAGGGTCGCGGTCATCGGTGGCAGCCGTATCCCCTTCGCCCGCTCGGACGGGCCGTACGCGCAGGCCTCCAACCAGCAGATGCTCACCGCCGCGCTGGACGGTCTGGTCGAGCGGTTCGGGCTCCAGGGGCAGCGGGTCGGGGAGTTCGCCGCCGGCGCGGTCCTCAAGCACAGCCGGGACTTCAACCTGGCCCGGGAGACCGTGCTCGGCTCACGGCTGGACCCGCGCACGCCCGCGTACGACGTCCAGCAGGCCTGCGGCACCGGCCTCCAGGCCGTCATCGCCGCCGCCAACAAGATCATGCTCGGCGCGGTCGACTCCGCGGTCGCGGGCGGCGCGGACACCACGAGCGACGCGCCCCTCGGCGTCAACGACGAACTGCGCCGGCTGCTGCTGTCCGCCCGGCGCGCGAAGTCGGCGGGCGGCCGGGCGAAGGCCCTGGCGGGGGTGCGCCCCCGCCACCTCGTCCCGGACATCCCGCGCAACGCCGAACCCCGCACCGGTCTTTCGATGGGCGACCACGCGGCGCTCACCGCCCGGCGGTGGGACATCGCCCGCGCGGACCAGGACCTGCTCGCCGCCACCAGCCACCAGCGCCTCGCGGCCGCGTACGAGCGCGGGTTCCTGGACGACCTCGTCGTCCCGTACCTCGGCCTGGACCGGGACCAGAACCTGCGCCCCGGCTCCACGGTGGAGAAACTCGCCACCCTGAAGCCGGTGTTCGGCGCGGACCACCCGGACGCGACGATGACCGCGGGCAACTCCACCCCGCTGACGGACGGCGCCGCGACCGTGCTGCTGGCGAGCGAGGAGTGGGCCGAGCGGCACGGGCACGAACCGCTGGCCTACCTCTCGCTGTACGAGAGCGCCGCGGTCGACTACGTGGGCGGCGAGGACGGTCTGCTGATGGCGCCCGCCCACGCCGTACCGAGACTGCTGGAGCGGGCCGGTCTTACGGTCGGGGACTTCGACCTCTTCGAGGTCCACGAGGCCTTCGCCTCCCAGGTGCTCGCCACGCTGGCCGCCTGGGAGAAGGCGGGCCTGGCCCCCGTCGACCGGGCGAAGCTCAACGTGGCGGGCTCCTCGCTCGCCACGGGACACCCGTTCGCCGCGACGGGCGCGAGGATCGTCGCCACCCTCGCCAAGCTCCTCGCGGAACGCGGCGCCCCTGGCAGGGGGCTGATCTCGATCTGCGCGGCCGGCGGCCAGGGCGTCACCGCGATCCTCGAACGCGCCTGATCAGTGACCCGGCCGGACCATGAACCGGCCGGACCGCACGTGGCTTGACCCCGACCCCGATGCCCGAGGAGCCGCACGTGTCCACGCCACCCGCCACCACCAACGCGCCCGTCCTGGTCGAGCCGACCAAGGTCAGGGCCGCCGACGGAAGCGTCCAGCAGGTCTCCGTACCGGCGTTCGCCCCGCCCGTCCGTCGCGGCTCACTCGCCGAGATCCCCTTCGACAACGCCCGCGAGGCCCCGGCCGACGCCGTCCTCAGCCGCAAGCAGCCGGACGGCAGCTGGCTGGACGTGACGGCGGCGGAGTTCGCGGGCGAGGTGCTCGCCGTAGCCAAGGGCCTGATCGCCGAAGGGCTGCGGGGCGGCGACCGCATCGCGATCATGGCCCGCACGACGTACGAGTGGACGCTGCTGGACTTCGCGTCGTGGGCCGCCGGACTGGTCACCGTCCCCATCTACCCGACCTCGTCCGCCTTCCAGGCCCGCTGGATACTCCAGGACTCCGGCGCCGTCGCCTGCGCGGTCGAGACGGCCGAACAGGGCCGCGTCATCAGCCAGGAACGCAAGCAGCTCGGCGGCCTCACCCACCTCTGGCAGTTCGACACGGGCGTACTGGGGCGGCTGAAGTCGGCCGGCCGGAACATCCCCGACGACGCCGTCGCGGCCCGCCGCGCCACGCTGGAACCCCAGACCCCCGCCACCCTCATCTACACCTCGGGCACCACCGGCCGTCCCAAGGGCTGCGTGCTGACCCACGGCAACTTCTTCGCCGAGGTCGACAACGCCATCGAACTGCTGCACCCGGTCTTCAAGTCGGTCAGCAAGTACCCCGCGTCCACCCTGCTGTTCCTGCCCCTGTCGCATGTCTTCGGCCGGATGGTCGCGATCGGCTGTCTGCGCGCGAGGGTCCGTCTCGGCCACGCGCCGTCCATCAGGACCGAGGACCTGCTCGCGGACCTCGCGGGCTTCAGACCGTCGTTCCTGCTGGCCATCCCGTACGTGCTGGAGAAGGTGTACAACACCGGCCGGGCCACCGCCGAGAAGATGGGCCGCGCCTCGTCCTTCGACCGGGCCGCCCGGATCGCCCAGCGCTACGGCCAGGCCGTCGAGGCCGCCGAACACGGCACGGGCCCCGGCCCCGGGCTCGGCCTGCGGGCGGCCCGCGCGCTCTACGACCCGCTGGTCTACCGCCGCATCCGGGCCGCGCTCGGCGGCCAGGTCCGGTACGCGATCTGCGGCGGCTCCCCGCTGGGCAGCCGGCTCGCCGCCTTCTACGCGGGCGCCGGCATCGAGATCTTCGAGGGGTACGGCCTGACGGAGACCACCGCGGCCGCCACCGTCACCCCGCCCCTCAGGCCGCGCCTGGGCACGGTCGGCTGGCCGATGCCGGGCACCGCCGTCCGCATCGCGGGCGACGGTGAGGTGCTGCTCAGCGGCGGCCAGGTGTTCCAGGGCTACTGGGACGCCGAACGCGGCGAGGCGGTGCCCGCGCTGGACGGCGGCTGGTTCGCCACCGGGGACCTGGGCGCGCTCGACGAGGACGGCTACCTCACGATCACCGGTCGCAAGAAGGACATCATCATCACCTCGGGCGGCAAGAACGTCACCCCGGCCCCGCTGGAGGACTGGCTGCGCGCCCATCCGCTGGTCAGCCAGTGCATGGTGGTCGGCGACAACCGCTCGTTCATCACCGCCCTGATCACCCTGGAGCCGGACGGGCTGTCGCACTGGCGCCGGATGAAGAAGAAGGAGGGCGTCCCGGTGCGCGAGCTGATCCACGACGAGGAACTGCACACCGCGCTGCAACGCGCGGTCGACGAGGCCAACCGGCTCGTGTCCCGCGCCGAGTCGATCCGGAAGTTCACCGTGCTGCCGGTCGACTTCACCGAGGAGGGCGGCCATCTCACGCCCTCGCTGAAAGTGAAGCGGGACGCGATCGCGCGGGACTTCTCGGCGGAGATCGAGGAGCTGTACCGCAAGTGAGCCACCGTGCCCGCCCCCGTCCGTGATCCGGCCCGGGGGCGGGCCCGGTGGACCGCCCCCGGGCCAGGGGGGCGATGCGAACCAGGGGCGCCTTGGGGGGCGACCTTCGGCACCCGGCCGGCTACTTTCGTCCCCCCGGCCTGGCCCATCGGCCGATGCCCGCCCCGGGGCGCCCCGTCTAGCTTCGGAGGCATGGCCACCGAACGCGCACGTCACCACCGCCTCCGGTCGGCGATCGCCCTCTTCCTGCTGGCCCCGCTGATCGGGGAGTTCCTGCTGGGCAACCAGCCGATCACGGCGCTCCCCTCGGTGTTCCTGCTCGCGCCCCTGTACGGGGGCGGCGCGCTGCTGGTCCGGGAGGCGACCCGGCGCGCCGGGCGCGGCTGGCCCACCATGATCCTGCTCGGCGCGGCCTACGCACTGATCGAGGAGGGCCCGGTCGACCAGATGCTGTGGAACCCGCACTACGGCGGCTTCGACCTGGGGGCCGCGTACGCCGGGATGCGGGTACCCCTGCTGGACACCGGGGTCCAGCTGCTCCAGGACGTGCTGACGCTGCACACCGTGTGGAGCGTCTGCGTGCCCATCGCGCTCGTCGAGGCCTTCGCCCGGGACGGCGACCGCACCCGCCCCTGGCTCGGGCTCCCCGGCCTTTCGGCGACCGCCCTCGTGTTCACCGCGGGCTCGGGCTTCCTCGCCCTGGCCCAGGTGCAGTCCGAGGACTTCGTGGCCACGCCGGCGCAGTTCACCGCGGCGGGCGTACTGATCGCCGTACTGATCACCGCGGCCTTCCTCTGCCGCCCGCCGCAGGCGCGGCACACGACCGGCCGGCCGCCGCCCGCCCCCTGGGTGGTCGGTGCGCTCTCGTTCGCCGCCACCAGCGCGTACTGGGGCCGGGAGTACCTGCCGGACGGGGTGCCCGCGGCGGTGCCCGTCCTCGGCTGGGCGCTGCTCGTGGCGGCGGTGCTGGTGCCCTGCGTCCGCTGGGCGCGCGGCGAGCGGTGGACCGGGGCGCACCGGCTCGGGCTCGCCGGGGGCGCGCTGCTCACCTACGCCTGGGTGGGGTTCGAGCAGGCGCGGTACCTGGAGGTGTCCCGCGCCACCGGCCTGATCGGCAACGCGGTGTTCGCGACGGGCGCCCTGGTGCTGCTGGCTGCGGCGGTGTCGGCGGTGCGTCCGGCGCGGGCGCCGCACTGAGCCCGAAGCGCCCGCTGCCGGGTCCCGACGGGGGTTTCGTCGCGAGGTGAAGGTGCCCGTGGACAGGGGGGACGGCTACGACAAGCCCCGCTTCCGGGTCTGGAGCGTGACCGACGTGGACAGCGAGAACACGGCCGGCACCCCCTTCACCTACCTCGACCGAGCCCGCCCTTCCCCTTGTCTGATGCAGCATCAGGTACGACGATGGCCCCGCGTGCCGTCATATGACGATGCGTCAGATCTGGTCCAGGGGAAGGAGGCCGGACGGTGCCGATCACGCCCGCCGGGCCGCTGTCGTACGGGATGCAGCTCCCGATCCAGTCGCAGAGCGTCATCTACGCAGAGCCGTGGGAGGCCGGGGCCACCCCGGCCGACCTCGCCGAGATCGCCCGCACCGCCGACCGTACGGGGTTCGCGTACATCGCGAGCTGCGACCACGTCGCCATTCCGCGCCGGCTCGCGGACGGCATGAGCACCGTCTGGTACGACCCGGTGGCCACGCTCGGGTTCCTCGCCGGGGTCACCGAGCGCGTGCTGCTGATGAGCCATGTCGCCGTCGTCGGGCTTCGGCACCCGCTGGCCACCGCCAAGCAGTACGCGACCCTCGACCACCTCAGCGGCGGCCGGCTGGTCCTCGGGGTCGGGGCCGGGCACGTGCGCGAGGAGTTCGAGGCGCTCGGGGCGGACTTCGACGCGCGCGGCGCTGTGCTCGACGAGACCATCGACGCGCTGAAGGCCGCGCTCGGGCCCGAGGAGTACCCGGAGTTCGCGGGGGAGCGGTTCTCCTTCAGCGGGCTCGGCCAGCTGCCCAGGCCCGCCCAGGAGCGGGTGCCGGTCTGGGTGGGCGGCTCCTCGCCCGCCGCGGTGCGCAGGGCCGCCGTGCGCGGCGACGGCTGGCTGCCGCAGGGCGATCCGCGGGAGAAGCTGCCGCAGCAGATCGCCCGGCTGCACGAGCTGCGCGACGCGGCCGGGGTCGCCGAGCCGGTCGTCGTCGGGGCCATCACCGAGCCGCTGTACGTGGGCGAGCCGGACTGGTCCGTGGGGCGGCGCACCCTCAGCGGGAAGCCGGAGGCCCTCGCCGAGTCGCTGCGGGAGTACGCGGCGATGGGCGTGCACCAGATCCAGGTGCGGTTCCGCAGCCGCAGCCGGGCCGAACTGACCGATCAGATGGCGGCGTTCGCCGCCGATGTCGCACCTCACCTCGACAGGTAGGAGTCAGGTCATGGGGAAGCTGGACGGGCGGACCGTGCTGATCAGCGGTGCGGCACGCGGGCAGGGCGAGCAGGAGGCGCGGCTCTTCGTCGCCGAGGGTGCCCGGGTGGTGATCGCCGATGTGCTCGACGAGCAGGGCGCGGCACTCGCGAAGGAGCTGGGGGAGGAGTCCGCGCTCTTCGTCCACCTGGACGTGAGCCGGGAGGCGGACTGGCAGGCGGCGGTCGCCGCGGCGAAGGCCGCCTTCGGGCGGATCGACGGGCTGGTCAACAACGCGGGGATCCTGCGGTTCAACGAGCTGGTGACCACGCCGCTGGAGGAGTTCCAGCAGGTGGTGCAGGTCAACCAGGTGGGGGCCTTCCTGGGGATACGGACCGTGGCGCCGGAGATCGTGGCGGCGGGCGGCGGGACGATCGTCAACACCTCCTCGTACACCGGGCTCACCGGCATGGCGTTCGTCGGCGCGTACGCGGCGACCAAGCACGCCGTCCTCGGCCTGACCAAGGTGGCCGCGGTGGAGCTGGCGGCGAAGGGGGTCAGGGTCAACGCCGTCTGCCCCGGGGCGGTGGACACCGCTATGTCCAATCCGGCGGCGCTGGACCCGGACGCCGACCACGCGGCGTCGAAGGAGGCCGTGGACGGGCTCTACCGCAAGCTCGTCCCGCTCGGGCGGATCGGCAGGCCCGAGGAGGTCGCGGCGCTCGCCCTGTTCCTGACCTCGGACGACTCCTCGTACATCACCGGGCAGCCGTTCGTCATCGACGGCGGGTGGCTGGCCGGGGTCAGCCTCTTCTGACCGTGCCGCGCAGCCTGCCTGACGGAGTGTCAGGTATTGACGGGCCGGGGTGTCGGTGGAACAGTCGGACGCACCAGGATCTGACGGATCGTCAGAAATGATTGAGGACGGTGAACTCCCTTGGAATTCGGGCTCTTTGTGCAGGGGTACGTGCCAGCCGCGCGGTCCAGGGTGGATCCCGGGGCAGAGCACAAGGCGCTGATCGAGGAGACCGAGTACGTCATCCAGGCGGACAAGTCCGGCTTCAAGTACGCCTGGGCCTCCGAGCACCACTTCCTGGAGGAGTACTCGCACATCTCGGCCAATGACGTGTACCTCGGCTATCTCGCCCACGCCACGGACCGCATTCACCTCGGGTCCGGCATCTTCAACCCGCTGGCCCCGGTGAACCACCCGGTGAAGGTGGCCGAGAAGGTCGCCATGATGGACCACCTGTCGGAGGGGCGCTTCGAGTTCGGCTCCGGGCGCGGGGCGGGCAGCCACGAGATCCTCGGGTTCATGCCGGGCATCACCGACATGAACCACACCAAGGACCTCTGGGAGGAGACCATCTCGGAGTTCCCGAAGATGTGGCTCCAGGACGAGTACGTCGGTTTCCAGGGCAAGAGCTGGTCGCTGCCGCCGCGCAAGATCCTGCCCAAGCCGTACGGGAAGTCGCACCCGGCGATGTGGTACGCGGCCGGCTCGCCGTCCTCGTACGCCATGGCGGGCAGCAAGGGGCTCGGGGTGCTGGGCTTCAGCGTGCAGAAGGTCTCCGACATGGAGTGGGTCGTCGACTCCTACAAGACGGCCGTCAAGGACGCCGAGCCGATCGGTGACTTCGTCAACGACAACGTGATGGTCACCTCGACGGCGATCTGCGCCGAGACCCACGCCAAGGCCGTCGAGATCGCGGTGGGCGGCGGGCTGAACTACCTCCAGTCGCTGCTGTTCCGCTACCACGACACCTTCCCGCGTCCCGAGGGCATCCCGCAGTGGCCCGAGCTGCTGCCCGAGTACTCCGAGGAGATCATCGAACTCCTCATCGCCGAGGAGCTGATGATCTGCGGCGACCCGGACGAGGTGCTGGCACAGTGCCGGCGCTGGGAGCGGGCGGGCGCGGACCAGCTGAGCTTCGGGCTGCCGATCGGGATCAGCCCCGAGGACACGCTGAACTCGATCAAGCTGATCGGTGAGCACGTGATCCCGAAGATCGACACGGATCCGGTGCACCGGACGACACGGTTCCGCGACGCGGCGTGAGTCGCGGGGCGTCTACGGGGGTGCTGCCCCCGTACCCCCGCTCCTCAATCGCCGGGGGGCTCGATTTTTGCCCGGCGGGGCTTGGTTTGGCCCGGTGGGGCTGAGAGACGAGCGGCGTCTTCCCGGACCGCCGCTCCGCGAGCCGGGGTGCGTACCGCGGCCGTACGCACCCCGGCGCACCACCATCAGCATCAGCACCACGTGAACTCCCCGCACCATCACGGAGAAAGGGACCCCGTCATGCTCGACCACCTCATCCGCGGAGCGACCGTCGTGGACGGCACCGGCGGACCCTCCTACCTGGCGGACATCGGCATCCGCGACGGCCGGATCGCCGTCGTCGCGGAACCCGGCACGGCGCCCGGGCCCGCCGCGACCACCGAGGACGCCACCGGCCTCGTCCTGGCGCCCGGTTTCGTCGACCCGCACACCCACTACGACGCCCAGCTGTTCTGGGACCCGTACGCCACCCCGTCGATGAACCACGGCGTGACCACCGTCGCCGGGGGCAACTGCGGATTCACCCTCGCCCCGCTCCACCCGGACCGGCCCGAGGACGCCGACTACACCCGGCGGATGATGTCGCGGGTCGAGGGCATGGCGCTCAAGGCCCTGGAGGAGGGCGTGGACTGGACCTGGTCCAGCTTCCGCGAGTACCTCGACGCGCTCGACGGGCGGATCGCCGTCAACGCCGGTTTCATGGTCGGGCACTGCGCGCTGCGCCGCCACGTCATGGGCGCCGACGCGGTCGGCGGACAGCCGACGCCCGCCCAGATGGACGCCATGCTGGCCCTGTTCCACGACGCGATGGACGCCGGGGCCTGGGGCCTGTCCACCACCCAGTCCTCCACCCACGCCGACGGCGACGGGCAGCCCGTCGCCTCCCGGCACGCGCTGCCCGAGGAACTCCTCGCGCTGTCCCAGGCCGTCGGCGAGCACGAGGGCACCCAGATCGAGGCGATCGTCGCGGGCTGCCTCGACCAGTTCTCCGACGACGAGATCGACCTGTTCGTCGACATGACGGCGGCCGCCGGGCGCCCGCTCAACTGGAACGTCCTGACCATCGACGCCGCCGTGCCCGAACGCGTGCCGCGCCAGCTGATCCCCAGCGAACGCGCCCGCCGCGCGGGCGGCCGGATCGTCGCGCTCACGATGCCGATCCTGACGCCGATGAACATGTCGCTCGGCACGTTCTGCGCGCTCAACCTGATCCCCGGCTGGGGCGACATCCTGTCCCTGCCCGTCCCCGAGCGCATCGAGCGGCTGCGGGACGCCGGCACCCGTACCGAGATGCTGCGCCGCGCCAACAGCAAGGAGGCCGGCGTCTTCCGCCGCCTCGCGAACTTCGGCCGGTACGTCATCGGCGACACCTACAGCGCGGCGAACGAAGGTCTCGGCGGGCGCGTGGTCAACGACATCGCCGCCGAGCGCGGCCAGGACCCCTTCGAGTGTCTCGTCGAGATCTGCGCGGCCGACGAACTGCGCACGGTCCTGTGGCCGATGCCCACCGACAACGACCCCGACTCGTGGGCGCTGCGGCAGCGGACCTGGGAGCACGAGGACGTGATGCTCGGCGGCTCCGACGCGGGCGCCCACCTGGACCGGATGTGCGGAGCCCCGTACACCACCCGGTTCATCGGCGACTGCCTGCGCGGCCGCAGGCTCATGCCGCTCGAAGCGGCCGTGAAGATGCTCACCGACGACCCCGCGCGCCTCTTCGGCCTGCGCGAGAGGGGCAGGATCGCGGAGGGCTACCACGCCGACCTCGTACTCTTCGACCCCGAACGCATCGACGCGGGCCCGGCCACCCTCGTCCACGACCTGCCGGGCGACAGCCCCCGGCTCGACTCCAAGGCGCTCGGCATCGTGTCGGTCCGGGTCAACGGTGTGGAGACACTCCGCGACGACAAGGTGACCGGCGCGGTCCCCGGCACGGTGCTGCGCTCCGGACGCGACACCCGGACGGTGAGCACCCAGTGACCACGACTCCCCAGCGCCTCTTCATCGGCGGCGAGTGGACCGAGCCTGCGAACGGCCACTACGAGGTGATCAACCCGGCCACCGAGGACGTCGTCGGCCTCGCCCCCGAGGCGAGCAGCGCGCAGGTGTACGAGGCGGCGGCCTCGGCCCGCGAGGCCTTCGCGAGCTGGTCGCTGACCCGCCCCGAGGAGCGCGCCGCGATCCTCGACCGCGCCGCCGACCTGATGCAGCGCGACTTCGCCGCCAACGCCGCACTCGCCCAGGCGGAGAGCGGCGCCACCACCGGAACGGCCCGCGGCATGCAGGTCGCCGTGGGCGCGGCCCGCTTCCGGCGGTACGCGAAGGGCGCCCTGGAACCGGCCGAGGAGGCGGTCCCGCCGCAGATCAACGAGGCCGGTCCGATGGGCCGGGCCGGGATCTTCGGGGCGCTCGCGGTCCGCCAGCCGGTGGGCGTGGTCACCTGCATCACCTCGTACAACAACCCCTGGGCCAACCCGGCGGGCAAGATCGCCCCGGCGCTCGCGATGGGCAACACGGTCCTGGTGAAACCGGCCCCGCAGGACCCGCTCTCCGTCTACCGGATGGCCGAGGCCCTCGCGGAGGCGGGCGTGCCGCCGGGTGTCGTCAACGTCGTCAGCGGTTCGGGGGCGGAGGTGGGCGAGGCGGCCGTCGACTCGCCCGATGTGGACATGGTCAGCTTCACCGGCTCCACCTCGGTCGGGCAGCGCATCGCGGAGGTCTGCGGCCGTTCCATGAAGCGGCAGCTGATGGAGCTGGGCGGGAAGGGCGCCGCGGTGGTGCTCGACGACGCCGACCTCGATTCGGCGGTGGCGGGCATCGGCACCACGTTCTCGTTCTACAGCGGACAGATCTGTACGGCTCCGACCCGCGTCCTGGTCCAGCGGGCGGCGCACGACGCCCTGGTCGAGAAGCTCACGGCGTACGCCGGGTACCTGCCGGTCGGGGACCCGACGGCGAAGGGCACGGTCGTCGGCCCGGTCATCTCCGCCGCCCACCGCGACCGCGTCGAGTCGTACGTCGAACTGGGCCGCAAGGAAGGGGCCCGGATCGTCACGGGCGGCGAACGCCCCGCTCCCACCGGCCGGGGCTTCTACGTCGCGCCGACGCTGCTGGCCGACTGCAACCCCGGCATGCGGGTGGTGCGGGAGGAGATCTTCGGCCCGGTCGTGGTGGTGGTGCCCTTCGACGACGAGGAGGAGGGCATCGCGCTGGCCAACGACAGCGACTACGGGCTGATCGACTATGTCTGGTCCGGCGATGTGGCCCGCGCCTTCCGGGTCGCCCGCAGGCTGCGGGCCGGCGGGGTCGGCGTGAACACCATCGGCCGGAACATGGAGGCCCCGTTCGGCGGGTTCAAGCGCAGCGGGGTGGGCCGGGACGTCGGCTCGTACGCCCTGCACGCGTACAGCGAACTCCAGGCGATCGTCTGGCCGGGCTGAGGCGACAGGCCCTCCCGGCCGGGCCCGCGACCGCCCGCCTCACCCCTCGGGCTCCGGGGTGAGGCGGGCGTCCAGCCGTGCCAGCACCCGGCGGCCGGCCCGCCCCACGCCGACCGGGACCAGGGCCGCCCGGCCCGGGACGCGTACCCCGCCGGTGAAGGCGACCAGGGTGCGGCCGGGGTCGGTCGCGGACGGGGTGGCGGCGATGCCGATCAGGACGAAGCGGCTCTGCAGCCAGAGCCAGCCGGGCCGCCGCACCCCGTGGAAGCGGGCGTGCATCCCGAACCTGCTGCGGGCGACCGCCTCGACCCGGTCGCCCTCGGTCCGGGTGAGCCGCAGCCGCCTCATGTCCGGTACGAGGAAGCCGAGTTCGCCGCCGATGTCGGCGATGAGAGGTTCGACGGCGGTGCAGGGGGCGGGGATCTCGCGGGTGCTGACCCGGGCGCCGCGCACCCCGGCCGCGAGGGCGTGCAGCCGGCGGACCGGGTCCAGCGGGGCGGCGGCCGGCCACTGGGGGAGCGGGGTGTCGGTCATGACGTCCATGCCTTCCGGAAGGAGTCCCTGGCCCGGGACAGACGGGACTTGACGGTGCCCACCCGCAGACCGAGCAGGGCGGCGGCGGACTGTTCGTCGAGCCCTTCGACATCGCGCAGCACGAGCACGGCCCGGTGCTCGGGGGAGAGCCGGGCCAGCACGTCACCGATATCGGCGGCGAGCTGCGGATCGCCGCGCTGGGGAAGCGCGGCGAGGTCGGCGGGCACGGACCTGGCGGTGCGGCGGGCGACCCTGACCGCCTCCCGGCAGGCGATGGACCGCACCCAGCCGTACAGCGCGGCCGGCTCCTTGAGCGAGCGCAGCCCCCGGAAGACGGCGACCAGGGTCTCCTGGACGGCGTCGGGCCCGTCGGCGAGCGCGATCGGGGTGCAGATGCGGCCCGCGTACGGGGCGAGGACGTCCAGCAGCTCGTTCATGGCGATCGTGTCGCCGCGCTGGGCGGCCACCACGAGGGCCACCGCGTGTTCGCGGAGCTGGTCATCGGGCACGGATCGGCGCTTCCTCCCTGGCCGCGACCCGGAGCGCGGCTGCCGCGAGCACCAGGCAAAGGGGCGTGTACAGCGTCCAGTTGAGCAGATGGAAGGTGTGTCCTGCGCCGGGGTCCAGCCCGGTGCGCAGCCCGGCCGCCCAGCCGATCCCGGCCAGCCCGCGCAGCGCCGTACCGCCGGCGACGGCGAGCGTCCCGGCCTGGAGCAGCCGTCCGAGGCGGTGCGCGCGGCCGAGCCGGGCGCGGGCGGTGACGAGCGCCGCCCCGCCGAACAGGACGGCGGCCAGGGGCAGTACGACGGGCGGCGTGAACGGGGCGTCGATGCCGAGCACCGCGTACGAGAGGGCGGTGGAGTCCCCGGCGGGCCAGGTGCGGCCGGTGGACCAGAAGACGTGCAGCAGCGCGTCGGCGGTGAGCACCCCGGCGACGACAAGGGCGGTGGTGCGGCGGCCGGGCAGCAGGCGGTCGGGTGTCACGGGGCTCCTCCGGAGGGCTGTGGACGGGGCTGACGGGTTGGCGTCACCCCACAGAGGAGCCGGGCGGGCGATTCGTTCCCACGGACCCGGGACAGGACCCGGGAAAAGTATCTCGCCATCAAGTATCTTGACATCGAGAATATCTCGCGGCAGGCTTCCCCCGGACTACGCGGGCGTCGAGGGACTCGGGGGTGGGGCGGTGCGAGGCGCCATGAACGGCAAGGGCAGGGACAGTGATGAGCGCCGGGGCGAGGGTGAAGGCCCGGGCGACGGCGAGCGGACGCCGACGGCGAGCGGGGCCGGGCTGCTGGCGCAGCTGCGCAACCCGCCCGGCGGCCGGAACGCCCGGATCATGCTGCTCGCCCTGTCGGTCGACCGTACCGGATCGGGCCTGTGGGCCGCGTCCTCGGTCCTGTACCTCACCTTCGTCACGCATCTGAGCGCCCAGCAGATCGGGGTGCTGCTGGGAGCGGCCGGAGTGGCGGGCATCGCCGGTTCGCCCCTGGCCGGACGGCTGGCCGGCCGCTTCCCGCTGCGCCTGCTGCTGATCGGCTGTCATCTGTTGCGGCTGGTGACCCTGACCCTGGTGCTGCTGTGCACGGGCTTCGAGGCGCTGCTGCCGGTCGTCGCCGCGACCTACCTGGGGGACAGGGCGGCCAAGACGCTGGAGATGCTGTTCGCCACCCGCGCGGCGGGCGAACGGCGCACCGCGTACCAGGCGTTGTCCCGCAGTGCGGCCAACGCGGGCTACGGGGTCGGCGCCGGGATCGCGGCCATCGGCCTGGCCGTGGGCACCACGGACGCCTACCGCGCGCTGATCCTCGGCGACGCGCTCTCCTTCGTCGTGGCGGCGGTGCTGGTGTGGCGCACGGGGGAGCTGCGGGAGGCGACGGTCGAGGTGGCCCGGTCGACGGCGGGGCCCGGGGCGGCGTCGGAGCCTGCCGCCGGGCGCACCTCCGGGCGGCCGAAGAGCCCCTGGCGGGACCGCGGCTACCTCCGGTTCGTCCTGCTCGACATACCGATGAACCTCGACGACTCCGTACTCGGTGTCGGCCTGCCGCTGTGGCTGGTCAACCGCACCTCCGCGCCGCACGCGCTCGTACCGGCCTTCCTGGTCATCAACACCGTACTGGTCGTCGTGCTGCAACTGACCTTCTCCAAAAGGGCCGAGGGCCCGCGCCGGACGGTCCGCGCGCTGCTGCTGTACGGCGCCCTGATGTTCGTGTGCTGCGCGCTGCTGGCCGGCGCCACCCGCTGCGGGACCTGGACGGCCGCGGCGGTCCTGCTCGGCGCGGCGGTGCTGGTCACCCTGGCGGAGCTGATGCGGTCGGTGAGCTCCTGGGAGCTGGCCGTCCTGCTCGCGCCCCCGGAAGCGAGGGCCTCCTACCTCGGGGTGGCGGGCATGTCGCAGTCCATCCAGAAGTCCGCCGGGCCCCCGCTGCTGACCGGTGTGGTGATGGCTGCCGGTCCGGCGGGGTGGCTGGTGCTGGGCACGGTGATCGCGGGCCTCGCGGTCGCGCAACGGCGTTCCTGCGCACAGCGGTTCCGCGCCCTCGCGCACCCCGTCCCGGACCGCGCGCGGGCCGCCGCACCGGTCGGACCGGAGTAACGGGCGGCCGGGCGGGCGGTGTCCGGCGAGTGCAGCGGCGGTGCCCCGGGACCGACCCGGGCGTCCATTGGCGGGGCGGGCGCGACGCGGTATCAATGGCAGGGACCGATGGCTGGAGGCCCCATGCCCGCGCACGAGCAGGAACGCCGTACCACCCGCGCCCAGCGTCCACGCGCACAGGACCGCGAGTCGGACCGCCCGCCGGGCCGGGACGCAGCGCCGGGCGCCCCCGCCGAACTGGCAGTGCTCCAGCGGACCGTGGGCAACGCGGCCGTCGCGCGCATGCTCGCGGACCGGGAGCAGGACCGGGAGCAGGCGCAGGGCCGGGACCGGGAGCAGCCGGTGCAGCGCTCGGCGGTGCGCGAGGTGCTGGGCGCGGCGGGCCGCCCGCTCGAACAGCCGGTGCGCGAGGACATGGAGGCCAGGTTCGGCACGGACTTCTCCGATGTCCGGCTGCACACGGACGCCACCGCCCAGCGCTCCGCCGCCGAGATCGGCGCCCGCGCGTACACGTCCGGCAGCCACATCGTCCTGGGCGGCGCGACGACCGACGAACACACCCTGGCCCACGAACTGACCCATGTGGTCCAGCAGCGTCAGGGCCCGGTGGCGGGGACGGACGACGGCACCGGGCTGAAGGTCTCGGACCCCTCCGACCGCTTCGAGCGCGCGGCCGAGGCCAACGCGCACCGCGTCATGGCCGCACCGCACGCGCACGACGCCGCCGAGGCCGGGCTGCAGCGCAGCAAGGCGACGGCGGTACATGACCACGCCGTGCAGCGGGCCCCGGCCGCCGGAGGGGCCGCACCGGTGCTCGGCGCCCCGGTCCTGGGCGCCTACAACGAGGAAGGGGTCTGCGGCAACTTCTCCCGGGTACGGGAATGGCAGCTCGCCAACCCGCAGCAAGGGGTGATCATCCAGCAGGTGACCAGGCGCTTCGCCGTGGAGCGGCACACCGGCCAGGGCTGGGCCCCGATCGACGGCCCCGGGCTTGACGCCTATGTGTCGGCCGTCGGCGGGACGGCCAACGGGAGCGAGCTCCAGTACTGGGAGCTGTGGGTGGTCAACGCGGACGGCACGATCAGCGACGGGGGTGACGACACCTTCGGCATGACCTCGCTGATCCAGAACGCGGGACAGATCCACAACACCACCCGGGGAGCCTTCACGATCGGCGGCGAGGCGCACTTCTTCGCCACGAACCAGGCTCCGGCGGCCATGGGGTTCCAGCGCGGCGGGGCGGTATCGGCGGGCGGCCTGTACAGCCGCACCACCGATCCGCAGTCGGACCTGACCGCCCTCGGCCTGACCCCGGCGGCCGGGCCGGTCCGGTACACCGCCCAGTCCACCTGGGACAGCTCGGACCTGCGGACGCCAGCGGCGGCTGCCAAGCCGAGGAACACTGTGTACACCCCGAAGGCGGCGTGGTCCAAGGTGCAGGAGAGCACGACCTGACCCGGGGGACGGCCGGGCCTCAGCTCTCCAGGAACACCGGATTGGTGAGCGCCGCCAAGGCTCCGGGCAGCCCGGCCACCGTCACCGGATGCCGGACCTCGGCCCGCACGTAGGCGGCGTTGGCGGGCGTCGTACGCCACTCCACCGCCCCCGTACCGGACTTCGGGAGCGTCGAGGTGAAGAGGGTCCCCTGGTCGGTGACGAAGTGCGCCGTGCAGCCCGGGGCCCCGCCGACCTCCAGCCGTACGGTGACCGGGGTGGCGTCCCCCGTGGCCCGCAGCCGCTCACCGATTCCGGCGTGGCGCCCGCGCCCGTCCGAGACGCCGAAGGAGAGGCTGACGGCCGAGGACTCGGCGATGTAGGAGTGCCCGGCCCTGATGCCCGCCACGATCGCCTCGCGCGACAGGTCGTCGGCCAGGACGACGGTCTGCGGGAGCCCGATCCGGTCCGGCTCCCGGTGCGCGTCGCTGTTGCCCATCGCCGGAACCCACCGCTTCGACGAACGGGACGCCGCGACGAGCGAGTTGTCCCATTCGGCCAGCGCGATCTCGTCCTCCGGGGTGTACGCCCCGTTCCACACCTCCACCGCGTCGGCCTCACCGAGGCCGAACTTCCAGTGGCAGCCGATGCAGGTGGCGTGCGGATGCGCGGGCACCACCAGCCCGCCGGCCCGGCGCACGGCCTTCGCGTAGTGCCCGAAGCGGTTGTCCCGGGCCCGGTAGCGCCAGTCGACGAACGTGCCCGGATCGGTGGCGAGCGCGAGCACGTGCCCGTTGCGGGTGGTGATCTCCTCGCCCGTCAGGACGAGCAGGTCCTCACCCCACAGCCCGCCCCACGCACCGTGCGCGGAGTTGGTGTTGTGCTCGCTGCTGTTGATGAAGTCGAGCCCGGCGGCGCGGGCCCCGGCGGCGATCTCGGCCGGGGTCCGCCCGCCGTCCGAGTGCACGGAGTGCAGGTGGCAGTCCCCGCGGTACCAGGCGCGCCCGCGCCCCTTCGCGCGCTGCGGCGGATATCCGGGACGCGGGGTGGGCGCGGTGGGCCCGGGGCGCAGGGTGACCGTCACCTCGTACGGCAGACCCTGCGGGGCGACGGTGTACGGACCGAGGGCGATGTGCCAGGTCCCGGCCCGCACCGGCCCCGCGAGGTAGCCGGGCGTCGCCTCGTCGCCCCGGATGAAGAAGCTGCCGCGCGCCCCGCCGGACCACCCCCGGAACCCCGGCCCGCCCGGCTCCGTACCGCGCTCGTCGAAGATCCCGATGTCCAGGGCGTTGCCCTGCGTCCCGGCCGGGACGGGCGGCTTCTCGTACGTGTAGGAGACGGCGATCTCGGCGACCCCGCGCGGGACCTCGACCGGCAGGTACACGTAGTCGGGGGACCCGGGCGGCAGGACGCCGCGCACGGTGCTGGACCGGTTACCGCCCTCGTCGGCGGCGGCGAAGCTCACGGCCCCCAACGTTAGGGCGGTGGCGGCGGTTCCGACGAGAAGGCCACGCCTGGCGATCGGGCGGTGTGCGGGAGTCGGTGCGGCAGTCGGTTCGGGCATCGGGCGCTCCCCGGGATGTGGTGGACGAGACGAGGTCTGCGTACCGGTGCATCGTGCTGGAGAGCGGTGAATGCCGTGTGAACGCGGGTAGTTCGTTCCTACTTGGCCGTGTGCGTGGGGTAGACCTGCACGTCGGTGTAGGCGCCCTTGATGTCCGCCGCGCCCTCGGGCCACTTCAGGCTCAGGGTGTGGGTCTCGTTCGGCGGCGTCACCAGGATGTTGGTCGGGTGCGAGAGGCTGTTGCCACTGCTGTCGATGGTGTAGGAGAGGTTGAAGACGGCGGCGTCGCCGGGCTTCAGGGTGGTGATGCGCGGCTGGGCGTGGCCCCGCTCGATGGGGTTCGAGGTGTTGTCGGTGTCCTTGATGTCGACGCCGGCGAAGCCCGTTGCCGAGCAGGTGGCCGAACCCCGGTTGATCATGGTGATGTCGATGTTGCCGGTCTGCGCGTCGGGCGCGGTGTCCATGGCGTCGATGGCCAGGTCCTCCGTCTTGCAGAACGTGACCTTGCTGCCGGTCTCCCTCGCGCCGTTCGCGGCGTCGTCCGGGGCCCCGGTGCTGTCGCCGGACCCCGACTGCGCGCTGCCGGTCTCCGAGCCGCCGTCCGAGCCGCCGTCCTGCTTAGAGTCACCGCCGGAGGACGAGGAGGACGCGGAGGACGAGGAGCCCTGGGAGGAAGAGGCCGCTCCGGTGTCGTCACCGTTGCAGGCGGTGAGCGAGAGGGTGGCGGCGACTCCGATGGCGGCGATGGCTGCGATGCGGTTGTGCTTCACGGTGTTCCCCCAGAACGGGTGTGGTGCATGTGGTCAGAAATATTTGTATCCCGCACCGGGTTACAGGCGGTCTTCAGCGACGTTCGCGTTCTGTCACAGGCCCATTGACCTCGCGCTCCGCCGAAGCGTCGACGACTTGCCGACGGGAGGGGGAGCAGCCCCGGGCCGGCCGCTCGCCCTCCAGCGGGCGCTAAGGGCTGTCCTCTGGGGGAAACGGTCCGGCGAGATCCCGGGGGCTGCGGCGGCGGAAGCGGGACCAGCGCGGGTGATGTGTGTTGGCATGGTGACGGGGTGCGAGGACCAGGTGCCCACCGATACGCTCCACCACGAAGTCCCGCGCGTCGTCGCGGACCGCATCCGCTTCCCAGCCGGAGTGGTTGAGCAGGCGCTGGACGCCATCGGGACGCAACTGCCCGACGCGCTCGGAATCCGTCCAGCCGTTCTTCCGCTCCAGCGGCGCCGGCAACCCGTTCACGTACTCCACGAAGCGGCCGTCATCCTCGCGTCACTCCTGATGTGAGCGTGAAGGCTGACGAACCGACTCAGTCCTCGTCCTCCTCCATGCTCTCGTACCCGGAGCGGATCAACGCGGAGAAGCTGGGGTACTTCGTCGGATTGCCGTACTTCGGTGCGAACTCGTAGGCGGCCCACTCGCCGTCCGGCCCGACGTCGGTCGGATCGAGCAACCAGAAGTCCTCTCCCCGGCCGATCTCGACTGACCGGCGGAACAACTGAACGTCGTCCTCGTTGCCGGGTATCGAGTCGTAGATATCGGTCACGCGCCTGCCGGCCTCGCCGTCCCGCATCCACAAGACGCGGCCGCAGGAATAGACACCGTCCACGTAGTCATCGAGGTGCGTCCACCCGTCGCTCGCCAGGAAGAACCCCCGCAGGCTGGGCGGGAACCGCACTCCGAGCCGCTCCTCGGATGCCGCCAGAGCTTCCTCCCGGGCAGGGGCTTCGCCCAGCCACAGCTCAACCCGCCCCCCTTCGTCCAGAACCTCCAGCTGATCGTCATCCAGCAGATCGACCAACTCTTCCTCGTCGGCACGGACCTTCACGTACAGCTCGCCGTACCGCTGGAGAAAGACACGCCACTCTTCCGGCGTGGTCAGAACACCGGCAACTTCACTGTCTTCAGGTGCGGTTGTCTCACTCATGCCGATCATGGTGCCAGGTAGCCATGACAATGCCGATGGCTGCCGGCCGTACCTGGGGCGAGGGCCAGCTCGTAGTTGCTGCCTCTGATGCGGACGTGGCATTGACGCCACCGTCTAGAAGGCCCCTCCGCTGTCCACCCAGAAGACGTCCTCGCGCGGCCCCGACTCCCTGCGCCCAGGGCGGCGGCTCATCCGCAGCCGCTCGCGCCGCTCCTCGTCGAGCGCCGCCGGTTCCGGGCCGGGGAGGCCGGCGCAGTGGGCGCGGAAGGGGTCGCGGCGGGCGGGCCAGAAGCGGATGGCGAGCCAGACCAGCGGGACGGCGAGCATCAGCCCGGTGAGCACGATGAGGAACAGCCCGAAGAGGAGGTCCCCGGCCCCGTCCGGGGTGTCGTCCCCCAGGAACACCCGCTGCACGGGGAAGAAGAAGGACAGCGCGAGCGCGGTCGCGCAGGCCGCCGTCCCGAGGCCGTCGTTCCTTCGGCGCGACCAGCGCGGTACCCGCGCGTCCTGCTCCCGCAGGAAGCCGGCACGTGCGTCACGCAGCCCGGGATCGTCGCGCAGCCGTCGCAGCGTGACCGGCCCCTGCCGCCGTACGGCGTCCAGCAGGGCGCCGGCGACGGGGTGCCCGGGAGCGCCGGTGACACCGCAGTCCGTCACGCGCAGCCGCCCTTCGGCGTCTATCGTCAGGCGTCCTTCGAGCATCAGGACTGCGGCCGCGTGCCCGTCGGCGTCGTGTGCCTCACCCGCCGTGGCGACGGCGTGGTAGGGGTCGATGTCCAGGCGCCCGAGCGAGGAGGCGGCGGCCAGGTCGGACCGGTTCCGCACCAGCCACAGGACGGCCAGTACCCCGTAAACGCCTGCGGCGACCGCCAACGCGGCCCCGGAAAGCTGGAGTTGGGTCACGTTTTCCATGATGGCAGCGCCGCCCGACCCGAACCAGGGGGCATCCGGAGCCGCCCCGTCCGCGCCCGCGCCGCCCCCTTCCGCGCAGCCGGCTCGGTACGGTGGCTGCGGACGTCGCCGGTTCGCGCGGGGATTGGCTCCCTCACGGGGACGAAGGAGAAGTGATGAGCAGGCAGCCCGCCGTTCCCGTACGCCTGGTTCCGCTCCTGGACCAGTTCGACTTCGGCTGCGAGCGCCTGCTCGGCCGCATCGGCGGCCCGGTGGTGGACACCGGCAACGGGGTGGAGGTCGAGGCCACCTCGATGACCGACGCGGAGTACCTCTGGGAACCGGTACCCGACTGCTGGTCGGTCCGGCGCCGGACGGACGGGCCGGGTGCGCGCGCCACCCGGCTGGTGGGGGCGGGCGACTGGGGCCGGGATTCGGCGGACTCACCGCACCCCGAGCCCCCGCCCTTCACCACCATCGCCTGGCGGCTGACGCACCTCGGCGAGATGCTGGCCGTCCGTGCCGACCACGCCAACGGCACCCGCACCCTGACCAGGAGCGACTACCGGGTCAGCCCCGACGCCGCCGGAGCGATCGCCGGCCTCTCTACCGCCGCCGCGGCCTGGCGCCAGGCGCTGCTCGCCGCCGACGACGCCGTGCTCGACAGGATCGGCCACTGCACGTACCCCCACGGCAGTGACGCCGAGGAGCCGTTCATCGACATCATCTGGTGGGTGAACCAGGAACTTCTGCACCACGGGGCCGAGATCGCCCTGCTCCGCGACCTCCACCTGCGCCGGCCGTAGGCTCTGTCCGGCGGATCGTGGCCGGAGCCGTGTCGAGCAGTAGAGCCAGCTCATCGGGACTTCCCGGTTGGGACGTGTCCGGTCGATCATGTTCGTAGCCAGATGGTGAGGGCTGCGGCCGTTGCGGTGCCGAGGAAGACGTAGCCGCGCTTGTCGTATCTGGTCGCGACGGGCCCGGTGTTGTCTGAGCCGGTTGATTGATCGTTCGACGGTGTTGCGTTTCTTGTAGCGCTCCTCGTCGAAGCCGGGTGGTCGTCCGCCGAGCGATCCTTCGCACAGGCGGACGGCCTGACTGCCGGTCTTCTCGCGTCTTCACCGAGGCCGAGCCCCGCACACCCAGAGGGAGAGAAATCATGAAGCACCTGCCGGATTCGGACAACACCCTGCTGATCCGCACCGACTTCTCCGACGAGGCCGCCTGGCGAGCCCTTCAGGAAGCGATAGCGACGCCCAACGACGACGGATTCCTCGCGTATGTCGACCTGATCGACGACCCCGCCTACCGCGACCTGACGACCGACCAGATCGTGTCGCTGGCACCCGGAAGTGATCTGTTGATCGTGGCCGACGGGACCGCCCTCACCACGCCCGGGATGCAGCTGCTCGCCGTCCAGCCCTGGGAGGAGGACGACGAGAAGGGGGACGAGAAGTACGGCGAGCTGCGTGTCGTGGCCGAGGACCTGTGGGTGATCGAGAACAACATCTCGATCGGCAACGTGAGTTGGGAGGAGTACGTGGACGCCGCGGGTGAGAACGGCGTCTACGGGGGCTAGTGCCGCGGCAGCCAAGGTCCGCCCCGTCGCGACGCCCGGCACGCACTCTCGCCGCACCGGCCGAAAACCCAAGTACATCCAGTACAAGGGCTTCCGGCCGGCACGCCGAGAGCACGCACCTGACGCCGCTCCTTGACGGGCAAACCTTGACTGACGCGGCACTAGGCGTGTTTTGAACGTAGCGCCGTCCGCCCGAAGGGCGGGCCCGGCGGCGTCTGGTGCGTGCGATCGCAAGGCGCGGACATGGTCTCGGATGGGGCCCCTCCCATGCCCTTCAGGCTATGGGCGAGGAGCTACTAGGGCATTTCCGCAACGCCGCGAGCGTGCGTGCCAGACGCCGCCGGGCAGACGGGACTCTCAAAACACGCCCTAGTCCAATGTCGTTGCTCGCCGGGCGGGTTCACCACCAAGGTCCATCTGAGTGCCGACGGCCGCTGCCGCCCGCTGTCCCTGATCGTCACGCCGGGACAGCGGGCGGACTGCACCCAGTTCGAGCCGGTGCTGGAGAAGATCCGGGCCCCTGGCGGCGCCCGGGCCGGCCCCGCAAGAGACCCGACAGCGTCGCGGCGGACAAGGCATACAGCAACCGGCCCTGCCGCGAATACCCGCGACGACGCGGCATCCGGCACACCATCCCGGAGAAGACCGAAAGTCAGGCCGTCCGCCTGCGCGAAGGATCACTCGGCGGACGACCACCCGGCTTCGACGAGGAGCGCTACAAGAAACGCAACACCGTCGAACGATCAAGCAACCCGCTCAGACAACACCGGGTCGTCGCGACCAGATACGACAAGCGCGGCTACGTCTTCCTCGACACCGCAACGGCCGCAGCCCTCACCATCTGGCTACGAACATGATCGACCGGACAAGTCCCAACCGGGAAGCGTCTGCCAACAGGCCGCGCCGTGCCGGGCGATCGCTGCAAGCCAAGACGTACCCGCCGCAGGATCCGCCGGGGCCGCGCCGCGTCCCGAGCGGCGGCTTCAAGGGCCAGGTCACTGCCGGGCCGGCACACGCTTCGATTGTCAGTGGGTCGTGTGAGGCTGTCAGAGACCCACCGTACGAATCACCGGAGTTCAGGTATGACGACCCCTTCGCCCATGACGGTCGCGGAATGGCGCGCGTTCCTCAGCGACTACAACTCCAGGCACATCAACTCGGACGAGGTCCGTGAGGCCATCGAGGAGCATCGGCAGGTCATCAGCAAGGAGCGGCTGGAGGCCGGGTGGGCCGGTGCCGAACCGGCGGGCGAGCAGGCGATCGTGGCCGCCGAGGAGCGGCTCGGGGTGAGGTTTCCTCCCTCGTACCGAAACTTCCTCCAGGTCAGCGACGGCTGGGAAGACATCGGGTTTGTCAACCTGTTCCAGGTCGGCGCAATCGGCTGGTTGACCGACCTCGACGCCGAGCTCTTCGAAGCATGGTCGGACGTCGAGAGCTTCGAGGAGCAGCTCACCGTACTCAGGCGATGCCTGCTGGTCGGCGACGACGACGGCGGTAGCGGCTGCTACTGGCTGCTGCACGCCGACAGCATCGGGGATAACGGCGAGTGGACCGCGTATGTGTGGTGGCCCGGCGACGGTGACGACCCCGAGCCGCACCACGACTTCGCCGCCATGGTGCGGGAAGCGGCGCGCCCCTAGGCTCTGTGCGGCCGATCATGGTCGGAGCCATATGCGGATCGCCGCAGCGGTGATCGTGCCGTGGAAGACGTAGGCCCTCTGATCGTAGCGGGTGGCGACGGCTCGGGAGTTTCTCAGCTGGTTGATTGTCCGCTCGACCTCGTTGCGGCGCTTGTAGACCTCGCCGTCGAAGCCAGTGGGCCGGTCGCCCTTGCTGCCGTGTCGTTGGCGGTTGGCCCATTGGTCCTCCGGCTCGGGGATGGTGTGCCTGATCTGTCGTCTGCGCCGGTAACGTCGGTTTCGGCGTGAGCTGTATGCGTTCTCGCTGCCCACGTGGTCCGGCCGGGTGCGTGGGGCGGCCGCCCTGCGGGCGGGAGACACGGATGTGTTCGAGGGCCTCGATCATCTGTGGCGCGTCGCCCCACTGGCCGGGGGTGAGCAGGAAGGCCATCAGCCGGCATCCGCCTTCACCCGCGAGGTGGATCTTGCAGGTCAGACCGACCCGGGAACGTCCAAGTCCTTCGTCCGGGCGGTGGTGCCGGGGCGTTGTCCTATTTTCGGGACGCGTGACTTCCTCTTTCGGGCCCCGGCCGCGTGTTGATGGGCGCGGCAGGACGTCGAGTCGACGCTGACCATGCTCCAGCCGCACCCACTCCGCATTCGTCAGATCATCCCGCCCCATGCCGGATATGGCGAGCAGGCAATCCGAGGGTGACATGACCCGCCGGACACTGCCTAGAAGCCCGAGCCCTCGCACGGAACCTGCCGGCCGCACGGTGCCCTAGGGTCGCCGCATGCGACGCAGGACAGGACTGGCGATGGCCGGGGCTGCGGCCCTGGTCTGGGGCGAGTGGTTGAACTGGCGTTGGTCCCGGGCCCTCGTGGGGGCCGGCGGGGGCACGTCCGAAGCGGTGGTGGTGCTGGGCTATCGCAACCCCGGGCCGAAGGCGAACCTCATCAACCGCCGGCGGGTCCGGGCCGCAGCCCGCTCCGTCGCCGCCGGTAGCGCACAGGACACCCGGGTGGTCTTCAGCGGTGGTGCGATCGGCGGCGGCGCCTCGGAAGCCCGGCTGATGGCCGACTACGCCTCGTCGGCGCCGGAGTTCGACGGCATCGTTCTCCTGGAGGACCGGAGTACGACGACCTGGGAGAACATCACGAACGTGATCCCGCTGGTCGAGGACGTCGACCGCATCAAGATCGTCTCCCAGCCGGCTCACGCGCTCAAGGCCCGCGCGTACCTGCGGCGACAGCGCCCCGATCTGGCCGCGAAGCTCGTGCGTGCGGACGACTACCGGCTCGGCGAGTACGTGCTCGCCAAACCCCTGCTGGCTCTGTACGGACTCTGGACACTCCGAGGGCTCAGGGCCGACGAGCGGAAGGTCTCGCCGTAGCCGGATGCCGACCGTACCGGCGGTACGGAGGTGGCACAGGTACGGCCCGGACGCGGCCCGGCCCCGGTGTCTTCCACAGTCGCTCGTCCGTGGGTGCCTGAGGCTCGGTTTTGCGCGCCGGACGGCATACCTTTGGGCCGTCATTCGACGACGACGGAGGTGTTCTCGCATGCGGATCGGTACAACGATCTTCCTCACCGACGAGACGATCACACCGGTACGGCTCGCCCGCCAGCTCGAACAGCGGGGGTTCGACGGGCTCTACCTGCCGGAGCACACCCACATTCCGGTGAGCAGGAAGACCCCGTACCCGCAGGGCGGCGAGCTGCCGCCCGAGTACGGCCGCACCCTGGACCCCTTCGTGGCTCTCGGACAGGCCGCCGCCGTCACCGAACGCCTCACGCTCGGCACCGGCATCACCCTGATCGCCCAGCACGACCCGATCGACCTGGCCAAGCAGATCGCCACCCTCGACCACCTCTCCGGCGGCCGCTTCACCCTGGGGCTCGGCTTCGGCTGGAACGTCGAGGAGGCCGCCGATCACGGCGTGGACTGGCGCACCCGCCGCGACCTCGGCCGGGACCGGATGGCGCTGATGCGGGCCCTATGGTCCGAGGAACCGACGGCGTACGACGGCGAGTTCGGCTCCGTTCAGGCGAGCTACGCGTACCCGAAGCCGTTCCAGCAGCCCCGGGGTCCGGTGGTCGGCCCGCGCACCCTGATCGGCGGTGCGGCCGGACCGAAGCTGTTCGCGAGCATCGCGGAGTACGCGGACGGCTGGATGCCGATCGGCGGCGGAGGCCTGACGGAGTCCATCCCCCGGCTCCGTACCGCCTGGGAATCGGCGGGCCGCGACCCGAAGGACATGCGGGTGGTCCCGTACGCGGTCCTGCCGGAGGCGGGCAAGCTGGCGCACTACGCGGACCTGGGCATCGAGGAGGTCGTGCTCCAGCTGCCCCCGGCGGGCGAGGCGGAAGTGCTGCGGACGCTGGACGCGTACGCGGAGTACCTCTAGAGGTCTGTCCTGAGGCCTGCCCCGGGGCCCGTCCCGGGGCAGGCCTCAGGACAGCGCGCCCACGGAGACGGGTGACACGGAGCGGAGAGGACACGCGCGGGGTTCCAAGGAGTACAAGGAGCCTGACCAAGCGTGGCGTTCAGGGGGAGCCGGGGCTCGTGCGGGCCGCGCGCATCAGCAGGTGCCCCCGGCGGAACCGCTCCCCTTCGAGGGGCTCGCGCAGCATCCGGCCGACCTCGGTGAAGCCGGCGTCGCGGGCCAGCGCGGCGAGTTCGTCGATGGGCCAGCGGTAGGCCGTCGTCACCTTGTGGTCGAAGGCCTCCACCGGCCCGTCACCGGCCTCGAAGAAGGCGAACAGCAGGACGCCGCCCGGGGGCAGCAGGCGACGGAACTCGGCGAAGTGGGGCGGGAGTTCTGCCGGCGGGGTGTGGATGACCGAATACCAGGACACGATGCCGCCCAGCTCGCCGTCGGCCCGGTCCACCGCGTCCATCGACCCGACCTCGAAGCGCACGCCCGGGTACGCCTCGCGGGCCAGGTCGATCATCACCGGCGACAGGTCGAGCCCGAACGCGTCCAGTCCCAGCCCCCGCAGGTGCGCCGTGAGGTACCCGGGTCCGCAACCCAGCTCCGCGACCTGCCCGGTGGCCTCCGCCCGTACGAGGTCGGCGAAGGCGGCGAGCATCGCGCGGTCCAGGGGGAGGGTGTCGAGGCTGCCACGGGCGAAGTCGGCGTAGACGGCCGCCATGGCGTCGTAGGCCTCCGCTGTCGCGCGGAGGTAGGAGGGGGATTCGGTCATGGGGCACGACCCTAGGGCCTCTTGAAGGGCCATCTGCGGGGCCTCTTCTCCGGATCAGGTCAGGCACCACTGCGACTCGCGCCCGGAGGGCGGAGGGGTGGAGGTCGAGATTCCGGAACGGGCTGTCAGACTACGACTACACGCGGTGTGATGTGACCGGAATATGTGACTCGTGTGCAGAGATTACGCCTCCGCCGATTGAACTGATTACGAGATGGTCACTATGGTTGGGCCTCGAACCTTCGCACGGTTGACCACCCATCCGGGGTGGCAGCGAAGGAACCGCCGATTCCGTGACGTACACGGAGCCGGGGATTCCCGTCCCCCCATAGCCCGGTAGGCGGCTCGAGGAAGAAGGAGCTCGCCTTCGTGGCGTCCCACCGTCGTCCCAAGAACCCGAGCCGCGCCCGTGTGACCGTGCTCACCGCGACCGCCGCTGCGGCCGTGGCCCTGACCTCTCAGGCCGCTCACGCCGACCCCAAGCCGACCAAGAGCGAGGTCAAGGAACAGGTCGACAAGCTCTACCACGAGGCAGAGGTCGCCAACGAGCACTACAACGAGGCCAAGCAGAAGCAGGAGAAGCTCGAGAAGCAGGTCGGCGCGCTGCAGGACAAGGTGGCGCGTGGTCAGCAGGAGCTCAATTCCCTTCGTGCCGGGCTCGGTTCGCTCGCCGCCGCCCAGTACCGCTCCGGCGGCATCGACCCCTCGGTGCAGCTCTTCCTCGCCTCGGACCCGGACAGCTTCCTCGACCAGGCTTCCGCGCTGGACCAGTTGACGGCGAAGCAGACCGAGTCGCTGACGAAGATCCAGGGCAAGCAGCGGACCCTCGCGCAGGAGCGCAAGGAGGCCCAGGGCAAGCTGAGCGACCTGGCGGACGTCCGCGAGACGCTCGGTTCGAAGAAGAAGGAGCAGCAGGGCAAGCTCGCTGCGGCCCAGAAGGTGCTCAACACCCTGACCGCCGCCGAGCGCGCCAAGATGCGCGAGGACGACGCGCGCGCCAGCAACGCCGCCGCCGACAAGGTGCGCGCCAGCCGGGGCGCCGGTGACCGGGTCGAACTCGGCAACGAGGCCCCCGCGTCCGCCCTCGGTGCGTCGGCCCTCCAGGCCGCCGCCTCGCGGATCGGCATGCCGTATCAGGCACGTGCCACCGGACCCGGCGCCTTCGACTGCTCGGGCCTGACCCAGTGGGCGTACCACCAGGCCGGTGCCGAGATCACCCGCACCACGTACACCCAGATCAACCAGGGCACCCGCATCTCGACGAGCCAGCTGAAGCCGGGCGACCTGGTCTTCTTCAACGGCAACTCGCACGTGGGGCTCTACGCGGGCGGCGGCAGCGTGCTCCACGCCCCGTACCCGGGCGCCTCCGTCCGCTACGAGTCGATGGGCACCATCGGCTCCGTCTTCGGCGCCGTGCGCATCTGATCACGCTCCGGCGGGCGAACTTCCGCGCCCCGTAACGTCTTTCCTGCCCGCCGTCGACCACTGGTCACGGCGGGCAGGCCGCGTCCGGGAGCCGTCCGGCCTCAGGCCGATGCGGAACGGCTGCCGAACGCCGCGCATTCACCGCAGTGGCCCGGTTCGGGCGCCCTGAACGCGCGGTCGCAGTCGTCGCAGTTCTGGAGCGGCTCGGCTCTGAATGCGGCGGGGAGCGTACGCCCCGACGGGAGCAGCGCCGTGAGCCGGTGCCGCAGCAGCTTCGCCGGGAACCTCAGCGGATGCGGCAGATCCGCCGTGAGGGCGTGACGTACGGAGGCGGGCGAGGCGTCCCGCTCGAACCAGGCCGCCACCGCAGGCGCGAGCTGCGCGATGTCCGCCTCGGTCAGGGTGAGTTGGGCCGCCTGCTGCCGGAGCCCCGCGAGCAGCGCCGCAGCGGCGTGCATGAGCTGGGGCGTGGGGTTCCGGGGCGCCGGAAGAGGCGGAGGCGGCGGCTTCTGCGCCGTGGGTACGGGCACGAGCCGGGGCGCGACGGCCTCTGCGGGCGGCTGCGGCTGGGGCTGGGGTGTTGGTGTTGGTGCCGGAGGCTGGACCTGCGCTGCGGGGGCCGGAGCCGGGTGCCTTCGTGGCTGCTCCTTGCCGAGCGAGGCTGCGTCGGGGTGGTTGTAGGACACCGTGCGGGTGTGCACCCGGCCGTCCCGTCCGCGCTGCCGGGTGCGCTTCAGGTACCCGAACTCCTCCAGCTCGCGCAGGGCGGCGGCGATGCGGTGCTCACTGTCCGGCAGCCGCTCGACGAGGGTCTTGATGCCGACCCTGGCGCCGGGCGGCAGCGACTGGATGTGCACGGCCAGGCCCCTGGCGGCGAGGGAGAGCTCGTCGTGCTGGCTGAGGTGATTGCCCACGATCGTGAAGCCGGTCGTGTGGCGAAGATTGACATGCACCACACCAGCGGACAGGGCGTGGGAGGGCGCGATAATCTGCGGGGTATCCATCGAGAAGGTGTCGCTTCCTCGCTGGTCAGGCCCTCGTTCGGGATTGCTGTCCCGCCGGGGGCCGACTCATGTCTGAAGTTTGGTGCGGCGAGCATATGCCAGGCAACCCGGGCGAAATCCAGCTCAGTTGGGAAACCTCACCCGGGAGAGTGACGGGCCCACAGGGTGGGGTCGGGTTGGTGAAATTTCTTTACCCAAGTGCTTTAAAGCCTTTTACGTCGTGGATCACCGCGACGCGGGGAACCGGGTCGCGGCTCGTGGATCTACCGGGTCGCGGTTTCCGGTCCGGGTGCGGATCAGAGCGCGGTGGGCGGTGAGGGCCCCGGTGATAGCTTGGCGCGCCAAGTTTTTGACGTGCGTGTTTGATCAAGGGGGACCCATGCGGAAGTCGGGGCGGAGTCGAATAGCGATTCGAGCGGCGGCGGGGGCACTTGCGGTGCTGTGCGCCGCGGGCTGTTCGGTGAGTGCGGGATCGAAAGCGGTGAGCAGGGAAGAGGTCGCGAAGCAGGCGAAGGCCGGCCTGAGCAAGGAGGTCGGCCGGGAGCCCGACGCCGTTACCTGCGAGCACGACCTCAAGGCCGAGGTGGGCGAGACCGTCCGCTGCACGCTCACCGCGGACGGCAAGAAGCAGGGCATGACGGTTACCGCGAAGTCGGTGGACGGCGACAACGTGAAGATGGACTTCAAGGTGGACGACGCCCCCGGCACCGGTGGCAGCGGGGCGAAGGCGGTGGACAAGGCGGAGGTCGCCCGCCAGGGCAAGGCAGCGCTGGCGGCGCAGGTGGGCCAGGAGCCCGATACCTTCACCTGCCCCGAGGACCTGCCGGCCCGGGTGAACGCCGAGGTCCGCTGCCAACTGGGCGCGGACGGCGCGCAGTACGGCGTCACGGCCACCGCGACATCCGTCGTCGACGGCCAGGTCAAGATGAACTTCAAGGTGGACGACACTCCCAGCGGCTGAACCCGGGAATTGCACTGGCTTGCGGCCATGGACGACTTCACAGGCTCCGGGACAGCACTGCTCGCAGCGGTGGCCGGACTCGCCGACGCGCTCGACGACGTCGGCTCCGCGGCGGGCCGCGCGGCCGGGCTCGCCGGCCCGGGACTTCGGGTCGGCACCCGGGGCGAGGTGTTCGCGGTGGCCGACTACCTCTCCGTGTACGTACTGGAGAGCACGCTGCACCACCTCGACCTGATCGCGCACCTCCCGGCGGCTCCCCCGCCGCCCGCCGAAGGCCTGGCCCGCGCCCGCGAGCTTCTGGAGGCGATCGCCGGGACCGCGATTCCGTCGTCGTCCTCCGACCGGGACGCCCTGCTCATCGGCACCGGACGCCGCGCCCCGACGGAGCCGGAGAAGGCGGAGCTGGGCTAACTCGCCCCGAGGTTCGCCCTGTTCCTGGGCTGACCCGCTGACCCGCTGACCCGCTGACCTCTCCGGTCAAGCCGTGTCCTAGCCATGCACTTGATGATGCACGCACCGCGTGCATAATGAGGATACGCAACACCGCACCCCCGAACACCGCAGCCCGACGACGGAGATCCTCAAGCATGCGAACGACCGAGCCGCGGACCGGCGGACTGACCAGCACCGACCTGGTGGAGGGATGGCGCAGGACCGGGGTCCGGGAGGGGATGAGCGTGATCGTGCACTCGTCCCTGTCCAGCATCGGCCGCGTCGACGGCGGAGCCGCCACTGTGATCGACAGTCTGCGCACCGTACTCGGCCCGGCCGGGACGCTCGTCACGCCCGCCTTCACCTGGCAGGTCACCGATCCCGACCACGGCCACACCGGTGTTCCCGACGCTGCGGTCATCGAACGGCGTGCGGCCGTACCCACGTTCCGTCCCGACCTGCCGTCCACCGGCATGGGCGCCGTCCCGGAACTCCTGCGCACCCTGCCCGGGAGCGTGCGCAGCTCGCACCCGCAGGCATCCGTCGCGGCCATCGGGGCTCGGGCAGCGGACATCGTCCACCGTCAGACGCTCGGATTCGCGATCGGCCGCACCTCGCCGTTCGGCCGGCTGCACGACCTCGGGGGCCACATCCTCCTCGTGGGGGTCGGCCACGACCGCAACACCTTCCTGCACTACGCCGAATCGCTCACTCCCGGCCCGCGCCTGAAGGTCCGCCGCTTCCCCCTGGACGTCGACGGCGAGCGGGCGTGGGTCGAGACGCTCGACGTCGGCAACGACAACGGCAGGCACTTCCCCGTCGTCGGCCGCGAATTCGAGGAGCGCGCGGGCATCGAGGAGGTCCTGGTCGGCAACGCCCCGTGCCGGCTCATTCCGGTGCGGCCGCTGGTCGCCTTCGCGGTCCGCCGGCTCACCGAACTGCTTGACGCGGACGAACGGCACTCACATCACCAGTAGCACCCACAAGGCCCTAGCACTCACAACACCGGCAGGTCCGCAGGTTCCCGCCCTGGCGGGCGCACTGCACACCACGGAGGAAGCACTGTGAAGCGCATCGGCATCATCGGAGTGGGCGAGATAGGCCGGGCCATCGCCACGGGCCTGCGCCACGGGGGCGGAGACGGGGACGGCACGGTGCCGGAGATCTGTCTCTCCCCGCGGGGAGCCCGCGCGGCGGCCGAACTGTCCTCGCGGTACGAGGGCGTACGGGTCTGCGCCGGCAACCAGGAGGTGGTGGACCGCTCGGAGTTGGTGATCATCGCCGTACGCCGCCGGGACCGCCGCGAAGCGCTCGCCGGGTTGGCGGTGGGCGCCGACAGGATCGTGGTCAACGTGATGGCGGGCGTCAGCAACGACGAGGTGCGGCAGATGCTCGGCACCGATGCCGCGATCGTCCGCGCCATCCCCCTTCCGGCCATCCGCGAACGCCGCTCCATCACGGTCACGTATCCCCCGCACCCGGAGGTGGACGCCCTCTTCGAGCAGATGGGAGGAGTGCTCCCCGCCGAGGACGAGGCCGCCTTCGACGCCTTCTCCGCGCTGACGGGGACGCTGACCTCGCACTACGCGTACCTCGCCACGCTCACCTCATGGGCCGCCGCCCAGGGCATCGACGGCGGCGACGCGGACCGCTACGTCCGCAGCCTGTTCCAGGGCGTCGGCCGCTCCCTGAACGACGGGAGCCGCACCCTGCACCAGCTCGCCGCCGACCACGAGACCCCGAACGGAAACAACGAACGCGTACGCACCACATGGTTCGACCCGGCCAACGCCGAAGCGCTCACGAACGCCTTGGACGGCCTCCTCGCCGCGCTGAGGCAGCAAGGCCGCCCGACGCGTCCCACCTGAACCACGACGGCGCCGGCCGGTTGACCGGGAAGCCGCTGGGCCGTGGAATGTCGTTGCCCGTCCCGGTTCCAGGGGCGGGCATCGAGCGGAGGATGCGCATGTACGACGTCAGCGGCTTCAAGGACATCTCCCCGACCACGCTCGCCGACCTCCTGGGTCGCGGGCAGGTCATGGACGCGGGCATCCGCCCGCTGTGGCCGTCGGGGCAGCGGGTCGCCGGTCCGGCGTTCACCGTCAGGTGCCCTGCGGGGGACAACCTCATGCTGCACGCGGCCATTCACCGCGCCGAACCCGGATCGGTCGTCGTCATCGAGGCGGGGGACGTGGACTACGCGCTGGCCGGCGGGAACGTGTGCGCCGTCGCGCAGCGCCGGGGGATCGCGGCGTTCGTGACGGACGGGGTGATCAGGGACCTCGCGGAGGTGCGGGAGATGGGATTTCCCGTCTTCGCCCGGGGCATCGTCCCCTTTCCCGGTACCAAGAAGGCCGTGACGCCCCTCAACGGACCTGTGCGGTGCGGCGGGGTGACCGTGCACGCCGGGGACATCGTTGTCGCGGACGAGGAGGGCGTCGTCGTCACGCCGGGGGCGCGTCAGGAGCAGGTACTGCTCGACGCCCGTGCGAAGGCGGCCAGGGAAGCGGCCGAGACCCTCGACGCCTGGGAGGCCGCGCACCGCGCCCGTATCGACAAGATCCTCGCCGCCAACGGCTACGAGGGCTGAACGGCTAAGAGGGCTGATCGGCTAAGAGGGCTGACGGGTCCGGGCGGCCGAAAAGGCCTGGGCCCGCATGCCGCGGTCTCGGTAGCCTGCGGCATGGACCTCAACGATCTGCCCCTGGCCGAGTTCGCGTTCCCCGGACCGCTGCGGGACCAACTCGTCGCCGCCGTCCTCTCCGGAGCCAAGACCTCCACCTCGGCGCTGGTGCTGGGATACGAGCGGGACGACGAGCCGTTGCCCGAGGCCGGCCGGCGGTCGGCGGTGGTCGACTCCGAGGGGCGGCGGGTCGCGGTGATCGAGATGACCGAGGTCCGGGTCGTCCGGCTCGCCGACATCGATCTGCGGCACGTCGTCGACGAGGGCGAGGGCGACGAGTCGGTCGCACAGTGGCGGGCCGGGCACGAGGAGTTCTGGCACAGCCCCGAGTCGCGCGAGGAGTTGGGGGACCCCGGCTTCACCGTCGACGACGACACCCGCGTGCTGGCCCAGCGCTTCCGGCTGGTGCACACGGTCTGACGGGGCCCGGACACTCCGCCGTCCCCCCGTGAGGCCGTGCCGCGTGAGGCCGTGCCCTTGGGCCGCAGGCCGTAGGTCAGCTCTCCTCCAGCCGAGCGGCGCCACCTCGGACGGGGCGGACGTGCGGGCGGACCGGCGCGCCCGCTCCCCCCTACAGGGCTCGCAGGGCCCTCGGCCGGGGCGGCTCCGGCACCTGGTCCAGCAGCGCCGGGAGGTCCGTCAGCGCGTCGATGCGGAAGTCCGCGGCGGCGACGACATCGGGGTGGTCCGCCCACCAGTACCCGCAGGCACCGCGCCGGATGTGCGCGGCGAGCAGCCCGCACGACTTGGCCGGGAACAGATCGCCGGCCGGGTGGTCACCCACGTACAGCGTCGACCCCGGGGCCGCCCCGGACACTTCGAGCACCCGCGCGAAGAACTCCGGGTCCGGCTTGGCGACGCCCCACTCGTCCGAGGTGACGACGAGATCCGCAGGCAGGTCCAGCGCCCGCAGGAGCTCCCCGGCCAGCACCGTCCCGTTGCCCGCGACCACCACCCGTACGCCCAGGGCGCGCAGCTCCGCCAGCACCGGCCGCACGTCCGGGTACAGGTCCGGCTCGGCCAGGTGCTCGCCGCGCCCGGCGGCGGTCCGGGCGAGCGAGGCCTCGTTGATGTCTATGTCGGGGCGCAGGAGGCTCAGCGCGTCGGCGCTGTCCCGCCCCTGGGCGACCGAGGCACCGACCAGCGCACTCAGTGTGTGCGGCGGGACGCCGAGCCAGTTGGCCCAGGAGGCCCAGTAGCGGTCGTCGCGGATGAGTGTCTCGCCGATGTCGAAGACGATCGTTTCCATCACCGTGCCGACCCTACGGGGCGCGGACCGCTGTACGGCCGAGGCGCCAGGGGCGGGTGCGGCCTGCGAGCGCCGGGGCGCCGGGGGCGGGTGTGGCCTGCGGGAGATCCGGCCGGTCACCGGCCGGCTACTCGCTCGTATGCTCGGTTCATGACCGATCCTCAGAGCGGACGCCCCACCACCAATTCCATGCGCCGTGCCCTGCGGCGGGCCCGCGACGGTGTCGCCCTCGACGTGACCGAGGCCGCCGTCCTGCTCCAGGCGCGTGGCGACGATCTGACGGATCTCGCCGCCTCCGCCGCCCGGGTCCGGGACGCGGGCCTGGACGCGGCGGGCCGGCCGGGCGTCATCACGTACTCCCGCAAGGTCTTCATCCCGCTCACCCGGCTCTGCCGCGACAAGTGCCACTACTGCACCTTCGTCACCGTGCCCGGCAAGCTCCGCCGCGAGGGCCACGGCATGTTCCTCTCGCCCGACGAGGTCCTCGACATCGCCCGCAAGGGCGCGGAGACGGGCTGCAAGGAAGCGCTGTTCACGCTGGGCGACCGGCCCGAGGACCGCTGGCCGGAGGCGCGCGAGTGGCTGGAGGCCGAGGGGTACGACGACACCCTCGCCTACGTACGCGCCATGGCGATCCGGGTACTCGAGGAGACCGGTCTCCTCCCGCATCTCAACCCCGGGGTGCTGACCTGGACCGACGTCCAGCGGCTCAAGCCCGTGGCCCCGTCCATGGGCATGATGCTGGAGACGACCGCGACCCGCCTGTGGTCCGAGCCGGGCGGCCCGCACCACGGCTCACCGGACAAGGAACCGGCCGTACGGCTGCGCGTGCTGGAGGACGCGGGCCGCTCCAACGTCCCGTTCACCACCGGCATCCTGATCGGCATCGGGGAGTCCTACGAGGAGCGTGCCGACTCCCTCTTCGAGCTGCGCAAGACCGCCCGCGCCTACCACGGCATCCAGGAAGTCATCGTCCAGAACTTCCGCGCCAAGCCCGACACCGCGATGCGCGCAATGCCGGACGCGGAGCTGGAGGAGCTGGCGGCCGCCATCGCCGTAGCCCGCCACATCCTCGGCCCGTCGGCCCGCATCCAGGCCCCGCCGAACCTGGTGGACGCCGAGTACGCGCTGATCGTCGGCGCCGGGATCGACGACTGGGGCGGGGTCTCGCCGCTCACGCCCGACCACGTGAACCCCGAGCGCCCCTGGCCGCACATCGACGAGCTGGCCGCGAAGACCGCCGAGAGCGGCTTCACGCTGCGTGAACGGCTCACCATCTACCCGGAGTTCATCCAGCGCGGCGAACCCTGGCTGGACCCGCGCCTGCTCCCGCACGTCCGCGCGCTCGCGGACCCGGAGACCGGGCTCGCGAAGGAGGGGGCGATCCCCGTCGGGCTGCCCTGGCAGGAGCCCGACGAGGGCTTCAACGCCTCCGGCCGCACCGACCTGCACCACACCATCGACACCGAGGGCCGCACCGCCGACCGCCGCGACGACTTCGACGAGGTGTACGGGGACTGGGAGGCGCTCCGCGAGGCTGCGGCGCCCGGCATGGTCCCGTCCCGCATCGACGGCGATGTTCGCGGGGCGCTGAGCCAGGCCGCCGACGACCCGACGAAGCTCACCGACGAGCAGGCGCTCGCCCTGCTGCACGCGGACGGGCCGGCGCTGGACGAACTGTGCCGGATCGCGGACGCCCTGCGCCGGGACGTGGTCGGCGACGACGTCACCTACATCGTGACGCGCAACATCAACTTCACCAACGTCTGCTACACCGGCTGCCGCTTCTGCGCCTTCGCGCAACGGCGCACCGACGCCGACGCGTACACCCTCTCCCTGGACCAGGTCGCCGACCGTGCCGCGCAGGCCTGGGACGTCGGCGCGGTCGAGGTCTGCATGCAGGGCGGCATCCATCCGGACCTGCCCGGCACCGCCTACTTCGACATCGCGCGGGCGGTGAAGGAACGCGTGCCGGGCATGCACGTCCACGCGTTCTCACCGATGGAGGTCGTCAACGGCGCGACCCGCACCGGAATGTCGATCCGCGACTGGCTGACCGCCGCGAAGGAGGCCGGACTCGACTCGATCCCCGGCACGGCGGCCGAGATCCTGGACGACGAGGTCCGCTGGGTCCTCACCAAGGGCAAGCTGCCCACGGCGACCTGGCTGGAGGTCATCAAGACCGCCCACGAGGTGGGCCTGCGCTCCTCGTCCACGATGATGTACGGCCACGTCGACCAGCCCCGCCACTGGCTCGGCCACCTGCGGACCCTGGCCAACCTCCAGCAGGAGACGGGCGGCCTCACCGAGTTCGTGACGCTGCCCTTCATCCACACCAACGCCCCCGTCTACCTGGCCGGCATCGCCCGGCCGGGCCCGACCGACCGGGACAACCGCGCGGTGACGGCGATGGCCCGCCTCCTTTTGCACCCGCACATCACCAACATCCAGACCAGCTGGGTGAAGCTGGGTACGGAGGGCGCGGCCGAGATGCTGCGCTCCGGCGCGAACGACCTGGGCGGCACGCTGATGGAGGAGACGATCTCCCGCATGGCGGGCTCCGGTTACGGCTCGTACCGGTCCGTCCAGGACCTGGTCGCCATCGCGGATCTCGCGGGCCGGCCGGCGAAGCCGCGTACGACGCTGTACGGGGAGGTGCCCGAGGAGCGGGTCGCGGCGGCGGCCGCCTCGGACGGCCACCTGCCGGAGCTGCTGCCGGTGCTGCCCGCGTAGCCGCTGTTCAGGAGGGGCCGGGGCGGTCCTGGAGCCGCCGGTCCGGGTTCCGGACCGGCGGCTCAGTGGATCTGCGGGCTGATCTCCTCGCGGATCAGGCGCGCTTCGAGCGGCGGCGGGAAGCCACCACCAGGCCGGCACCCGCCGCGAGCACCACCGCGGTGCCCGCGATCAGCGGGAGGGTGCCGCTGCTGCCGGTCGTGGCGAGGTCCCCCTCGGCGGGGGCGGTGCTGCTCTGCGACGGGGTGGGCGTGCCCGCCGCCGCAGGCTGCGAGGCGGATTCGGACGGCGAGGCGGAGCCCGACGGGGTGTCGCCCGGGGCGGGCGTCGCGGAGCCGGAGGGGGTGCTGACGACCGGCGGCGTGGCCTTCGGGGTCTCACTGGGGACCGGGGTCTCCCCGGTCCCGGGCAGGCAGCCGCTGAACGGGAAGTGGTGCGTCTCCGCACCGCCCGAGCCGTGCAGCGAGGCCACCCACACCGAGCCGTTGACGGGTGCGGCGGTGCCCAGTTCGAGGTGCGCGCGAGGCGCCAGCACGCTGCCGGGCCAGGCCGCCGAGCTGTTCTTGGTGATGTCGCGGGCGTCGGGGAAGTTCCACAGCAGGCGGGCGCGGACCTTGCCGTCGGAGGCGCTCTGGAGCTTGTCGTCCAGCACGTAGTCCTGACCGCCGGACAGGAAGAACCCGGTGGTGCCGGCCGTGGCCATGTCGTAGCTCTCGCCGCTGACGTTGACGAGGGAGGTCGCACCCGCGGGGACCTTGAGGTACACCTCCTTGGCCTGCTCCAGCTGACCGGCGGTCACCCGGAAGACGTTGCGGGTGGCGTTGTCGCCCGTCAGCGTGAGCCGGCTGCCGTCCGCCTTCACCTGGGTGCCGCTGGTCGCCGCTTCCCCGGCCAGTGCTGCGGAGTAGCCCCGGAGCTTGGTGAACTCGGCGTCGAAGTCGATCAGCCCGGCGTCCTTGCGGAAGGACCCGGAGTGCAGTTCGACGGCACGGTCGCTGACCTTGCCGCCGACGACCGCGTTGCCCTTCATCACGGCGGTGACCGAGCCGCTGTTGAGCAGGTCGCCGCGCACGACGAGCGACGCCTGTCCGGGCAGGGCGGCGACCTCCGGCGCCGTCAGCTCGTTGGCGACGCTGAAGCCGCCTCGGAAGTCGGCGTTGCCGCCCACGGCCACCGCCCCTTCCGCGTCGGGGGAGTGGACGTCGTCACCGAGGACGAACTCGCCGTACTTCCCGGCGACTCCGAACGCGTCGGCGGCACACTCCGACGGGCCGGCCGGCGTGGCCTGCGCCGCCGGAACGGAGATGAGGCCCAGGGCGAGGCTCCCGCCGAGCACGGCGGCTGCGGTGGCTGCGGTGGCTGCGGATATGCGCATGGTGCGTGGTTCTCCTGCGGGTCGGATGCGAAGAGTGAATGCGAAGGCCTGGTGAAGGCGTCGCACATGATCTCCGCATCCTCGCGCATTGGTCAAGACCAATGCGCGAGGGGGTGCGCAGGGAACCGGCCGGGTCAGTCCAGGCGGCGCGGGACTCCGAGGAGTCCTGCCTCGATGTCGGTCGGCTGCAGCTTGACGAGCTTGCGGTGCTGGGTCGTGCACCACAGCACCATGTCGTCACCGAGCGAGGGCAGCGCCTCCGCCTGCACCTGCGGCAGCCGCAGGAGCCGGCCCAGGACCGCGGCCTCCTCCGGGGAGACCCGCTGGATCCCGACGAGCCCCGCGTTCTCGATCAGCTTCGGCGCTGTCGGACCCAGGAACGGCATCAGCGTCAGCACGGACTGCCAGGGCCCCGTCGCCAGCCGGCTGCGGGGCGGGCGCATACCGCAGTCCCGTACGACCAGGACGGGGCTGGTGACCGAAGCGCCCTGCGGGCCGACCTGCTTCACGTCGTGCACCGTCATGCACTGCTGCCCGCCGCCCGCCGCCTGCGCGAGACCCGTCCAGGCCTGCGGCCTGGCCGTCTCGACGGCGACGCGCGCACCGGTACCGGCCGTGCGCAGCGCCAGCACCTGCGCCGTCCACACGCTGCCGATGACCACGACATCGAGCTGCGTGGGGCGGAACAGGCCGAGCACCGCGGGCTGCCCCTTGGCGTCGACGCCCGCCACGACCCCGTCGTCGCCGAGCGGAAGCCTCAGCGCGGCGAGCTGCTCCACGGGCAGTACGTGCCGGTCGCGGCGCGGCCCGAGCAGCCCGAACCCGGGCCTGTCCCGCCCGGCCGCCGGCTGCGGAACGGAACGGGCCGGGGCGGAAGGAACCGGAACGCCGGGCATCGGACCGGCAGGAGCCGGACCGGTGGGGCCGGCGGTCGTCGTACGACGGGGGCTCAACGGGTACCTCCGAGGGGCAGGGTGGCCAGCACGCCGGGCAGCTGCTCGCGGTCCAGCCGTACGAGGCTGACCTTCACGCCTCGCGCGGCGCGCTCCAACTGCCGCCGCACCGAAACGAGTTCGTTGCTGCCGCGCGCCGTGAGCCGGACGTGGCCGCTGACGGCCGGAGAGCCTCCGGTCCCGCGCGACACCGCCAGACTGAACGTGCTGGCCAGCGCCGGCATCGAGGTGAGCAGCGCCACCAGCTGCGCCGTGGGCGCCGCACCCGCGCCCAGGTGCGGCCAGCGGCCGACCCAGTACGTGGTGTGCCAGCGGTCGTCGCAGCGCCAGGCACGGGTGGACTCCGTGGTGCGCCGCAGTGGGGCATCCGCCCGGACCGCCAGCGCGCTGGCCTGCGGGCTCACCCCGGCCGACGTCGCGAGCGCGGACGTCACCTGCGCCTCGGTCATGACCGAGGCGTCGAACCCCGCCCCCGCCAGCCGGCTCGCCAGCTGGTCCGTGGCGCGCAGCAGCGCCCGCTGCGCCCCGCCGATCCCGCCACCGCGGGCGCGTACCGCCTCCGGGCACAGCTCGGGGGCGAGCTTCAGCGCGATCCACGTCAGCCGGATCGCGGGGGTACCGGCCTGGGCCTGGAGCGGCGCGTACGAACGGGCCGCCGCGGCCTGTTCCGGCAGATGCGGTCCGGGCGCGGGCTGCGTGTGCTGGACGACCTGCACCGACTCCAGCCGGATGTCGTCCACCTCGAGGGCGTCGTGCAGCAGGCCGAGCTCCAGCGGCCGGGCGTCCCGCGCCGACCGCAGCGGTTCGTCGCGCGGCTGCACGAGCAGCAGAGCCGTCAGGAACGTCCCGTCACCCACCAGCCCGATGGAGCGCTCACGCTGCCGGTCGGTGTAGGTGTACGTCCGCAGCGCCGCCTCGCACTCGACGACCGGCGCGAGCGCCGGGTCCAGCCCGTCCGCGGACCACGGCTGCCGGGCGGCCCGCAGCCGCCCGCGCAGCGCCATGACCGCGCTGAGCCACTCCACCACCGGGCGTCCCCGCCGCCGCAGGACCGCCAGCAGCACCAGCACCGCCGCGATCAGGCCCATCGGCACCAGCATGACCCTGTTCGTCACCCACGCGATCAGCATCAGCGCGCCGGCGACCTCCATCAACACCACCTGGTGCAGCCGAACCCCACCGATGCGTCCTGGCTTCGGGTGCACACTCATCACTGCGGTCGTCGCGCTGCTCATCCCCCGGTATGTCCCTCCGTGTCACGGCACTACGGCGTGTGCGAGGCGGACCGGCGCGATTCGCACACGGGCCCGCGACCGCCAACTGTCCCACGCCCGGCGTCGAGGCGTTCGAATGGGGGCTCGGGGCCCACGGCCGGACGGGAGCGTTTGGCAGACTCCCTGAATCATGTACCCGCACGGCGGCGGACGAGGGTCGGCGGGCATAGTGGTGGCGGTTCGCGAGGCATCAACAACCACGGGGAGAATTCGGGCAGATGGCATCACGGCGGGACGAACTCAACGCCTACACCTTCGCGAAGAAGCGGCTGGTCGCCGCCTTTCTGCAGCCCTCCGCAGCCGGTACGGACGAGGCGGCACCGCGCCCGCTGCGCGCGCTGGTGCCGGGAGTGGTGGTGGGCGCCCTGCTGCTCGCGGGCTTCGGGGCCTGGGGGATCTTCAAGCCCAAGGTGCCCGACGGCTGGGACAAGCCCGGTGCCCATGTCATCGTCGGCAGCGATTCGACGACCCGCTACGTCGTCCTGGAGACCAAGGGCGTCAAGCGCCTGCACCCGGTGCTGAACTTCTCCTCCGCGAAACTCCTCCTGGACCCGGGTGCCTCCTCGGTGCTCCAGGTGGATGAGTCCGAGCTGGACAGCGGGAAGCTGCAGCGCGGTCCGATGCTCGGCATACCGTACGCACCCGACCGGCTGCCCAGCGAGGAGGACGCCGGCCGGAACAAGCTCTGGGTCGTCTGCGAGCAGCCCGGCGCCGGTTCGGGCGGGGCCGTGCAGAAGGCGGTCTTCCTGCTCGCGGACCGGGACGCGGAGAAGGTCGGCGGCAAGAAGCAGCTCCACGGCGGCCAGGCCCTCTACGTCGAGGCGGACGGCGCCAACGGCACCAGGTACCTGGTGGACGCTGACGGCACCCAGCACGTCATCGGGACCACCGGCGGCGACAAGCCCTCCGCCCGCGACGAGGTGCTGCGCCGCTCGCTGTTCAGCGAGGGCGCCCGGCCCCAGAAGGTCACCAAGGACTGGCTCGGCACCCTGCACGCCGGCGCCCCCATCGACTTCCCCAAGCTGCCCGGCAAGGCCGGCGCCCCGGCCGGCGTCAGCGGCCTGGACGCCCGCCTGAACAAGGTGGGCACGGTGCTCAAGGCCGTGGCCGGCAACAGCATGCAGCAGTACGTCGTCCTGCCGGGCTCGGTCGCGCCCGTGTCCGACCTCGTCGCCAGGCTCCTCCTGACGAGCCCGGAAGCGGCGGTGCTGGGCCAGAAGGCGCAGGCCACCGAGGTCGGGCCGCAGTCCTTCACCTCGTCCCCGGACGAGTTCTACGCGAAGTACGGCTGGCCGAAGAGCGTCCCGACGCAGGCCAATGACACCGCCTCCGCGACCGGGACCGTCTGCAACGTGCTGCACGGCGTCACCCAGACAGGCGTCCCGAAACTGACGACCTGGGCAGGTTCCGGATACCCGGTCCGCTTCTTGGACGGGGCCACCAGCGCGTACGTCACGCCGGGCAGCGGTGTGCTGTACCGGCAGTTCAACGGTGCGTCCCCCACCACCGGATCACTCTTCCTGGTGACGGACACCGGACTGCGTTACGCCGTACAGACGAACAACGACAGCAGCGCGGACCCCTCGAAGATCGGTGCCACCGGGAAACCCACGACGCCGGAGGAGCAGGCCGCCCAGGTCAACCAGGCCCAGACCAGGCTCGGCTACGCGAACGTCAAGCCGCTGCCGGTGCCGGACAACTGGTCCAACCTCCTGCCCAAGGGGCCACGACTCGACACGAACAGTGCCAAACAGCCGCAGAGTTCCTGAGGGCGGAGAAGGGGGGAAGCCCATGATGACCACTCGCAAGACTCATAACGCCCTTAACACCCGTAACGCCCGCCATATTCACAACTCTCGCAACGGACTCCGTTCGTCGGCCGTCGTGCTGCTCCTGGCAGTCGCGGCGGGCGCCGGCCTGCCGGGGCTCGCGGCCGCGGACGACTCCGACCCGCAATCGGGTTCGGAGGCCAGCGGCGAGTGCACCTTTCCCATGAAGAAGCAGATCCAGGGCCGCCCCTGGGCACTCCAGCGGCTGGTCTTCGACCAGCTCTGGCAGGACACCAAGGGCAAGGGTGTCCGGGTCGCGGTGATCGACACCGGTGTCGACGACACGAACCCGCAGCTGAAGTCCGCCGTCGACCGGGCGGCCGGAACCGATCTGCTGCCGCCGCCCAAGGACGGTTCCCAGGACCCGGCCGCGAAGGGCAAGGCGAAGGGCAAGCCGGGCGGTGGTGACGGCACCGTCGATCCCATCGGCCACGGCACCAAGGTCGCCGGCATCATCGCGGCCCGCCCGCGCGCGGGCACGGGGTTCGTCGGGCTCGCCCCGGAGGCGACGATCATCCCGATCCGGCAGAACGACGACAAGAGCACCGGCACCGCGACGACGATGGCCGCGGCCATCCGGCACGCCATCGCGAAGCGCGCCCAGGTCATCAACATCTCCCAGGACACCGCCAAGCCGCTGCGGGCCGACTCGGACCTGGAGCTCGCGGTGCGCGAGGCCCTGAACAAGGACATCGTCGTGGTCGCGTCCGCCGGCAACGACGGTCTCGCCGGACAGGTCAAGGTGACGTACCCGGCGGCCTACAAGGGCGTCCTTGCGGTGGCTGCCTCGGACCGCAACGACGAGCGGGCGCCGTTCTCCCAGACCGGCGACTTCGTCGGGGTGGCGGCGCCGGGCGTCGACATGGTGTCCACCGTCCCCAAGGGCGGCCAGTGCGTCGACAACGGCACGAGCTTCTCGGCCCCGTACGTCGCCGGAGTCGCCGCGCTCCTGCGGGCCAAGCACCCGGGCTGGAAGCAGTACCAGGTGGTGGCCCAGATCGAGCAGACCGCGGAACGCGCGGTCAACGGCCGTGACAAGTTCGTCGGGTGGGGAGTGGTCGACCCGGTGCGCGCCCTCAACGACGACGAACATCCGCTGAACGCCCCCACCCCGGACCGGGCGGTATCAAATGGTCCCGCCGGCCCGGAACCAATCGCGCTTCAGATGGGTGAAACAAGGAAGGAACGGATCGCCCGGATCTCGATCTACGTGTTGGCTGCGACAGGCCTACTCGTGGCAGTGATCGCGGGTGTCGCGATCGTGTTGCGTGACCGTCGCAGCCGAGTAATTAGGTGAATTTCCAACAACTCAGTTCAAGACTAAGGCTGTTGGAATGAGTGGCGGCCGCAGCTAAACTGATAATTGACAACTTTGGTCCGATGTACGCGTGGTAGCGACAGGTAAGCAGCCTGCGACATCCGATTCATGGGGGAAGGTACGTTATGTCAGACAAGCTCAAGCACTCAGCTGATCAGATCGACAGTCTCATCCGCGAGCTCGGCCACATGAATGACACTCTCCAGGGCAGGATCACTCACCTCAACGGGGTCATCGACGCCGTGGAAGGTCACTGGAAGGGTGTCGCGGCCAACGCGTACAACGGCCTCCAGACGCAGGTCAACCTCGATGTGCGCGGCCTGAAGGACCTCCTCGACTTCACCCAGGAGGCCGTCCGGATGAGCAAGGACGGCTTCGACGCGGAGGAAGTGGAGCAGCTCAACAAGTTCAAGGGCGTTGACGGCGCCGACAACACGGGCAGCAACGGCGTCCTGGACCGCTTCCAGGTCTCCTAGTAACCCGTCCTCGCAGCCCGCCCTCACCTCGCTTCGCATCAGGAGACTGTTCCATGGAGATTACGTACTCAGGGGTCGTAGAAGCCTCGAACCAGGTCAAGTCGACCGCCAACACCATCAAGGGCCAGCTCGACGACCTGAACACCAAGGTCAAGGCAGTCGTCGCCACCTGGGACGGTGAGACGCAGCGCGCGTTCTACGACCGTCACCGCGGCTGGGACGTCAAGGTCAACCACATGCACGAGACGCTGCTGACGATCTCGACGAGGCTAATGGAAGCCACCGAGGGCTACCGGGCGAACGACCTCGCCCAGTCCCGGCGCTTCCAGGGCTGACCCAGGCTCAGATGAATCACGACGGAACCGGCACGATGTGGGTGTGGGATGCGGCCGACGCATCCCACACCCACGCCTGCGGTTCCGCGGCACTTTAGGGGAGGTGCTTGCATGAGAGCTGAACTTCCGGGCGACGGATCACCCGCGTCCGATCTGGCGACGCCCAGCGAGTCTCTGCAGAAGTTCAAGATTCGCGTGGACAAGCTGCTGACGAAGCTCGACGGCTCACCGGCCGCGCACAGCCGCATCACCGAACAGAAGGTCGACAAAGCCGCGTACGGCACCGGTTTCCCGGAGGCCATGGGGCTGTCCAGCGCCTACGACATGGTGCACGCGCGCCTGGCGCTGCTGTCCAAGACGCTCGGTGATCAGCTGGAAGCGATGGGCATCACGGTCGATCTGGCCGACCGCGGGTACGACGGCGTCGACCAAGAGCACTCCGAGCGGCTGCACGCCATCCAGCAGCGCACGGAGGTCTACTACAGGAAGCCGGAAACCGACAAGGACTCCGGTGCGCCTGCAGAGGGCAACGACAAGCCCGGCGACGGTTCGTCCAGCGGTACAGACGGCTTGTAACACCTGAAGTGAACGGGGGACAGGGAAAACCATGGGCGAAAAGCTGCCACCACTCAACGCCTGCTACAACACCAGCAACTTTGAGAACGCGTCGTACCAGGAAATGCTCAACATGGTCACCGGCGTCAACGCCACGGCGATCATGGCCCGGGGCACCGCCCTCGTCGACGCGCAGACCGAGATCGAGAAGATCGGCACCGAGCTCAAGGAGCACGTCGGCCGTACCACCTGGAAGGGCGCGGGCGGCGACGCCTTCCGCGAGTGGGGCAACGGCTTCGCCAACGAGACCCTGAAACTCGCCGACTACGCCGGCACCGCGGGCACCTCGCTGCAGACGGCCGGCCAGGCCCTCAGCGAGGTGGCCAAGGTGGTTCAGGGGCACCCTGACGCCGTGGCGATGTGTTACGCGGACGAGGCGAAGGAAAAGGCCCGGATCAAGGCCGTCGAGACTGCGCGGAACGAAGCCATTCCGCAGATGAACAAGCTCGCCTCGTATTACATGATGGCGGAGCAGTCGATCTCCTCGCAGGAGGAGCCGAACTTCAAGCCGCTACCGGATGCAGCGGTGCCGAAGAGTCCGTACGAGGGCGGAAAGAGGGGTTACGGCTCCCCGGGAAGTAACTCCGGAACCACGGACTCGGTCGCAGGTACTCCGGGCGGTAACACGTCGAGGGTCGATCACCAGTACAGCACCGTGCGTCCTGATGGCGTCAGCCCGTCCTCCCCGGACGGCACCCCTGTCGTCCACACGCCGCAGCACGTCAGCGCGGTGCCCGAGGCCCCGGACAACACGGGCACGAACATCGACACGGTGACGATGCCGCAGACCCCGACGCCGACCACGCCCACCGGCGGGCCCCTGCCGCAGGGCCCGGGCGGCGGCGGGCACCAGTCGCCTCTTCCGCCCGTGATCCCCCCGCGCACCGGACCGTTCGGTCCCGGAGGCGGCCCGGTGCGTACGTCGCCCACGGGGCCGGGTGGCAAGGGTGACGTCGGACGCGTCCGGCCTCCGACGAACAACCCCGAGAGGAGCACCGTCTCTCCGACGGGCACCCCCGGCAGGGGTGGCGTCGAAGGCGCCCGGCCTCCCATGGGCACGCCCGGCAGGGGTGGCGTCGAAGGAGTCCGGCCCCCCATGAACACCCGGACCGACACCGGCATTCACGGCGGCACGCCGGCTCAGGGCGGCCGGGGCGGGGTCGGCCCGGCCCGGGGCACCGCGCGCGGGACGGTCATCGGTGGCGAGAAGCCTTCGACCTCGACCGGCCGCGGAATGATGCAGGGCCACGCCGGTGGCGCGCCCGGAATCGCCGGGGGCCGCGCCGGGGCCACGCGCCCCGGTGGCAACGCGCAGCGCCTGGTCAACGAGCCGGGCGGCACCGTGCGGGCACCACGCGGAACGCAGTCGGGGGCCGGCGGGGAATTCACCCCGGGCGGCACCGGGCTTGTCCGTGAATCGCCGCGATCAGGCGGAGCGATGGGCTCGATGGGCGGCGCAATGGGCGGGTCCCAGGGCAAACGGCGACGTCCTCAGCGGCGTGACGGCGAGATCCCGGACTATCTTGCCGAGGACGAAGAGACCTGGGGCACGGGAGACGACGGCGTGGTTCCCCCCGTGATCGACTAGTTCCGGTTTCGAAGCAGCAACGCCGGACGGCGGACAGAGAACGAGTGGGTGGCATGAAGTCAACGGTCAGGCGTCACCGCAGGCGAGCCTCGGCGGTGGTGTCCGCGCTGGGTGCCCTGCTCCTCCTCGGTGGCGCCATCGCCCCGGCCGCGTCCGCGGACACCATGCGCGATCGCGAGTGGTACCTGGACCGGATGCAGGCCGCCGAGATGTGGAAGGTCAGCACCGGTAAGGGGATCACTGTCGCTGTTCTCGATACCGGTGTGATTCCTTCTGTTTCCGAACTGACAGGAGGAAAGGTCCTCCCGGGGAAGAACTTCGTCGATCCGAAACTGGGTGCGCACATCGACGTGGAAGGGCATGGCACCGCCATGGCGATGCTCATTGCCGGGAACGGTGTGAATGGTCAGGGTGTGAAGGGCCTCGCGCCGGATGCGCGCATCCTCCCCTTGACCGTTTTCGGGTCCACCAAGGAATCGGTCACCAATAGCGCTCCGGCTGTCATCGCCGCCATCCGATATGCCGCCGACAGCGAAGCCAGAATCATCAACATGTCTTTGGGGTTCGAGGACTTCGCCCTTGAGGGGGGTGAGAAGGGCCAGATCCAAGAGGCAGTGGATTACGCCGTGAGGCGTGGGAAGCTGCTTTTGGCAGCGACCGGCAACAGGGGCGACAAGGACAACGGCGTCTCGTACCCTTCGGCGAGCGTTGGCGTCGCCGGCATCGGGGCCGTCGATAAGACGTCCTCGGTCACGAAGTTCTCGGTGTCAGGGCCTCAAGTGGCGCTCGCCGCCCCGGGCGAGGAAATCCCGATCCTCTGCGGTGGCGGTCAGGCGGGCTACTGCAGCAGCTGGGGCACCAGCCAGGCAACAGCCATCGCCTCCGCGTCCGCCGCCCTCATCTGGTCCAAGCACCCCTCCTGGACCGGTAACCAGGTCCTCCGCGTCCTGATGAACACCGCGGGCAAGCCGACCAAGGGCAAGGTCCCCAGCCGCTATATCGGCTACGGCACGGTCCGCCCCCGCCTGGCCGTCCTCGGTGACCCCGGGGACCCGGGCCCCGCCGATGTGAACCCCCTGGTCGCCGCCCGGACCCCCAAGAAGTCCCCGTCGCCCTCGGCGTCTGCGTCGGAGGCCGGCGGTTCCGGCTCCTCGAACGCCTCGAAGCAGCCGTCGTCCTCCGCCGCCTCGGAGACGTCGGATGACGGCAAGGGCATCGGCGCGATCGTCTGGATCATCGTCGGAGTCGGCGTGGTCGTCGTTGTCGGTGCGGTGCTCCTGCTGCGCCGAAGAGCCGCCGGTACCGGGCGTTGACCGAGCCATCGTGCACCACCCACCCCATCATTCCTACGCACCTGTACGCCCACAGGCCAGGAGGAGGCATTGTGAACGACGAATTCATAGAAGGCCTGAGGCAGTTCCAGCAGCAAGCCCTGAACCTGCAGAGCATGATGACGGACATGCAGCAGCGGGTGCCCCTGGGCGTCGAAGGGACGGACGCCCAGGGTGCCGTGACCGTACGGCTGGCGACGGACGGGCTTCCGGAATTCATCAGGGCCGCATCGGACTGGCAGCGCAGGCAGGAACCCGAGGCTGTCGGTGCCGCCGTCAGTGAGGCTTATGGAGCGGCCATGAGTCAGCAGATGACGGCATGGGCCCAGGCTTTCGAGGACAGCGACTGGCAGGGCAAGGCGGACCGACTGGACAGCCAGTCCGCTCAACCGGAGGCCTCGGCCGATCCCGCAGCGCAGCCCGACATTCCTGAGCGGGACCTGCGCTATGTCGTCTCTCGTCCCCTCGACGTGCTGGCCGAGGATGTTCTTTCGGCCTTCGACGTGGTGGACCGGATGGACGAGACGGCGTCCGAGCCGGCCGAGGTCGAGGGAACGTCCGCCGGCCGCCATGTGACCCTCGCGGTGACCAAGGGCGCTCTGCGCTCCTGCGAGGTAGATCGGCAATGGGCGGCCGGACAGTCGTACATCGCACTGAACCAGGCTTTCGAAGAGGCCCTCGGAGATGCCAGGGGCAAGCTGAACAGCGCTGAGGCTGCCGGCGCGGATGCCATTGCGGGCCTGCAGGTGGACAGCTTGCTTGATGAGGCGCTGGCCATACTCCGAAATCCGCAACGTTTCATTGACTGAGTTCCGAAGGGTAGGTCGAAATGGCAGATCTGAAGCACATCACCGATGCGCTGCGGACCGAAGCGGGTATGTGGGACAAACAGAGCGCTTCCATGGGGGAGGTGGCCCGCGCGGCTGACGGGATGAGGCTCACACGCCTTGAGGCCGGCCTGTTCCAACTCGTTGTCACCAACTACAACGGGGCCATCGATCACATCTCGGCCCGATGCTCCGAGGGAGAAAGTCGCATGGCGGAGGTCGCGGATGCATTGATCAAGAACGCGAACGCCTACGACAATCACGAGGCGGAAACCACCAAATCCGTCGAAGACGCCTACTGATAAGAGGAGTTCGAAATGGCGTTCAATGTGGCTCAAACGCAGGCGACAACAGAGAAGTTGAACACCGGCGTTACGACGATGTCGGCCAAGTTGGATCTCATCGGGCCGGCCGTCGAAAAGGCGATGAACCATTGGTACATTCCGGATGCCATCGCCAAGCCGGTGATCTGGGCTGCGAACAAGCTGATCGAGCTCGGATCCTGGATCCTGGACAAGGTCATCGAATGCCTCAAGGGCGTTGCCGCGCCAGTGATGTTCTTCTTGGACGCGCAGGACTGGCAAGGGTCGTCGATCCGGGGGAAGGCCTCGGGCGTTGCCGGGAACGTTGCGGGGGAAGCACTCAAGGCACCCCTCAGCTGGACGGGCGAAGGCGCCACGGCGTACACCGGGGCCGTGAAGGGTCAGCCCATCGCAGCCACTCAGATTGAGACGACCTCCGACAAGCTTGCCACGGCATTGACGCTCTGCGCGGTGGCCGGAGCGGCATTCTATTTGGCGCTGCTGGCCGTTCTGATCAAGGCCATCCTTGTCATGATCGCGGCTGCTGCTGCCGCGGCCACCGGAGTAGGGGCGCCGGTGGGCTTTGCGGCTGCCGTAGGCGAAGCGCTGTCGGATGCCGGCATCATCACCGGCCTTGTGGTAACGCTGGTGGGGGTGCTCACAGCGCAGGCTGGTCAAATGGCCGTTGCCAAGGGTGAAGCAAACGACAACAGTGCCTTCCCGGGAGGCAAGTGGCCGTCCGCGACTGTTTGATGCAGGTGCGGCGCTGCCGAATTGATTCTGCTAGCTCGGCAGTGCTTGATGATGCCGAGAAGGCAGGATCTTCTGAATGACGGGTGATGGTTCCGCATGTACTGGATTCGAGTACCGCTTTGGTGTGCCTCCCTGGCCTGCTTCTATGTGGTGTTCGCTGTTCGGCCTCATAGTCTGCCGCTGATTATCCTTCTTTGCGCCCTGTTCGTTCTCCTTCCGAGCTGTGCCGAGGGCTACGCGCAGCGGCGGCGCCAGAAGGACTGGTACGGACAGTACGGGTCCACCGACGCATTGCGGTCGATCGTGACGGACGAGGCGGAACTTCGCCGGATCCGTGACGAAAAGGGGTTGCTGGTGGCTGCCCGCCGATTCAGGCGCCAATTTCCTCGGTGCCCCTTGCCCGAAGCCCTGAAGCTGGTTCAGTCGCTGTGACCGCTCCCGGCCCTGCCCTGCGGCCGACAGCGTTTCGTCGTCGGTGAGTTGCGCGCCGCGCGCTGGGTGTCCGGGACCAAGTGAAGGAGAGCGTCATGGCCACACCGTTCAGGGATGTCGCCGAAGGGCTGTTTCTCCCCGCCGAGCGGGCGCGGCGGGGCTGGTTCTACGTCGGCTTGGTTCTCGCCGGGATGCTCTGTCTGATTCTTCTGGAAGTGCTGACGGCCTTTGTGGTCGCCTTGCTGATGGGGGATGACGCCATGGAAACGGTGGGCTTGCTGGGAATCTTCGGATATGCGGCCATACCGGGGTTCGCGGCAGTGGTGGCCGTGGTGTGGCTGATCGTGCTTGTGGGCCGGCATCCGGGGCTGCGCATCGATTCGGCAGGTGTGAGCAAAGTGTGGGGTGACCGCACTCAGACCGTCCCGTGGGCCGTTATCGACAAGGTCCGGTTCAATAGCAGGCGGAGCTACCTGCTACTGGTGCCGAAGCCGGGCGTGTACCCGGGGGTGCCGAATGGCGTTGTCGGGGAGCGGGTGATTCTGATCCACTCACTCGGGCACGCCCTCTGGAGCCGCCGGAGGCCGACTCACCCTGACTTGATCATTGACGCGGTCGAGCGGTTCGCCCCCGGAAAGTTCACCGATCCCTGGAACCCGGGCAAGGGCCGCGCCAACGGTGCGAGCGCCTCGGCGTAGTCGGGACAGAGGCAGTCCGGGACCCCGCTTTTGGACTTGCAGGTCCATTTTTGTCGTCGCACAGTGGCTGTGCGCCCTGATCGTCATGGGGCGACCCGTCCGGTCGAACGCTGCCGGCGGTCCAGCCGTTCGGTTTCGCAGCGGCGAACCAGAAAATGGAGAGAACCATGTCTGTGCGGCTTGCGGGCAAAACCGCCCTTGTCACCGGAGCGACCAGCAACCTTGGGCGTGCCATCGCGGAGGCCTTCGCCGCCGAGGGGGCGTACGTCGTCGTCTCGGGCCGCAGCGCCGAGCGCGGCGCGGAGGTCGTCGACGGGATTCGTGCGCGCGGTGGCCGCGCGGAGTTCGTGCGGGCCGACCTGGACGGCAGCGCCGACGCTTCGCGGGCGCTCGCCCGGGAGGCCGCGCGGGTGCTCGGCGGGCGCATCGACGTCCTGGTCAACAACGCCGGCATCTACCCCCGCAACACCACGGTGACCGTTGACGAGAAGACCTTCGACCAGGTCTACGGGGTCAACGTGAAGGCTCCGTTCTTCCTGACCGCCGCTGTCGCGCCCGCCATGGTGGAGGCCGGGGGCGGGGTCATCGTCAACCTGGGTTCCTGGATCGCGCGTTTGGGCATTCCCGGCGCCCTGTACAGCTCCACCAAGGGGGCGGTGGAGACGCTGACCCGGGCCTGGGCCGCCGAGTTCGGGCCGCAGGGGGTCAGGGTCAACGCGATCTCCCCGGGCGTGGTCCAGACGCCCGCACCCGGCGAGACCCACCCCGGCGAGATCATGATGAAGGGCACCCCCGCAGGGGAGATGGGCACCCCTGAGGCCATCGCGAACGCCGCCGTGTACCTCGCCAGTGATGAGTCCTCGTTCGTGCACGGCATCGTGCTCGACGTCGACGGCGGCCGCACCACCGTCGCCGTCATCGCCGCCTGACGCACCCCGCACCGCCGGTCCCGGGCTCCAGGCGTTCCGGGGCGGCCGCCCAGCTCACGCCGTAGCGCCGCCCGCGCGGCGCAGGTCCGCGATCCCCTGGTCGAGAGCGGCGCGCAAGTGCGTGGACCGGCCCGTCGACAGCAGGATCGACACGCCTCCCTGGATCCCGGCCAGCAGCGCCGCGGCCCTCGTATCGGCATCGACGTCTGCGGGCAGCTCACCGGCGGCCTGCAGGGCCCGGATCCCCGCCGCGAGGCTCTCCTGCCAGCGGCGCAGCAGCTCGACTACGATCGCCCGCGCACCGGGAGTCGAGCGCCCGATCTGGAGGAACAGCGAGCCGAGCGGACACTGGTCGCCCTGCGCCTCGTAGCGCCGGACCACCGCGTCCCGCCACTGTTCCCAGGACTCCCACGAGTCGAGGCGGCCCAGGTAGGGCTGCTGGTCCTCCAGGACCTGGTCCGCCTCGAACTGGGCTACGGCGACGAGGAGTTCGTCCTTGCCCGTCGGGAAGTAGTGGAACAGCTGGCTCTTGCTGGTGCTGGTCCGGGCCATGATGTCGTCCAGGGTCGCCGAGGCGATGCCCCGCTCCCGCAGCACCGCCGCGGCCCCCACAACGATGCGGCTCCGCGTCGCCCTGCCCTTCGCCGTCAGTTTTCCGGGCACGACCCACCTCCACGAACGTAATGGACTAACTGGTCCAGTGTAGGTGTGCACACGGAGGAGGGGCCGACCCCTGATCGGATGCTGTTGGCGAATGCCCCTTCGTTCCGCCCCATCGGATTTATCCGGTGGGGCGGAGTGCTGCGAAGTGTGAGGTGCGTGTTGGGGCGAGTG
>NZ_JBICXG010000015.1:0-203505 GCF_043200175.1 Streptomyces sp. NPDC048462
ACCACCCACCCCCACATCCACACCACCGCCATCACCCTCCGCGAAGACACCCCAGGCGACAAACGACTCACCGCCTACATCACCACCACCCCCGGGGCCGGCCCAGACGCCAACGACCTGCGTGCCCACCTCCAGAGGCAGCTCCCCGACTACATGATCCCCGCCACCTACGTGACACTGGATCAGCTGCCCCTCACCCCCAACGGCAAGGTCGACACCAAGGCCCTGCCCGCACCCGACCACCACCGCCCCGAGCTCGATGCGACCTACACCGCCCCGCGCACCGGCACCGAGCACGTCGTCACCACCATCTGGTCCGAGATCCTCGGCATCCACACCGTCGGCATCCACGACAACTTCTTCGCGCTCGGCGGGCATTCGCTGCTCGCGACGCGGGTGACGTCCCGGCTGCGGCAGCAGCTCGGTATCGACGTACCGGTGCGTACCCTCTTCACCTCGCCCACCCCGGCGACCCTGGCCGCGGCCATACGTGAGCTGGCGGCGGCCGACGAGGCACCGCTCGTACCCGTCGACCGTGCCGACGGCTCTCTCCCGCTGTCCTTCGCTCAGCAACGTCTCTGGTTCCTGGACCAGTTGACGCCTGGCAGTGCCGAGTACCTGGTGCCCTTCGGCCTGCGTGTCCGGGGCGAGCTGAACGCCGACGCCCTGGGTACGGCGTTCACGGCGCTGGTGGCCCGGCACGAAATCCTGCGGACCCGGTTCGTCACCGACGACTCCGGACGGCCTTCGCAGATCGTGGACGCGCCGTGGTCGGTCACCCCGGTGGTGCACGACGTCCGGACCGTCGCCGCCCTCGATGACAGGGAGCGCACCGCACAGGAGATCATGGGAGCCGAGGCACGTCGACCGTTCGAGCTGGACGGCGGACGGCTGCTGCGTGTGGACCTGGTGCGTGTCGCGGAGGATGACCAGTACGTCTTGATCACGCTGCACCACATCGTGTCGGACGGCTGGTCCTCCGGCATCCTGGCCCGCGAACTGCGTGCCCTGTACGCGGCGGCCCTGACCGGTCGAGACGCGACGCTCCCGGGCCTTCCCGTGCAGTACGCCGACTTCGCCGTCTGGCAGCGCGACCGGCTCACCGGCGACTTCCTGGACGAGCAGCTGGCTTACTGGCGTGAGCGTCTGACGGGTGTGCCGGTGCTGGAGCTGCCCACGGACCACGCACGCCCTGCCGAGCGTGAAGGCGCCGCAGGGGGCACCGTGCACTTCACGTTGCCGGCCGAGGTGGCGGAGCGGTTGCGGGAGGCGGCGGGGCGGCAGGGGGCAAGTTTGTTCATGGCGCTGCTGTCGTTGTTCCAGGTCGTGCTGGCCCGCTACGGCCGCCAGGACGACATCGCGGTGGGTACCCCCATCGCGGGCCGCAACCGGGCCGAGACCGAAGATCTGATCGGCTTCTTCGTCAACACACTGGTGATGCGGACCGACCTGTCCGGGGACCCGACCTTCGGCGAGCTGATCGACCGCGTCAAGGACACGGCCCTGGGCGCGTACGACCACCAGGACCTGCCCTTCGAGCGGCTCGTCGACGAGCTGGCCCCGAACCGTGATCTGTCCCGCAACCCGCTGTTCCAGACCCTGTTCGTGTTCCAGAACACGCCGGACGGGGACACGTGGAGCCTGCCCGGTCTCGATGTCGAACAGGTCGGCGTAGGCGGCCAGGACGCGAAGTTCGACCTTCAGCTGACGGCGGCGGAGTCGGGCGGTGAGGTGCTGGCGGCGCTGGAGTACCGGACGGATCTGTTCGACCGGGCGCGGATCGAGCGGATGGCCGGCCACCTGGCCACCCTCGCCACCTCCGTCGCCGCCACCCCAGACGCCCGCTTGTCCGAGTTGAACATGCTGACGGCCCGGGAGCGGCAGGAGATCCTGGTCGACTGGAACGGTGCCACGGGCCCGTATCCGGACACGGCGACCATCCACTCGCTCATCGAGGACCGGACCGCCACCGACCCGCACGCCATCGCCCTCACCCACGGCACCGAACAGTGGACCTACGCCCAGCTCAACGACCGCGCCAACCAACTCGCCCACCACCTACGCACCACCGGCATCACCCCCGACACCCTGATCGCCGTCTGCCTCGACCGCTCACCGGAACTCATCGCCACCTTGCTCGGCATCCTCAAAGCCGGGGCGGCCTTCGTACCACTGGACCCCGAATACCCCACCGACCGCATCACCTACATGGTCGAAGACGCCCAAGCACCACTGATCATCACGAGCACGCAGCACAGCAACCGGCTCCCCGCCGACACCCCCCGGCTCCTGGTCGACACCGAATGGCCCGGCGGGCCCACCGCGAACCCGGCACCGCTCGCGACGCCCGACGACCTCGCCTACATCATCTACACCTCAGGATCGACCGGAAAGCCCAAGGGCGTCGCCCTCGAACACCGAGGAGTCGTCAACTACCTCCACTGGTGCGACCAGAACTACCCCGTCACCGAACCCGGCGGAATCGGCACCATCCTCTACTCCTCGATCACCTTCGACCTCACCATCACCGCACTCTTCCTCCCCCTCATCCAGGGCACCCGGCTCGCCATCCCCCAGCCGGCACCGGGACAGAGCGCCTTCGACGCCGCCATCGACCTCATCCTCACCAACACCCCGATCAGCTTCCTCAAAGCAACCCCCTCCCACCTCGAAATCCTCGCCGCCCACCTCACCACCCAAAACAACACCCACCACATCACCACCATCGTCGCCGGCGGAGAAAACCTCGCCCCCAACCTCGTCACCCAACTCCTCAACACCAGCACCACCACAACCACCATCAGCAACGAATACGGCGCCACCGAGGGATCAGTGGCGAACGTCATGAGCCTGACGACCGCACCCGACCCCAACGGTCAGACCACCACCCTCGGCCGACCCATCACCAACACCACCACCTACATCCTCGACCACCACAACCAACCCGCACCCATCGGCATCCCCGGACACGCCCTCCTCGGCGGCATCTGCCTCGCCCGCAACTACCACCACCGCACCAACCTCACCACCCAACGCTTCACCCCCAACCCCCTCCACACCCCCAACGACCCCCGCACCTACCACACCGGCGACCTCCTCACCTGGCGCCCCGACGGCACCCTCGAATTCATCGGCCGCATCGACAACCAAATCAAACTCCGCGGCTACCGCATCGAACTCGGCGAAATCGAAAACGCCCTCACCACCCACCCCCACATCCACACCACCGCCATCACCCTCCGCGAAGACACCCCAGGCGACAAACGACTCACCGCCTACATCACCACCACCCCCGGAACCACCACCCCCACCACACACCAACTACGCGCCCACCTCCAACAGCAGCTCCCCGACCACATGATCCCCGCCACCTACGTGACACTGGATCAGCTACCCCTCACCCCCAACGGCAAGATCGACGCCAAAGCCCTCCCCGCACCCGACCATCACCGCCCCACCCTCGCCAACGCCTACACCTCCCCCCGCACCGACACCGAACGCACCCTCGCCTCGGTATGGGGCGACATCCTCGGGATCGAGACCGTCGGTATCCACGACAACTTCTTCGAGCTCGGCGGCGACTCGATCATCAGTATCCAAATGATCGCCAGGGCGAAGAAGTTCGGCCTGCACCTCACCCCTCGCATGATCTTCAAGTATCAGACGATCGCCGAGATCGCGGTCCACGCCGGTGCGACGACGCTGGTCGACGCGGAACAGGGGCGCGTGGTGGGTGACGTGCCCCTGACGCCGATCCAGCACTGGTTCTTCGAGAAGGAGCTGCCGGCCTTCGACCACTTCAACCAGGCCGAGCTGCTGGCCACCGACGCCCTGGACCCCGATGCCCTCCGGCTGGCGCTGGCCGACCTGATCGAGCACCACGACGCCTTGCGTCTGCGGTGCGAGAGCGGTGAGGAGGGCTGGCGGCAGCAGCTGGACGAGTCGGTGGACACGGGCATCCTCGAAGTACACGACCTGTCCGCTGTCTCCGACAGCGACCTCAGCGCGGTGTCGCTCGGTATCGCGGAGGAGACGCAACAGAGTCTCGACCTGGCAAAGGGGCCGCTGATGCGGTGCGCGCTGCTGGAGCTCGGTGCGGCGCGGGGGCAGCGGCTGCTCCTCGCCGTGCACCACCTGGCGGTCGACGGGGTCTCCTGGCGGATTCTCCTGGAGGACCTGGGGAGTTGCTACGAACAGCGCGCCTCGGGCGGGACACCACAGCTTCCCGCGAAGACGACGTCGTTCCGGGCCTGGGCCGAGCGACTTCGCGGGTTCGCGACGTCGGACGCGGCACGCGCCGAGTTCGCGTACTGGGCGGAGGCGAAGCCCGGCGGACGGGTTCCGCGTGACCGGGACGGACGGAACGATCTGGGCTCGGCGTCCACCGTCGCCGCGTCCCTCACCGCGCAGGAGACGCGCGCCCTGCTGCGGGACGTGCCACGCGTCTTCAACACGCGGATCAACGACGCGCTCCTCACAGCTCTCGCCCACGCGCTACGGGACTGGACCGGTGACGACGAGACCCTGATCGGTCTGGAGGGACACGGCCGCGAGGACCTCTTCCCCGACGTGGACCTGTCGAGAACGGTCGGGTGGTTCACGTCCGTGTTCCCTGTCGCGCTGCGGCTGACGCCCGGCGCCGGGCCGCTGGCTTCGCTCGAATCCGTCAAGGAGCAGCTGGGCCGCGTCCCGAACAACGGCGTCGGGTACGGCATCCTGCGCTATCTCGGGGTGCCCGAGGTGGCATCCGTCCTGGGTGAACAGCCCGTCCCTGAGGTCAACTTCAACTACCTGGGACAGTTCGCCCGAGACCTTCCGGGCATCGGCCGGTACGCCGCCGCGAACGAGCCCAAGGGACATTCGATCAGCCCTGACGGCATCCGCTGGAACGTCCTCGACGTGACGGCGGCCGTCGAGGGCGACACGTTCGGGGTGTACATCGGCTATTCGGCCGCGCTGCACGACCGGCAGACCATCGAACGGCTGGCCGACGCAATGATCGACCACCTCCGCGGGCTGATCGCCGGCAGCGCCGAAGGCCCCGCCGACTCCCGGACCACACCGGGCATCCCCCTCACCGACGTCGGTGACACCGACATGGCCGCGATCCTGAAGAGGTTCTCGATATGAGCACGCACAACGTGGAAGACGTCTACGGGCTCTCGCCCCTGCAGTTCGGGATGCTCTTCCACTCCCTGGAGGACACGTCCGACACCCGGCCGTACATGGTGCAGATGACGGAGGAGGTCGAAGGCGCCTTCGACGACGAGCTGTTCGCGCAGGCCTGGCAGCAACTCGTCGACAGGCACTCGATCCTGCGCAGCGCGTTCGTGTGGGAGGGCGTGTCCGAACCCGTACAGGTTGTGCAGCGCAAGGCTCCCGTGCCGTTCGCGGTACGGGACCTGCGCGGCCTGCCCGACCAGGAAGCACAGCTGGACGCTTTCCTTGCGGAGGACTGGGAGCGCGGATTCGACCTGTCCCGGGCGCCGCTTGTGCGGGTGACTGTCCTGCGGACGGCGGAGGAACGGCGTTTCGTCGTCTGGTCGTTCCACCACATCCTGCTGGACGGCTGGAGCGTGCAGATCCTCCAGAAGGAGCTGTTCGCCCTCTACCGAAGACTGCTCGACGGTACGCCGGCCGCACTTGCGCCCACCGTGCCGTACCGCCGCTACATCGAATGGCTGAATGCCCAACGGGGCGATGCCTCGGCGGACTTCTGGACGGACTATCTGGCGGGCATCTCCGAACCGACCGACCTGCACGTGGACCGTGACACCGGTGACGCCGGTGTCGGGGAGTTCGAGGTGCACGCCTCCCCCGACCTGTTCGCGCAGGCCCGCGACTACGCCCGGTCCCAGCGGATCACGATGAACACGCTGGTGCAGGGGCTGTGGTCGATCCTGCTCTCCCGGTACAGCCGTCGCGACGAGGTGCTGTTCGGCTCGACCATCTCCGGCCGCTCGATCGCGCTGCCGGGTGTGGACTCGATGATGGGTCTGTTCATCAACACGCTGCCGGTGCGCGGCCGGCTCACAGGTGAGCTGGGGGTCGCAAACTGGCTGCGGGATCTCCAGGACGAGCAGTTGGAGATGCGGCAGTGGGAGTACTGCCATTTGGTCGACGTACAGAAGCACAGCAGCATTCCGCGAGGGGAGCCGCTGTTCCGGTCCATCCTGGTCTTCGAGAACTACCCGGTGGTCCAGAAGCCGTCGGACTTCCCAGAGGGCTTGACCCGGCGCCTGGTCAACTGCGTGGAGCGCACAGGCTATCCGCTCACGCTGGTGGCGTCGGCGGGCCGGGCCCTGGAGCTCCGGTTCGTGTACGACCGGAGCCGGTTCGACGCGGCGACCATCGAGCGGATGGCCGGTCACCTGCGGACCCTGCTGGAGTCAGTCGTCGCGGCTCCCGAAGCGCGCATCGGCGAGTTGAACATGCTGACGTCCCGGGAGCGGCAGGAGATCCTGGTCGACTGGAACGGGGCGACTGGCCCGTATCCGGACACGGCGACCATCCACTCGCTCATCGAGGACCGGACCGCCACCGACCCGCACGCCATCGCCCTCACCCACGGCACCGAACAGTGGACCTACACCCAGCTCAACGCCCGCGCCAACCAACTCGCCCACCACCTACGCACCACCGGCATCACCCCCGACACCCTGATCGCCGTCTGCCTCGACCGGTCTCCCCAGCTCATCGCGACCCTCCTCGGCATCATGAAGGCAGGGGCGGCGTTCGTCCCTCTGGATCCGGAGTACCCGACCGAGCGCATCACCTACATGGTCGAAGACGCCCAAGCACCACTCATCATCACCAGCACGAACCACACCGACCGGCTGCCTGCGGACATCCCGATCCTCCTCGCCGACACCCATTGGCCCGACGGACCGACCGAAAACCCCCCGCCGCTCGCGACGCCCGACGATCTCGCCTACATCATCTACACCTCAGGCTCCACCGGCAGGCCCAAGGGCGTCGCCCTCGAACACCGAGGAGTCGTCAACTACCTCCACTGGTGCGACCAGAACTACCCCGTCACCGAACCCGGCGGAATCGGCACCATCCTCTACTCCTCGATCACCTTCGACCTCACCATCACCGCACTCTTCCTCCCCCTCATCCAGGGCACCCGGCTCGCCATCCCCCAGACAGAGCCCGGTCAGAACGCGTTCGACGCGGCGATCGATCTGATCATTACGGACGTTCCGATCAGCTTCCTCAAGGCGACCCCTTCCCACCTGGAAATCCTCGCCGCCCACCTGACCACCCGCAACGCCACCCACCACATCACCACCATCGTCGCCGGCGGAGAAAACCTCACCCCCAACCTCGTCACCCAACTCCTCAACACCAGCACCACCACAACCACCATCAGCAACGAATACGGCGCCACCGAAGGCTCCGTCGCCAACGTCATGAGCCTGACGACCGCACCCGACCCCAACGGCCACACCACCACCCTCGGCCGACCCATCACCAACACCACCACCTACATCCTCGACCACCACAACCAACCCGCACCCATCGGCATACCCGGACACGCCCTCCTCGGCGGCATCTGCCTCGCCCGCAACTACCACCACCGCACCAACCTCACCACCCAACGCTTCACCCCCAACCCCCTCCACACCCCCAACGACCCCCGCACCTACCACACCGGCGACCTCCTCACCTGGCGCCCCGACGGCACCCTCGAATTCATCGGCCGCATCGACAACCAAATCAAACTCCGCGGCTACCGCATCGAACTCGGCGAAATCGAAAACGCCCTCATCTCTCATCCTCACGTCCACACCACCGCCATCACACTCCGCGAAGACACCCCCGGCGACAAACGACTCACCGCCTACATCACCACCACCCCCGGAACCACCACCCCCACCACACACCAACTACGCACCCACCTCCAACAACAGCTCCCCGACCACATGATCCCCGCCACCTACATCACCCTCGACGAACTCCCCCTCACCCCCAACGGCAAGGTCGACACCAAAGCCCTCCCCGCACCCGACCACCACCGCCCCACCCTCGCCAACGCCTACACCGCCCCCCGCACCGACACCGAACGCATCATCACCACCATCTGGTCCGACATCCTCGGCATCAAGACGGTCGGCGTCCACGACAACTTCTTCGATCTCGGCGGGCAGTCCATCAGCGCGGTGCGCGTGGCCTCCCGGGTCCGGGAGGCGGGTCTGCCGATCACCGTTCAGCAGATCATGCGGCATCCCACGGTGGCCGGGCTGGCCGCCGTGCTGGACGGCCCGGAAGCCGGGGCCGACGGCGGACTGGTCGTGCTGCTCTCACCCGAGGCCGACCTCGCCCTTCCCCGGCTGTTCTGCGTGCACCCGGGTGGCGGGAGCACTCATCCGTACAAGGCGCTCGCGCAGCGCCTGGCCGGAGCGTTCACCGTGTACGGCATTCAGGCACCGGGGCTGGACGCGGGCGAGTCGCCGCTTCTCGGCTTCGAGGCAATCGCGGACCGCTACTGGCGGGAGATCCGCCGGGTCCAGCCGGAGGGGCCGTGCACGATCCTGGGGTGGTCGACCGGTGCCGTCATCGCTCACGCGATGGGGGTGCGGGACCCGCAGGCGGTGGCCGCGCTGCTTCTGCTGGAGCCGGCGGTGACCGGTAACGACCAGCAGGAGCGATTCGAGCGGCATGCGGACGTGTACCGCCGGGTGAACGACTTGTGGCGGCGGGGGCAGGACGAGTCCGGTGCGCAACGCGCCCGCACTGAAGGTGAGATGAAGCGCCTGGCCCCGGAGATGAACATCGAGGAAGCCGCGGTCACCCTCGACGAGTGGCTGCCTTACGCGGTGCTGGAGGCCGAGGTGGACTCGCTCGCCGCCTACCGGCCCGTGGTGTCGGCGGCCCCTGCCACGCTGTTCGTCAGCGACACCGTGCGCGAGGGCAGCGGCGACGAGGTCCCGTACGCGCGGTACGTCGCGCGCTGGCGCGAGCTCTACCCGATGGGCCTGGACATCCGTCCGCTGCCGGGTCGCCACATGGAGATGGTCAAGGGCGCGGAGCAGCTGTCCTTGCTCGTCGCCGCGGTACGCGGGGCCGTGACGGACGGCCTCGGCCGGGAGACGGGGGTGCTCCTGCCGGCCTGATGGGTACCGCGCCGCCCCGAGCCGCCCTCCGCTCGTGCGGGGGGCGGCTTCCCTTCGTCGGGGGGCTTCTAAAAGAGCGTCTTGTCCCGACAGGGTTGTTTGGGAAGTCGACGGTTGGTCGCGGCTCGGGACTGCTCTGATGCCAGGAAGGGCGCCTCTGGCAAGATGGCGTCATGTTCGATTTCGGCATTGCGGGCTACCAGCCGGCATGGCTCAACGGCCGTGGTGATGTCGCGCAGGGGCACGGGCATCGGCTGCGTGGTCTTGCTGGCCGGACGCTCACGAGCGCTTGGGTGGTCTGGGACCTCAGGGATGACGAGTGGTTCTGCGACTGCCCGATGCTGTTCGACTTCGATGGCCAGCAGGTAGAGATCAACCATCACAAGCTGGGCGATCTCTCCCTGACGTGGAACATGATCGACCCCACCTCTCCAGTCCGGTGGCCCGGCTTCGACCTGCAGTGGCGCCCCGAACCTTTTCCTGAGCTGCAGGCTCTGCGGGGGCTGCCGCTCAAGGCGGCCGAACTGCTCGTATGGACGGGCAGGGACGCCGCTCAGGGAAACGTAGACATCAGCTTCGCCTTCGAGACGGGTCGTGTGACTGTCTTCAACGCACTCGACGAGAACGGGATCAGCTTTGACCCTCCTGGTCCGAGTCAGCGATCCCACCGGTTCCATTGACGCACTCCGAGTTCAGGTATCGCGCCAGTTCGGGGTTGATTCCCTGGTCAGGCGGCGGCTTATCAGGTCGACCATCGCTAGCTTGATCATGGCTTTGGAGCGGTGGGGGTGGGTCTCGTAGCCGCGAGCGAGGCGGCGGGTGGTGCTTGAGCCAGCCGAAGGTCCGCTCGACGACCCAGCGTCGCGGAATCACCTTGAAGCCTTTCCGGGCGGGGTCGCGGCGGGTGACTTCGACGTCGATGCCGAGGGTGGCGCCGCGCTCGATGACCTTGGTAGCGGCGGCGCCTCTCAGGAGCGGGCGGCAAAAGCGGGGCCACTCACTCCCGCAGGTCGTCAGGAACAAGATCAGCACGCATGCAGGACACCCTGCCGACCAAGATCGCCGGCGCCACACAGTCTGACGCGGGGAATCGGGCGGCTCTGGGAGAACCCGGAAGCTACGCCCGGTTAGCCGCCACGGCCTGCATATAGTCCGGGTGGTCGGCGTAAGGCAGGGCCAGGAGTTCCAGGGTGCGGTGCACCCGGGCGTCCCGGCCACACCGCTCGGCGCACCTCAGGTCGCGGCCAAGTTTCTTGCGGTAGGCGTCGTTGAGCGCCCTGATCCGATCCGCCGTGGCTGTGCCCACCCCGTCCGCTTCGGTGACGCGCGGGCAGTCCATGCAATGGTCGCCAGTGACGAGGTGACGGCTGGACAGTACTTCGTCGAGCATGAGCCGTTTCGCCACTACCTCGTAATGGGCGCGGGCTGGACGGTGCCGCATGATGTGGCGTTCGTCCGCTGCCATTTCGGGGTCGAAGGTGGCGATTCGGGTGAACACCGTGCTCAGCTCCGGATCCGCCGCCCGCGCATCCTCCCCATCGTCGTCGAGGCGGGCGCGGAGGAACTGCACCAGGGCGTCGTTCATGAGGTGCTTCCAGGCTCGTCGTGCGGGTATTCGCGGTGCTCCATGTACGGGGCGGCGAGGAGCCGCAGCTGGTACTCGGCGGTTCGGCCGGCTGCCCCTTCTGTTCCGAGGTTCGGTACGACGGTGTCGTCCAGCAGCGCGAGGTGGACTTCGGCGGTGGCGATGGTGAACCGGGCGTGGGCGGCGGCATCCTGGGGTTTCACCCCGAAGCGGTCTGGGTCCTGGACCACCACGTTGCCGGCGTAGCGGGCCTTCTCCAGCTCCTCGGCGAACCGGGCCCGGAGAAACGCGGCCAGGGCAGCGGTCATGAGGGGCTGTCCGCCTGCTCGGCGACCTTGCGGCGCAGCTCCTTCACCTCGGCCAGCGCGGCGATTGCGGCCCCGTACCAGTCAGGCGGAACGAGGATCCCCGCCGGCTTGCCGCGCCGGGTGATCTCGGCGTGTTCGCCCTTGTGCTGGCTGCCGTCCAGCAGGTCGGCGAACTCCTTACGTGCTTGCTCGACGGGGATGCTCTGAGGCTTCTTCATGCAAGGAGCGTAAGCCGCTGGAGGTCTGTACGGAATGACAGGTTCACACCTTACGAAGTTCATGTTTTGTAAGTTTCGCATCGACCTCGCAATCCTCTCGGTTTGAATCGTAAGGTTCGTAAGGAAATCGCGGGGGAGGTCCCGAGGCTCACACCACCCGAGGAGGCTCCTGTGATCGACAACCTCGGCTTCCACGCCGACCGCGACCTCGAAACCGAACTCCGCCCTCAGCCGCCAGACCAACGCCCTGGCCGGCCGATTCGCCATCGGCTAATTCCACGGCGTCGAGGCCGAGTGGAACGCCTCCACCCAGCTCACCCACTGCCGGGCCCGCGCCCAGATCGTTGCCGAGAAGCTTGTCGCGGAGAACGCCGAGCAGCGCCGCCTGGCCGCCGCCATTCGCACCCTCGGCTTCATCGCCTACGTGGTCTTCGGACCGTCCGCACTCCCCGTGCCCACGCTGTACGAGGTACGGGTCGTCAAGCGCGACGGCGGCTGCACCGTCTCCAACCTGGTTCGCCGGCAGGTGGCCGCCCAGGACGTCCTGGAGACGCAACGGGAACTTCTGACCGCAGTCGTGAAGCGTGGTGGTCACGCCGAGTTGTGGGGCCACACCATCCGCGTAAGTCCTTCGTCAAGCTGTGACGGGGCGCCGTAGTTGGGCACTGCCGAGGACCACGACAACCAATCCGGCTCGGCGGGGGTCCTCCATACCAGGCCCCGTTCGGGGCCATCGGGCGCGAGGATGAAGGAGCGTTATGGGGGTCCGCAGGGCAGCGAAGGGCGTCGGCGACTTCCTGAGCGAGACGGTGGGAGATGCCGTCGCCGAAGTGATCCTCAGCCTGCTTGCCTGCGCCCTGCTCGGCTGCCTGGCTCTGATCGCCTACCTCAGCTGGTTCTTCAGCCCACGCCTGACCATCGCGGGGGTAGGGCTGCTCAGCCTCTTCCTTGCCCACGGCGCTTGGCGGACCTTCCGCACTCCCGCGAAAAGGCGCCGTCGGGGTTTCGCCGTCCTGACTACTGGCGGCTTCACCCTGATCGCCATGACGGCCCTCTTCCTGCTGCTCTACGCCACGGGCTGCGACTGCCTGTGAGTGAGGCCAGGACACGCTGGTTGGAACCAGAGAGGCTCGGCGAGCTGATGGTTTCTGGACGGTGGTACACGCTTGTTGGCACCGAGTGATCACTCTTGAGCCCGTCAGGAGTCTCGAACGGCTCGCCGGCCAGCGGTGATGAACCCCGCGAGGACCCGGCCGACCTGATCCGCAAACCGAATGAGTGCGAGGGGCGCAGCCAGTTCTCCGTTGTATGTAACGTGCGGAAATGACAAGAAGCGAGCGACTCGCGGACCAGTTGGACTGGTACTGGAGCAAGAACCTGCGGCCACGGCTGGAGGGTCTTACCGACGAGGAGTACTTCTGGGAGCCGGTGCGCGGCTGCTGGAGCATCCGCCCACGTGGTACGTCGGCCGCACCGATGTCGGAAGGTGCGGGGGAATGGACGATGGACTTCGCGTCCCCTGCCCCGGTGCCTGCGCCGGTGACCACGATTGCCTGGCGGCTGGCGCACATCATCGTCTCCTGTCTGGGCTATCGGGTCGGATGGCACTTCGGCGGCCAGAACCTCGAGTCCCAGGCATTCGCCTACGCGGGGACCGCTGACGAGGCGCTGAAACAGCTCGATGAGATGTATGGGAGATGGAACGCGGGGGTCCGCGAGCTCTCGGACGCTGACCTGGACAATCCGCCCACGGTGGGCCCCGAGCGGTTTCCCATGGAGAACAGGGTCCTGCACGTCAACAGGGAGCTGATCCATCACGGCGCCGAGATTTCCCTGCTGCGCGACCTCTACCGCCGGCAGGACGGAGCCGTACCGCGCCGAATATGACTGATCATCTGTCAGCGTGAGAGCTCGAGGTTCGAGAGGACCGGGAGAGCGCGCAGAAGGTCGGGGGGCGCGCGAGTGGGGTCGGTGCGGAGTTTCGTGAGGATGCGCCAGGTCTTCAGGTGCGCGAAGCCGTGTCCGACGGGAGCGTGTGCGGCGGCCAGGACCCGGTTGGCCTGCTTCTCGCCGGGGGTGAGCTTGCGGGCGCGGGTGGCCTTGTAGCCGGTGACGATCACCGGGTCGTCGGTGAGGCCGAGGAAGCCGAGGTCGGCCAGGACGCCGAGGCCGGCCGCGTTCTCGTCGGTGAGGGCGAGGAAGTGCAGGCCGTGACTGCGGTGATTGCCGGAGTAGTTGGGCCGGTTCGCGGCTCCGGTGCGGCGGGCCGTGGGGACCAGGGTGCCGTCGATGAGGACGACCTCGCCACCCCGTTGCGCGATCTTCTTGCATGCGCGGTCCAGGGGGTGCGCGGGCGGCGAGCAGGGATATCAGCTCGTCGCGCCAGCGGCGCACGGTGGTGTCGCCGACGGCGTTGCCGCCGGCCATTGGCCACCGACGTTCCGCACGATCTTCATGAGCCGCTGGTAGTCCGGCGGCAGGACCTCCTCGCCCGCGCCCGCCTCCCGGTGCGGGACCAGCAGCACACCGCGCCCGCCACCCCAATGACCTGCGACTTCAAGATGGCGGGCTGCAATGAACGCGACGTCTGAAACCCGCCAGTATGCTTGCGGTCGATCAGGCGAGAATCCGCCAATGATCGCTGAAACGCAGGGAATCCGTATCCGGCACCGCGGGCATGAACCGCAGGTCCATCCCACCGCCTACATCGCCCCGACGGCCACGCTGGTTGGTGATGTCCGCGTGGGGTCGAGGGCGCGGGTCATGTACGGTGCGGTGCTCGATGCCGAGGGGTCCCGGATCGAGGTCGGGGAGGCTGCGGTGATCTGCGAGAACGCGGTGTTGCGCGGGTCTGCGGTCGCCGGCGCTCAGCCGGTGCTTGTCGACGACCACGTCTTCGTGGGGCCGCATGCCACGCTGTTGGGCTGCGAGGTCGGCAGGTGCGCCTATGTGGCGACCGCGGCAACGGTCCTGCAGGGCGCACGGTTGGGGTCCGGCTCGGTTGTCGCTGTCGGCGCGCTCGTTCATGCGCGCACCGTTCTGCCGGACGAGTTCTTCGTGCCACCGCACAACGTGGCACTTGACGCACCCGTGCGCCTGCTGGCCGCCGGCGATCCGGGCTTGGCCGAGGCCGTCCGCCGGGTGGGCTTCGCGCAGGTGGCGTTCGGTGTTGACGCGGAGTGGACCGACCGGATCAGCCGGTACGAGCACATCGCGGAGGTGCGCGTCGCCGAGTTCGGCACGCACGCGGCCGATGAGGTTCTGAATCTCGGCTAGGCGCCGCATCAGCGACCCCTGTGCTGTGGTGACGTGCCGTCGGGAGTCCACTCCGGCGGCGCACGTTCGGCAAGTTTTTTTCGACGTCCGAAGACCTGGAAGGCCTCCCGCGACCCCGACCACGCGGCCGAGAAGGCGCGGGTCGAGCACCTCCACGCGATCGCCGATGGCGAGGTCATACCCGAGGACGACGAGCACGAAGTCAGCGACTTCATGGGCGAGTTCGCCCCCACCTGATGCCCCGCCCCGCCCCGGGAAGCAGTGGGCCGAACACGGGCGAAACCGCCACATCGATGACCAGCGCCTACGCGCCGTCGTCGACAAGGCAGACATTGCCGACGGTCCCACTGCAGGACCGCGAAGAACATAACGGGGCGCGGAGACGTGGGGAGGGGCGGTATCGGCGTCCGCCCACGCCGAACGCCCCGGCCCCGGGCTCCCTCCGCGTCATGCGGGAGGAGGCCGGGGCCGGGGCGAGTCGTTGACCGTGGCGGACCGGTCAGCTCACCACCGTGTCAGCTCCGGGATGAAGTTGGGCACCTCGGTGGCGCGGCCGCTCTCCAGGGCCGTCCGGTAGATGTGGCAGCCGACCGCCAGGTCCAGGACGCCGAGACCGAACGGGGAGAAGACGATGGGGCGGTCGCGGTCGAGGATGACCTTGCCTCGCAGGACGTCGGCGAGGGTGCCGTCGATGAAGTCGCGGGTGCCGTACTCCGTCTCGGTGAGGTGGGGCGAGGTCTGAGCGGTGAGGCAGTGGTCGATGTCGTCGAGAACGTTGTGGCACTTGATCATGACCGTGGGGTGGATGTCGCGCAGGGACAGGTTGAGGATGAGCTGGTCCGGCAGCAGGGGCTGGCCGTCCGACAGCCACGGCGCCGGGGCTGTGGTCGCGAGGACCACCAGGTCGGCGGTGGCCAGGGCCGCGTCGATCTCGGAGACCGCTCTGGCCCGCCACCCGTGGGCTTCGGCCGCGTAGGCGGCGAACTTCTCGGCGTACGACTCCACGTGGTCGTGGACGAGGCATTCGCGGACGTTGAGTCCGCGGGCCGCCAGGAAGTCGGAGACCGTACGGCCGATGACGCCGGCGCCGACGAAGAGCACGGTGCGGGGCGCGTCGTCGGGGGCCAGGGTCTCCACGGCGAGTGCGGCGGAGGCCGCGGTACGGGCGGCGCTGATGCGGGACGCCTCCAGGCAGGCGAACGGGTAGCCGGTCTCGGCGTCGTTGAGGAGCAGGACCGCCGAGGCGCGGGGCAGGTTGTGCCGCACGTTCTCCGGGTAGCTGGCGATCCACTTCAGACCGGAGACCGGTGCCTCGCCGCCCAGGTGGGCGGGGAGGGCGATGATGCGGGCGCCGGGGTTCTCGGGGAAGCGCAGGAAGTAGCTGTCGGGGTTCACGGTGTCGCCGCGGCTGTGCTGGAGGTAGGTGTCCCGCACGATCTCCAGGATCTCGGACGGTGCGGAAGTGATGACGTCTCGGGCGACGGCACCGTCAATCACATGAAATGCGGGCATGGGCGTTCCCTTTCGCGGGCGGGCGCGGGGCCCCGCGGGGCGGTGGCTGCGGTTGTTGCTGCGGCTGTCACTACGGATGCGGTTGTGGCTGCGGTTGCGGTTGTGCTCACGCGAGGGCGCCGAGGTGTTCCTTCACCCAGGCGTCGTTGTAGACCGTGCCGAGATAGCGCTCGCCCAGGTCGGGTGAGATCGCGGCGATACGGGAGCCGGCGGGAAACCCGTCGGCGTACCGGCGGATCGCGGCCAGGACGGAGCCGGTGGAGCCGCCGACCAGGAGGCCGTGGGTGCGGGCCAGCAGTCGGCACTCGTGGACCGCGTCCTCCTCGGCGACGAACACGACGTCGTCGGCGAGACCCGGCTCGAAGAGCTCGGGGATGCGACTGGCGCCGATTCCGGGGATGAGGCGCGGTCCGGGCGGTGCGCCGAAGATGACCGAGCCGACGGCGTCCACGGCAACGATCCGGGTCTCCGGGGAGAACTCGCGCAGATACCGGGAGCAGCCGACGAACGTGCCGGTGGAGCCCGCGCCGACGAACAGGTAGTCGATGTGCTGGAGCTCCTTGAGCAAGGTGCTCGCGGTCTGCGCGTAGTGCGCGTGCGGGTTGGCGGGGTTGGCGTACTGGTTGAGCCACACCATGGCGGGGTCGGCCTCGACACGGCGCCGGATGTGGGCGATGCGGGACTGGAGGAAGCCGCCGTTGGCGTCCACAGTGTCCACGACGACGACCTCGGCGCCGAGGGCGCGCATGTGGTCCATGCTGGTCGCGTTGGTGTTGGGGTCGACCACGCAGGTGAAGGCGTATCCCTTGGTGGCGCAGATGGAGCTGAGGGCGATGCCGAGGTTTCCGGAGGACGATTCGATGACGCGGGCGCCGGGGGTGAGTACGCCGCGGTGCTCGGCGTCCTCGACCAGGCTCAGTGCCGTCTTGAGCTTGACGGAGCCGGCCGGGTTGAGCCCCTCGATCTTGAGGAAGACCTCGCAACCCGGTGCCATCCGTGGCAGGCGGACGAAGATGTCGTCGGTGACCATCTCGTAGGTGTGCTCGTAGATCATGACTCGGGCCTCCACAGGTCCTCGGGGCCGGTTTCGTCCGCCGCGTACCTGCCGAGGGAGCTGACGGCCATGCGCATCTCCAGGGCCATGGCTTCCAGGAGGCGTTCGAGCCCGTGTACGGGGTCCTCGTCGGCGGCCACCAGCGCGGCGCGGCCGAGACCGACCGCGCGGGCGCCGAGGGCGAGCAGTTTCACGGCGCGGATTCCGTCCCAGACGCGGCCGCTGGCGAGCAGGGTGCGGCCGGCGGGTTCGACGCGGCGCAGGCATTCGGCCAGCGGCAGTCCCACATGCCCCAGGAAGCCGGTGGGGGCCCACCCGGTGCCGCCCTCGGCCCCGTCGACGGTGACGGCGTGGGCACCCGCGTCCCAGGCGATGCGCGCGGCGCGGCCGACGTCCCGGCCGGGGAAGAGCTTCACCCAGCAGCGGGCGCGCGGGTAGTTGTTGCGCATGAGCTGGATCTGCCGGCGGAAGATCTCGTCGGTGAAGGTGCCGGGGCTTGAGCAGCGCAGGACCGGTCCGCCGTCGGTGAGGCGTTCGATTGCGTACTGTCCTTCGAGGTCGGCGGCGACCGCCTCGCTGACCATGGTGAGGCCGCCGAGCCCTGGCTTGGCGCCCTGACCGACCTTCATCTCGAAGCCGAGGCGGCCCGAGGCGAGGAGTCCGGAGACGGCGGAGTCGCTGTAGACGTGGTTCCAGACCTCGGAGTCGGCGTCCTCGGTGCTCTGCTGGACACAGAGGCCGCCGACTCCGTCGGGCAGTTCCTCGCAGTAGGCCAGGATGCGTTCCAGCAGGCCCTTGCGGTGGTCGTCGCCGCTGCTGCGGAAGCCGTTCATCGGGGCGACGTTCTCGCCGATGACCATGGGGATGCCGAGGCGCCCGGCCTGGCGGCTGAGGGCGAGGCTGGTGCCGGCGACACGGGTGGAGCCGAGGGCGGAGACGTACACCGGCAGCGGGGCGTCGAAGCCGCCGAGGCCGGTGGCGAGGTTCACGTCGGAGTAGAGGGGCTCGCGCCCGAGGTCGATGAGCTTGGCGAGGCGGCCGGGCATGAAGACGGGCGGCGCGAGGCGCAGGGCGTCGATCTCGTCGCCCTGCTCGCGCGTCCCGCCGAAGACGGCGGTGCCGTAGCTGTCGAGGGGCGGGAACACGGCGGCGGCCCCGTCGCGGGCACGGGCGCGGATGGTGTCTTCGGGCAGGCCGGGTGCGGTCAGGTACGTCACGGGGACACCACCCCCGCGAGCTTCGGGAAGGCGGTGGCCTGCCAGACGGAGTCGAGGCCGGCGACCCAGCGGGTGAGCCGTTCCAGGCCGATGCCGAAGCCCGCGCTCCGGGGGATGCCGTGCCGGGCGACATCGAGGTACCAGGCGTACTTGGCGGGGTTCTCGCCGGTCTCGCGCATCCGGGTGACGAGGGCGGCGTACTCGCTCTCGCGCTCGCTGCCGCTGCACAGTTCACCGCAGGACTCGGGGGCGATCAGGTCGAAGTTGAGGAGGGTGCCGGGCTCGGCCGGGCTCTCCTTGTCGTAGAAGCCGCGCGAGCCCTTGGGGTATCCGACGACGAAGAACGGGGCATCGGCCTGGCGGGAGATGCGCTCCTCCGCCTCCCACTCGATCTCCGTTCCCTCGGCCTGCGGGTAGCCGTCGCGGCGCAGCCGTTCGACGACCTCGCCGTGCGGCACGCGGGCGAACGGGCGGGCGACGAACCGGCGCAGGGTGTCGGGATCGCGTCCCAGTACGGCGAGTTCGGCGCCGCACTCGTCGGCGACGGTGGTGACCGCGTGGCGGACGAGACCCTCGGCGGTGTCCATGGCGTCGTCGCGGGTGGCGCCCGCGTACTCGACGTCGATCTGCCGGAACTCGGCGAGGTGACGGTTGGTCGTGCTGGTCTCCACGGGTTCCAGGCGGACGTTGGGCGCGATGAGGAAGATGCGGTCGTACGCCAGCAGGGACGCCTGCTTGTAGAGGATGGCACTGGTCATCAGCTTGTAGCGGTGACCGTAGAAGTCGACGTCGACCTGCTTGGCGCCACGTGAGCCGGGGTCGGTGACGGGTCCGATGATCGGGTGGGCCATTTCCACCGCGTCGCCGGCGCGCAGGTAGGCGCGGGCGCCCGCGACCAGGGCCTGCTGGACGCGCAGGGCCGCCCTGGTGCGCGGGTCACGCAGGTGTTCCAGCGGCGAGGGCAGGGCGGGGGCGGCGGGGAACGTGAGGGAGTGATCGATCTGGAGTGTCATGTCGGTCCTTGTCCGGTCGACGTACGGTTCACCGGCCCGGGAGGGGCACCGGAGGGGGAAGGGTGACGCGCGGTCAGTTCGCTCGGGCGAGCGGGCCGGCGGGCGCGTCGTAGCGGGTCTTGACGTGCTGGAGCGCGTACATCAGTCCCGACGAGGTCAGGCGGCGGGAGCTGTGCACGGCTGTGGTGGGGCCGAGCGGCAGGGAGCCGGTGCGGGACCACTCCAGCCGGCCCTGTTCGGAGATGACGCTGCGGGTGCGGCCCGCGTTGTCGGGGTGCAGGCAGAAGGGGACGTCGAGGTAGCCACGGGCGAAGGCCCGGATCAGGGCCTGGCCGATGTCGTCGTGCAGGCCGAGGACGGCCTCCACCAGGGCGCGGGCCTCCTCCTCGATGCCGGTGGACGGCGGTGGCCCGGAGCGCCGCACGGACCGCGCGGCGTCGGTGGCCGTCTCCAGTGCCGTGACGTTCTCGGCGACCGACGGAATGCGGGCGGCCTCGGCGGCCGTCTTGACGATGAGGCGTGCGGCTCCGGTCCTTGCCGCCAGGCGGGCGGCGTCCGCGACGAGGGCGAGCGCGCCGGACCTGGTCTCCGGGTAGACGCCCATGTAGGCGTAGACGACCACGTGCCACGAGGTGTCCGGGAGGTGGTCGGCGGCCAGGGCGCGCAGCGCGTGGACGGCTTCCTCGTCCTGCTCGGCGCTGGTCTGCTGGGCGTAGCTCAGGGAGACGCTGCGCAGGCCGTGCTGCCGGAAGAACATGCCTTCCAGCACGGAGAGGGCGATGAGCAGCGAGGGCGGGCAGAGCTGGCCCAGCATGCAGCCGCCGAAGCTCTCCAGGTGCGGTTCGATGCCGGAGGTCCGGAGTGCGGCGAGCGTGCGGCAGGCCTCGCGCCATGCCCGCACGGAGGTGGCCAGCGGGGTGCGCCCGTAGGGCAGGCAGTAGGAGACGGGGCCGCCCTCGGTGGCGTCGAGTCCGGCGTCGATCAGTGCCTCGACGATGCGGCCGGGCTGCGCGGAGCCGTGCCGTACCTGGACGGGGAAGTCCTCGCCCCGGACGCCGTCGAGCAGCCCGGTGGTGGTGGTGAGGGGCATGCTCACGAGCGGGTATCCGTTGAGCGGGTGTCCCCGGGCGGCGGCGCGGGCGGCGGCGGCGTAGTCGCCTACGCGGGTGAAGCTGTCGAGGGTGAGGGTGCCGACGGTGGTGGCGGCGGCGCCACGGGTGGCGAGGAGTCCGGCGCGCATCCTGGCGGGGTCGGCGAACCCCATGCGGGGCTGGACGACGAGTGTGCCGGAGCGGGCGGCGTCGGCCATGAAGCGGTGGAAGACCCCGCCCTGGACGGGGCCGGGGCGCGGTGTCGCGCTGCCGGTGGCGGAGTCAGCGGACGGCATCGGCGTAGGCCCTTCCGTGCCCGCGCTGCGAGAGGGAGTCGAGCAGGGCGAGCAGGCGGGGTACGGCGTTCGGCCCGGTCAGGACGGCGTCGAAGCCGGCCTCGGTGAGCGCGGGATGGGCGTCGGGGGCGACGGAACCCTCGGTGTCGAGCTTGCCGCCGATGACGAGCGGTACCCGGGCCAGGGCGGGCACGGCACGCAGTGCGCGGGCCAAGGCCGGGGCCTCCTCGGCGCCGTGGCCGTTGACGGTGCTCACGACGACGAGGCCGGGGGGCTGTGCGGCGGACTCGGTGACCAGGGTGTCGACCGGGACGCAGGCTCCGAGGTTGGTGACCTCCCATCCCTGTTCCTCCAGCAGGAGGTGGAGGAACAGCAGGTTCCAGGTGTGCGCGTCCGAGGGGATGGTGCTAAGGACCGCGCGGGGCGGGCTCTCCGGGGGCTGATGACGCTGGTACAAGACCGGCTTTCCTCTCGACGCCGTAGGGGCCGCGATCGCTGCGATCGGGCCGGTCATCCGGGGCGTGCCCGGTCCTGGTCGGGTTCCCGAAGTCCCTTGCTTGTTACGGGTGTTAGGCGGCACTTCGGGGAGTCGGCTCCGGACGTCCGGGCTGTCGGCGGGTGACGTCGTCCATCGTGGTCAGCGGTGATCCCTGGCGGCACTGGGCACTTGTGGCCAGCCGCCGGGGCGTCACTTGTGCCCACTGGGGGCGCCCGCGCACGCGTCCTAACGTGCTGAGCGCGGACGTCCTCGGCACCGAACCGCTCACACCGCTCACACCGCTTGTGCCGCTTCTGCTGCGACCGCCGCTTGTACCGCTTGTACCGCTGACAACGTGCTGACGATGATGGGGAGTGAACGGTGGCTGATCACCAGGTGGAGGAGTGGCGACACGCGCTGGAGGGCCTGGAGCCGCTTGAGCTGCCGGCGGACCGGCGGCCGTCGGACGACGGGCCCGGCCCCTTGGACCGGGTCCTCTTCGACGTACCGGCCATGACGGCACGGGCGCTGTCCGCCACGGCGCACGAGCGGGGGACGGATCTCCCGGCTGCCCTGCTGACGGTGTTCCAGGCCCTGATCGCACGGCACAGCGGCCGGGCCGATGTCCCGGTGGTCGTGCGGGGTGACGACGGACGGACACGGGCCGTACGGGGTCCGGACGGCGACCCGCTGTTCGAGGACGCGCTGGCACATGTCGCGGCGGCCCTGCGTGCGCGGCGCGGGCTGCCGTTCGCGCAGCTCGCGGCGGCGGCCGGCGGTGCGCTGGACGGCGCCCCGGGTTTCGCGTGGCACCCGGCGGGCGGGGCTCCGGCCGTGTTCGCGCCCGCGGCGCAGGTGACTCTGGAGCTCGCCGCCGACGGCGACGCGGTGCATGGTGTCCTGGGCTACCGCACGGACCTGTTCGACCGGGCCACGGCGGAACGTCTGACGGACCACTTCGGTGTCCTCGCCCGGTCCGCCGCCGAGGCACCGGGCGCGCGGCAGTCCGCGCTGGAGATGCTCACGGCGGCCGAGCGGACGCGGATCCTCACCGAGTGGAACGGCCCGCGCTCCGCGTTCCCGGACACGTCCACCGTCCACCGGCTGATCCAGGAGAGCGCCACGCGGCACCCGGACGCGGTCGCCCTGGAGCATGACGGGCATCTGCTGACCTACCGTGCGCTGGACGAACGGGCGAACCGGCTCGCCCGCCACCTCGGCGAGCGGGGCGTCGGGCCCGGCGCACTGGTCGCGGTGTGCCTGGACCACGGCGCCGATCTGGTGTGCGCCCTGCTCGGGGTCCTCAAGTCCGGCGCGGCGTATGTGCCGTTGGACCCGTCCTATCCGGCCGAGCGGCTGCGTTACATGGTCGGTGACAGTGCGGCGCCGGTGGTGGTCACCCAGTCCGCGCACGCCTCCCTGTTCGCGGCGGGCCCCGAACTGCTGCTCACCGACAGCGGCTGGCCGCAGGGCGACGGATCGGCCCCGCCGGTCGAGGCGCGCGCCGACGACCTGGCCTACGTCATCTACACCTCGGGCTCGACGGGCCGCCCCAAGGGCGTCCGGGTGGCGCACCGGGGCGTCGTCAACTACCTGCACTGGTGCGACCGCAACTACCCGGCCGCGCCCGGGGCCGGGACCGGCTCGCTGCTGTGCTCGTCGGCGGCCTTCGACCTGACGGTCACCGCGCTCTTCCTCCCGCTGGTGCAGGGGCTGCGGCTGACGGTTCCGAGCCCGGGTCCCGGGCAGACGGTGTTCGACGCGGCCGTGGATCTCTTGGCGGGCGGCGCGCGGATCAGTTTCCTCAAGGCGACGCCCTCCCACCTGGAGCTGCTGGCAGCCCGGCTTGAGCGGGACGGGCTGCGGCACGGCATCGCGACGGTGGTGGCGGGCGGCGAGGACCTGACTCCGGCGTTGACGCACCGGATGCTGGTGAGCGGCGTGGACGACACGGCCGTCGTCAACGAGTACGGGCCGACCGAGGCGACCGTGGGCAACGTGGTCAGCCGGACGGTGTCGGTGGACCCCGCGGCGGACCACGTGCCGATGGGCCGCGCGATCGACAACACCGAGGTCTTCGTGGTCGGCGCGCACGGCGAGGTCCAGCCGGTGGGCGTGCCGGGCGAGTTGCTGATCGGCGGGGTGAACGTGGCCCTCGGCTATCTGGGGCGGCCCGATCTGACGGCGGAGCGGTTCGTGCCCCACCCGTTCTCGGCGGACCCGGACGCCCGGGTGTACCGCACCGGGGACCTGGTGAAGTGGCTGCCGGACGGTCGCCTCGTCTACCTCGGCCGGATCGACGACCAGGTCAAGCTGCGCGGCCACCGGGTGGAGCTCGGCGAGATCGAGAACGCCCTGCTCGCCCGGCCGGACGTGGCGGCGGCGACGGTCGTGGTCCGCGAGGACGTCCCGGGCGACAAGCGCCTGGTGGCGTATCTGGTGGCGGCGGACGGCGCCGGTCCTGCGGCCTCCGGTCTGCGCCGGGCCCTGGCGCGGGTGCTGCCGGAGCACATGGTGCCCGGCCGGTACGTGACGCTGGAGCGGCTCCCGCTGACGCCGAACGGCAAGGTGAACCGCAAGGCTCTGCCGGCGCCGCAGGGCGACCGCCCGGAGCTCTCCGTCGCGTACAAGGCGCCCGGCACACCGACACAGCTGGCGGTCACCGGCATCTGGGCCGAGGTGCTGGGCGTGGACCCGGTGGGCGCCGACGACGACTTCTTCGAGCTGGGCGGGCACTCCCTGCTGGCCGCCCGGGTCGCTTCCCGGCTGCGCCGGGACCTGGGCGTGGACGTGCCGCACCGCACCCTGTTCGAGGCGCCGACCCCCGCACTGCTGGCGAGGGCCGTCGACGCGCTCACCCCGGGCACGGTGACGGCGATACCGCGCGCGGACCGGTCGGCCGGGCCGCTGCCGCTGTCGTTCGCCCAGCAACGGCTCTGGTTCCTGGACCAGTTGGAGCCGGGACGGGCCGAATACGTCGTCCCGGCCGGGCTGCGGGTCACGGGCCCCTTCGCACCGGAGGTGTTCGGGGCCGCGCTGACCGCACTGGTGGCCCGGCACGAGGTCCTGCGGACCCGGTTCGTCGCGGACGGCACGGGCCGCCCGGTCCAGCTCGTCGAGGCGCCGCGAGACGTGGCCGTGGAGGTGCACGACGCTCGGGGCTCCGGCGAAGACGCGGCGCTCGGCATCCTGCGCGAGGCGGCGGGAACGCCGTTCGACCTGGCGGCGGGGCCGCTGCTGCGAGCGCTGGCGGTACGGGTCGCCGACGAGGAGTGGCTGCTGCTGATCGCGCTGCACCACATCGTCTCCGACGGCTGGTCGGAGGGCGTCCTGGCCCGGGAGCTGCGGGAGCTGTACGGGGCGGCGGCCGCAGGCCGTGAAGCCGGACTCCTGCCGCTGGAGCTCCAGTACGCGGACTTCGCGGCCTGGCAGCGGGCGGCCCTGGACGGCCCGGCGCTGGACGGGCAGGCGGCGTACTGGCGCGAGCGGCTCGCCGGTCTGCAGCCGCTGGAGCTGCCGGCCGACCACCGCCGCCCCGCCGAGCGGTCGGGCCGAGGTGACGCGGTCGCCTTCACCGTGCCCGCCGACGTGGTCGAAGCGGCCCGGCGTACTGCGGCGGGGCACGGCGCCAGCCTCTTCATGTCCCTGCTGGCGGTGTTCCAGCTGCTCATGGCCAAGTACAGCGGGCAGGAGGACATCGCGGTCGGCAGCCCGGTCGCCGGTCGCGGCCGGACCGAGACGGAGGAGCTGATCGGCTTCTTCGTCAACACCCTCGTGCTGCGCACCGACCTGTCCGGCGACCCCGCCTTCGGTGAACTGCTCGACCGGGTCAGGGACACCGCACTCGGCGCGTTCGACCACCAGGAGCTGCCGTTCGAGCGGCTGGTGGAAGAACTGGCACCGGAGCGGGACCTGTCGCGCACCCCGTTGTTCCAGAGCATGTTCGTGCTTCAGAACACGCCGGACGGGAACTCCTGGGGACTGCCGGGCCTTCAGGTCGAGCCGTTCGCGGTGCGGGCGGAGGAGGCCAAGTTTGATCTGACACTGTTCCTGACCGAGCGGCCCGACGGTTCGCTCGACGGAAATCTCGTGTTCGCCGCGGACCTGTTCGAGCGCGCGACGGCGAAGCGGCTGGCCGGTCACTTCACCACGCTGCTCGAAGCGGCGGTCACGGGCCAGGAGCAGCGGCTGTCGGAGCTGGAGGTACTGGCAGGCGCCGAGCGACGGCGGGTGCTGGGCGAGTGGTCCGGGGCCTCGGCCCTCTCCCCCGGCGCCGCCACGACGGCGCACCGCCTCGTCGAGGAGCGCGCCGCGCTGCTGCCCGGTACGGCAGCTGTGCTGTCGGGGGCCGGGGAGCTGACGTACCGGGAGCTGAACGAGCGTGCCAACCGGCTGGCCCGGCACCTGCGGTCGCTCGGGGCCGGGCCCGGCCGGGCGGTCGCCGTCTGCCTGGAGCGCGGGCCCGACCAGATCACCGCGCTGCTCGCGGCGCTGAAGTCGGGGGCCGCGTATGTGCCCCTGGACCCGGAACTGCCGGCCGACCGCCTCGCGTTCATGATCGAGGACTCCGGAGCGGCGCATGTGGTGACCGGCGCCGCGCACACGGACCGGCTGCCCCGCACGCCCCACCGCTTCCTCACCGACCGGGACTGGCCGCTCGTCCAGCACCTGGCACCCCACGACCCGGAACCCGCCGCCGCCCCGGACGACCTGGCGTACCTGATCTACACCAGCGGCTCCACCGGCCGCCCCAAGGGCGTGCAGATCGAGCACCGGAGCCTGGTCAACCTGGTCCACTGGACGGTGGAGAGCTTCGGCACGGCGCCGGGCCGCCGGGTCGCGCACCTCGCGGGGCTCGGCTTCGACGCGGCGGCGTGGGAGCTGTGGCCCGCGCTGGCGGCCGGCGCCACCGTGTGCGTGCCCGACGACGCGGTGCGGCGCACCCCTGAGCTGCTGAAGCGCTGGCTGGCCGGACGACGGGTGCACGGCACGTTCCTCTCCACACCCATGCTGGAGGCGCTGGCCGCGCTCGACTGGCCGGCGGCGACCTCACTGGCGTACGTCCTCACCGGGGGTGACGCGCTGCGCCTGCCGCCAGGGCTGCGGCTGCCGTTCCGCGTCGTCAACAACTACGGGCCGACCGAGTCGACGGTGGTCACGACCTCCGCCGAGGTGGTACCAGGGGTTGCGGTGCCGCCGATCGGCCGGCCGGTACGCAACACGGTCGTCCATGTCGTCGACCGGCACGACCGGCCGGTGCCGATCGGGGTCCCGGGAGAACTCCTGGTCGGCGGAGCCGGGCTGGCGCGCGGGTACCAGGGGTTGCCGCAGCAGACGGCGGAGCGGTTCGCCACCCTCGACATCGACGGCACGCCCCGGCGGGTGTACCGCACCGGGGACCGGGTGCGGTGGCTGCCCGACGGGCAGCTGGAGTTCCTGGGACGCCTCGACGACCAGGTGAAACTGCGCGGCCACCGCATCGAACCGGGCGAGATCGAATCGGTGCTGCTGGCCGGCGCGGAGGTCACGGCCGCCACCGTCGTCCTGCGTGAGGACGCCCCGGGCGACAAGCGCCTGGTGGCGTACGTCGTACCGGCCGGGCCGGCACCGGCCGCCGAGGGACTGCGCGCCAGGCTGCGCCGCGAACTGCCCGACTACATGGTGCCGTCCGCCTTCGTGGTGCTGGACCGGCTGCCGCTCACCGCGAACGGCAAGGTGGACCGGCGTGCGCTGCCCGCCCCCCGGCCCCGCCCCGCGGCGGAGAGGACCGCGCCGCGCACACCGGCCGAACGCGCCGTGGCGACTGCCTGGTCACAGGTGCTGAACACGGAGATCACCGGCGTCGACGACAACTTCTTCGAGCTGGGGGGCCATTCGCTGCTCGCCACCCAGGTCACCTCGCGACTGCGGGCGGCACTCGGCGTGGAGGTGCCGGTGCGGGCCGTGTTCGCGGCGCCGACCCTCGCCGCGCTGGCGGCCCTCGTGGCGGAGCTCGACCCGGATGAGGCGGAGCGCATCATGCCCGCCCCCCGGACCGGAGGTCCGCTGCCGCTGAGCTACGCCCAGCAGCGGCTGTGGTTCCTGGACCAGCTGGAGCCGGGCCGCGCCGAGTACGTCGTACCGTTCGCGCTGCATGTGCGCGGCGTACTGGATGTGACGGCGCTGGACACGGCGCTGACCGCAATGGTGGCGCGGCACGAGATCCTGCGGACCCGGTTCGTCCCCCGGGACGGTGAGCCGGGGCAGGTCATCGACCCCCCGACGCCGGTAAGGGCGACCGTCCACGATCTGCGCCACATCCTGGATCCGGCGGAACGCGGCGCCGAGGCAAGGAGGTTCGCGGAGGCCGAGGCGGGCGAGCCGTTCGATCTCGCAGCGGGCCCGCTGCTGCGCGCCCGTCTCGTGCGGCTCGCCGACGACGAGGCCTTCCTCCTGCTGACGGTGCACCACATCGCGGCCGACGGGTGGTCGGAGGGCGTCATGGCGCGGGAGCTGCGCGAGAGGTACCGGGCGGCCGCAATAGGGGTGGCGCCGGCCGGGCTGCCCGAACTGCCCGTCCAGTACGCAGACTTCGCCGTGTGGCAACGGGAGCGGCTGACCGGTGGCCTGCTGGAGGAGCAACTCGCTTACTGGCGGGACCGGCTCACCGGGCTGGAACCCCTGGAGCTGCCGAGCGACCACCACCGTCCGGCGGGGCCGCCCGAAGGCGGCTCGACCGTGGCGTTCGAGGTACCGGTGGGCGTCGCCACTCGGTTGCGGTCGGCGGCGACGGCGAACGACGCGAGCCTGTACATGGTCCTCCTGGCCGCGTTCCAGGTGCTTCTGGCCAAATACACCATGCAGGACGACATCGCGGTCGGCAGCCCGATCGCCGGCCGCAACCGGGCCGAGACCGAGGAGCTGATCGGCTTCTTCGTCAACACCCTCGTGATGCGCACCGACCTGTCCGGCGATCCCGCGTTCACCGAGCTCGTCGGCCGGGTCAAGGAAGCCGCGCTCGGCGCGTACGACCACCAGGATCTCCCCTTCGAACGCCTGGTGGAGGAGCTGGCACCGGACCGTGACCCATCGCGAAACCCGCTGTTCCAGGTCCTGTTCGCGCTGCAGAACACGCCGGACACTCACACCTGGGGCCTGCCGGGTCTTGAGGTGGAGCCGTTCGCCGTGACGCTGCCGGACGCCAAGTTCGACCTGAGCCTGATGATGTCCGAAGCTCCGGACGGCCGCCTGCGCGGGACGCTGGAGTACCGCACCGACCTCTTCGAACGGGACACCGTCGAGCGGTTGGCCGGTCACCTGGGCACGCTGCTCGATGCGGTCGCCGGCGCCCCCGGGGCCCGGCTGTCGCAGCTGTGCGTGCTCACCCCGGCCGAGCGGCGGACGTCAGTCATCGAGTGGAACGACACCGCCGCCGCCTCTCCCGACACGGCCACCGTGCACGGCCTCTTCGAGGAGCGGGCGGCCCGGCAGCCGTACACCGTGGCCGTCGAGTGGCCGGGGGCCGAACTGACCTACGGCGAGCTGAACGCGCGCGCCAACCGGATCGCCCACCATCTGCGGGCCCGGTACGGAGCCCGGCCGGACATGCCGGTGGCGGTGTGCCTGGGCCGGGGGGCCGATCTGGTGACTGCGGAGCTGGCGGTGCTGAAGTCCGGGGCGGCGTACGTGCCGCTGGACCCGGAGTACCCGGTCGAGCGGCTGGCGTACATGGTGCGGGACACAGGGACCCCGGTCGTGCTCACCCACGCCGCGTACGCGGACCGGCTCCCGCCCGGCGTACCGCTGCTGCTGCTCGACGAGTGCGATGCGGAAGGGGGCCCGCTGGACGGCGAAGCGGTCACCGACCCGGAGCCGGCCGCGGCCCCGGACAACCTGGCTTATCTCATCTACACCAGCGGCTCCACCGGCCGCCCCAAGGGCGTCCAGGTCGAGCACCGCGGCCTGGTCAACCTGGTCCACTGGACGGCGGCCGAGTACGGCCTCGAGCCCGGCCAGCGGATCGCGCTCCTCGCGGGGATCGCGTTCGACGCGGCGGCGTGGGAGCTGTGGCTCGGCCTCACCAGGGGAGCGACCTGCTGCGTCGCCACCGAGAAGGTCCGGCTCGCCCCGCAGCTGCTGCGGGACTGGCTGGGCGAGCGCGGCATCCACGCCACGTTCCTGTCCACACCCATGCTGGAGTCGCTGTCGGCGCTCGACTGGGCACCGGACAGCACCCTCGACTACGTGCTGACCGGCGGCGACCGGCTGCGCATGCCGCCGCGCGCCCGGCTGCCGTTCCGCGTGGTCAACAACTACGGCCCCACGGAGACCACGGTCGTCGCCACCTCCACCGTGTGCGTCCCCGGGGACGCGGTCCCGCCGATCGGCAGGCCGGTCGCCAACACCCGGTGCTTCGTGGTGAACCAGCACGGCACACCGCAGCCGGTCGGTGTTCCCGGTGAACTCCTCGTCGGCGGGGTGCAGGTGGCGCGCGGATACCTCGGGCGCCCGGACCTCACGCAGGAGCGCTTCGTCACCTTCGGGGCGGAGGAGGTCGGCGGGCGGGTGTACCGGACCGGCGACCTGGTCCGGTGGCGGGCGGACGGGCAGCTGGAGTTCCTGCGCAGGATCGACCACCAGGTCAAGATCCGCGGCAACCGCATCGAACTGGGCGAGATCGAGGCCAGTCTGCTCACCCATCCGGGTGTCGGCGAGGTCGCCGTGACCGTCCGCGAGGACACGGTGGGCGACAAGCGGCTGGTGGCCTACCTGGTGGCCGCGGGAGGGGGCGCGCCGAGCGTCGCGGATCTGCACGCGCACCTGGGGTGCCGGCTGCCCGACTACATGATCCCGGCGGCGTTCATGGTGCTGGAGCGGCTGCCGCTGACCGCGAACGGCAAGGTGGACCGGGCGGCGCTGCCGGTCCCGGACGGCAGCCGGCCGGACCTCGGAACGTCGTACACGGCGCCGCGCAATACCGTCGAGCGGCACATCACGGCGGTCTGGACGGAGCTCCTGGGCATCGAACGCGTCGGCGTCCACGACAACTTCTTCCAGCTGGGCGGGCATTCGCTGCTCGCCACACAGGTCGCGTCGCGGCTGCGCAAGGCCTTGCGGGTCGACGTACCGGTACGGGCGGTGTTCGACCACCCGACCCCCGCCGGACTGGCGCAGCACATCGCGGACCTGATGATGGCGGCGATCAACGCACAGTTCGCCCCGGCGGGATGACGGAGTACGCCCCCGCCGCTGCGGCAGCGGTGGGGGCGTACGGTCACGCGGCGCAGGCCTCAGACCATGTCCTCGGCCTGGATGCCGCCCTGGGCGATGGCCAGGGCGCCGAGCTGGAAGCGGCTCTGCGCACCGAAGCGGTCGGTCAGCTTCTCGGAGAGCCGGCGGACCGTGCGCAGCGAGACGTCCATCCTTCGGGCGGCGGCGGCGTCGGTGAGTCCCTGGGCCCAGAGCCGCAGCACGTGCTGTTCCTGGAGGGAGAGACCGCCCCGGGTCCGGGGGCGCGCCTCGGCGAGCGGCAGCGCCTCCTGCCAGAGGCGGGTGAACAGGGCGGCGAACGCCTCGGTGACCGACCCGACGCCGCACACCATGGCGCCGACGACGGACCGGGCGCTGACGACCGGGACCACGGCGTGGGTGCGGTCGCAGAGGATCATCCACGCGGGCAGCGACGGCAGCGTGCGGATCGAGCCGATCCGCTCGTCGTTGCCCCGTACCCGGCCCATCACCTCGGGGTCGTTGCGGACGCTCTCCAGGACGATGGTGCGGGCCGGGGTACCGCGCCGGCGCAGGATCTCGTCGACCGGCCGGGCGGACTCGGCCAGGGGCGCGGCGAGCCGCTCGGTGGGGCCGACGGTCAGCCACTCCTGCCGGCACCCCTCGGCGAGTTCCGCGACGCGCCGCCACACGTCGTCCGCACCGGCCAGCCATTCGACGCCGGGCTTGCTGTCCCGGCCGCCGAGGGCGTGCTCGGACAGCAACCGGGTCACTTCGAGCCGGCTGTCCTCCACCTGGAGCCGGTGGCGGGCGAGTTCGTCCTGCTGTCTGGCGAGCATCGCGGCCAGCCCCACCCCCGGGTCGACCGGCCGCCAGCCGGTGGCGGTGTCGCCCGGGACCAGGAGCAGCAGGGCGGACAGCCGTTCCAGCCGTTCCCTGACCGTGTCCTCGGCCTCCTCCAACTGCTTTGCCAGCTCGGCGACTCCGGCCCCGGGCAGGTCGACCATGGCGAGATAGACACTCCGTGCGAGGGGGTCGATACCCAGAGAGGTCCGCATGTCCTTCACTCCTGTTGTCTCGGCCGTACGGCACCTGTTGGTCACGAGTCGAATCGGACGACGCTCGACGGGCCGGGGCGGAACGGTCCCGTGCCGCTGCGGGACTCCGTCGGCCTGGTCCCAGTAGAGCGGGGGCCGGGCGGCGGCGGATGCGGGCGGACCACCCACGTTGTGGCGGACGCTCCCCATGACCTGCGTTCGGGGCGGCCGGGGCGCCGCGCGGGGCCCGGCGGGGCTACGATCGCGCGCATGCCTGCCTCCCAGCCGACTGTCCTGGCCACCTCCGGAGGGCATCGCGCCGGTGCCCGCGCGCGGGTGCTGTTCGACTCCCTGGTCCATCACGCGGTCGACCTCTCGGGGGTGCACGGCCGCCGTCCGCGCATCCTGTACCTGGGCACGGCGGTGGGGGACGCGGAGCACGTCAGCGCGCGCATGCACGAGGCGGCCAGGGTGGCGGGCTTCGACCTGACGCCGCTGCACCTGTTCCCCATGCCGAACGTGGACGACGTGGAGGGCGCCCTCCTCGACCACGACGTCGTGTGGGTCATGGGCGGGTCGGTGGCGAATCTCCTGGCGGTGTGGCGGGTGCACGGCCTGGACCGGGCGCTGCGGCGGGCCTGGCGGGCGGGGGTGGTGCTGAGCGGGGTGAGCGCCGGGTCGATCTGCTGGTTCGAGGGCGGCGCGACCGACTCGTACGGACCGGAACTGCGGCCGGTGGCGGACGCGCTCGGCTTCCTGCCGTACGGCAACGGTGTCCATTACGACTCCGATCCGGGCCGCCGGCCGCTGATCCACCGGCTGGTCGCGGACGGCACCTTTCCGACGGCGCACTGCACCGACGACGGAGTGGGGCTCGTCTATCACGACACCCGGCTCGTGGAGGCGGTCACGGAGTCTGCGGGCAAGGGGGCCTACGTGGTGACGTGCGAGGGCGACGGGGTGCGGGAGGAGCGTCTGGAGCCGCGTCTGCTGCCGCCGACCCGGTACTGACCCCTTCCGTGCGGGCGATTCCGTAGGAGGTGGGGGCGGTACCCCCGGACGGGTGTGCCGGCGGGCCGTGCGAAGCACGGGCACCAGGGGTACGGGCGGTGACCTGCGGGTTCCGCCGCTGTCGCGGGTAATACGGGCCGTGCGCGAACGGGTTCGCCGGCCCCCGCCCCCCACTAGCGGCGGGGGCGATCGGAGAACATGGGGGACACTCCCCCATGTGGAGGCCATGCGGTATCTGGGACGTTCCTCCTGTGACCGAATCAGCCGCACCCACGATGCCCCGAAGCGCGGACCTGCCGCTCGCCTGGTGGGCCCCAGCGCTCTCCCTCGCCGAGCGCGTCGGCGCCCCAGGCCGTCCTGCGGCGTCATCCACCACCGTCACCTCCGGCCGCGCCCCGTGGGCCGTCGGGGACTCGGCGGGCTTCGCGGCGCGGCTGGCCCACCTGGGCCTCGACGAACTCGCCGTGTGGGCCCTCGCCGGGGAGGCTCCGGAGCAGCTGGCGGACCGCGCCGGTACGCCGCGCTGGGCCGGTTACGTCGAAGAGGCCCTGGGCCGTGCCCACGTCGCCGGCCGGCCGGCGACGAGCGGGGACGCCACCGGGCCCGAGGTGTTCGCTCAGGTTGTGGCACCGCTGATGGCACCGGCCTCGGACGTTCTCGACGAGCGGCTGGCACCGCTTCCCCCTGCGGAACGGGCGGTCCTGCACGCCTCGTTCGAGCAATCGCTGCTGAGCCGGATGACCAGGCAGGCGGCCCGCACACTCGTCCGCGAGCTGGACGGTGCCCGGCGCGCGGGACGGCTCGCCGGGGCCACGCCCCGTGACCGCTTCGCCTCCTTCCTCGCCGCCAACAGCGGTGCGGACGGCCTGCGGACGCTGTTCACCGCCTATCCGGTGCTGGCCCGGATGCTGGCCCGGACGGCGCTGGACGCGGCCGACGCGGTCGCCGAACTGGGCCTGCGGCTGCACACCGACCGCGAGGAACTGCTGAGCGCTCTGCTCGACGGACGCGACCCCGGCCCGCTCACCCGCGTCGAACTGGGCCGAGGCGACGCCCACTGCGGCGGGCGCTCGGTGGCGGTGCTGGAGTTCGCGGACGGATCACGGGTGGTCTACAAGCCGCGTCCGCTGGGGCAGCACGCACTGCTGGACGACCTGGCCCACTGGCTCACCGGCCGGGTCGAGGGACTCGAACTGCGCACCCCGCGCACGGTGCGGCGGCTGGAGCACGGCTGGCTGGAATTCATCGAGCACCGGTTGTGCGCCTCGGTGACCGAGGCGGACGCCTTCTACCGGCGCCAGGGCGCGCTGCTGGCTCTGCTGTACGCGGTGGACGGCGCGGACATGCACTACGAGAACCTCATCGCCGCAGGCGGCCAGCCGGTCCTGGTGGACGCCGAAACCCTGCTGCACACCGGGCTGCCGCAGGCCACCACCGCCGAGGCCGACCCGGCGGCCGACGCCCTCCAGGCCTCCGTGTACCGGACGTGCCTGCTGCCCTACCTGCTGATCGGTGAGCACGGCGCGCTGGACATCTCCGCGCTGGGCCGCACCGAGGAAGGCACGTACCCGAGCGAGGGACTGCGCTGGGAGGACAGCGGACTGGACACCATGCGCGCTGTTCGGGGCCCGGTGGTCAGTCCGGCCGCGCAGAACCAGCCACTGCCCGGCGGGCAGCGCCTCCAGGGCGCCGATCACCGTGCCGCGCTGTTGGACGGCTTCCGCACCACGTACGCCGCGATCCGCGCACACGGCGGGGAACTCACACAGCCCGGCGGCCTGTTGGCCCGGCACGCCGACAGCCCCGCACGCCTGATCGTCCGCTCCACCCGGCTGTACTCGACCCTGCTGGAGGAATCCACCCACCCGGCGCTGCTCGGCGACGCGCTCGCCCGGGACGCCGCGTTCGCGGTGCTGTGGACCGAGTCGGCTCACGACCCGGCACGCGGCCGGCTGGTGGAGCACGAGACCGAGGACCTGTGGCGTGGGGACATCCCCCTCTTCGTCCACCGGCCGTCCGGCTCGGCGGTGCGGACGGCCGGTGGGACCTGGGTCGCGGACGTACTGCCGGTGCCGAGCCTGAACGCGGTCCGCGCCAAGATCGCCCGGATGGACGAGGTCGACTGCCGGGACCAGGAATGGATCGTCTCGGCCGCGCTGGCCGCACGCGAGGCGGGCTCCGCGTTGGTCCGGCCGCGCTCCGAGCTGGTCCCGGCGCCCATGCCGGCAGTGGTGCCGGAACCGTCCCGGCTGCTCGCCGCGGCCTGCGGGATCGCCGACGAGATCGCCGCCCGCGCGGTGCGGTCCGGCGGCCGCACCAACTGGATCGGCCTGGAACGCATGCCGGGCGGGCACTGGTCGGTCCTGCCGATGGGCGCCGGACTCGCCCAGGGATACACCGGAGTCGCGCTCTTCCTGGCCCAGGCCGGACTGCTCGCGGGCGCCGACCGCTACACGGCACTCGCCCACGAGGCGGTACGGCCGCTGCCGGCCCTGCTGAAGATGCTGGCCGCCGACCCCGACCTGTGCGCCGCGGTGGGGCCGGGAGCGTACAACGGGATCGGCGGCATCCTCTACGGCCTGGTTCGGCTGTCGGCGCTCCTGGACGCCGACCTCGCGGACTCGCTGCCCGACGCGCTCACCGCACTCGGCCACGCCGTGACGGGCTGCGCGGACCCCGGGTTCGCGGACGGCGCGGCCGGCGCCCTGGCGGCAGCGGTCGCCGCACACGACGCGACGGGCCTCCACCGGTCCCTGGAGCTGGCCGACGCGGTGGCCGACGCCCTGGCCCCCGCCGCCGCGCGGGGCGGTGGCACCGCGGAGTTCGCCGAGGGCGCCGCCGGCATCGGCTGGGCGCTGTGGCGCCACGCGGATCACCGGGCGGACGGAAAGGGGCACCCGGAGGTGGCGGCCGGGCTGCTGCGCTCGGCCGGCGCCGGACCCGAAGCCGCGCACGGCCCCTCGTGGACCACCGGCCTGCCCGGGATCGCCGCGGCCACCGCGCACCTGCCGGTCCGAGGCGACCTCGCCGCCCGGCTGGCCGCCCTCGGCCACGGCCCCGACCTGAGCGCGGGCCACGGCGCCTTCGGAGCACTGGAGGCCCTGACGGTCCTGGCCGGCCGGGGGGACGCCACGGCGTCCGCCGCTCTGCCCCGCACCGCCGGCCGGGTACTCGCGACCGTCGAGGCGCAGCAGCACCGCTGCGCCACCCCCGACCAGGTGTCCTCTCCCGGAATGCTGACGGGCCTCGCCGGCATCGGCTACGGACTGCTCCGCCTCTGCTCCCCCGCCCGTGTCCCGTCCGCGCTCCTGCTGGAGCACTACTGTCCGAGCCCCTTGCCCCTCTGCTGACAACGAGCACCCCGGTCAGCCGGTCCCCGGCTCCCCTCAACTCCCTCCGTTTTCCCTCCGCTCCTCCTGTCTCTCCCGTCGTCTCCGCTCAACCCCTCACCCACGCACTCCCACACGAAGGAACTCTCCCCATGAACCAGCACTCCAGCCACGCCGCGTCCGTCTCCGCCACCAACGCCGCCAACGCGGCGGACACCGAGGCACTCCCGTCTGCCGTCGAGGAGCAGGACGTGGCCGGCGGCATCACCCTCTCGGGCCGCAACCGTGCCTGCGCGCGTGCCCGCATCCTGGCCGGAATGGTGCTCACCAGCGGCATCGTCATCACGCTGAGCTCGATCGACACCTCGGTCTCCGCGCCCCAGTAGCCAGCCCGTGGCCGATCCCGGGCGGTCTCGACCGGACAAGCGGAATCGAAATCCGAACGGCACACCACGGTTCCGGAATTTCTGATTTATGCTTCGAGATCATGCGTTCCCAAGCACCTTCCCTCATCGGCCGAGATGCCCAACTGGGTCTGCTCGGGCGCGCGTTGTCGGATGCCCAGCAGGGGCGCGGCGGAGTGGTCTTCCTGGTGGGCGAGGCCGGGGCCGGCAAGTCCCGGCTGGCGGCCGAGGCCGTGGGCAGTGCGCTCGGGTTAGGGATGGGCGTCCTGCGGGGACGCAGCAGCACCACCGGCCCAGTGGTGCCCTTCCGGCCGCTGACCGAGGCGCTGATGTCGCTGTTCCGCACCGGTGAACCACTGGACGAACTGCCGCTCGGGCCGTACAGACCAGTGCTGGGAAGGCTGATACCCGACTGGAACACCGGGGCGGGCGACAGCAGTTCCATGGTGATCCTGGGCGAGGCCGTGCTGCGCCTGCTCATGGCCACCGATCACGGCCGGGGCCGGCTCCTGGTGCTGGAGGACCTGCACGACGCCGATCCCGAGACACTGGGCGTCCTGGAATATCTCGTGGACAACCTGGAGTACAGCCCGGTCCTGCTGCTCGCCACCGTCCGCACGGACTTCAGCGACGCCCTGGACCTCGCCCAGTCGGCCCGCCGGCGCGGCGCGGCCTCGGTCGTGGAACTGCCACCGCTGACCCGCCCCCAGGTACGCGAACTGGTGGCGGGCCAGTTGGGCACCTCCACGGAGGAAGTGCCCACGCCGGTACTGGAGCGGCTGTGGGAGGGCAGCGCGGGCAGCCCGTACCTGGTCGAGGAGTTACTCCAGTCCATGATCAGCGCGGGGACCCTGGTGCAGGGCCCGGAAGGCTGGCGAACGGTCGGTGATCCGCGCGGCGATGTCTCCTCCGCCCTGGCCCGGGGAATTCTGCGCCGCATCGACCGCCTGGGTGCGGAGGGCCTGACCCTGCTGTCGGCGGCGGCCGTACTGGGCAGACGGTTCCCGCTGACCGTGCTCCAGCGGATGACGGGAGTCGACGACCGGGAACTCCTCAGCCATCTGCACGCAGGCGTCGCCGCTCGCCTGGTGGTCCCGGACGAGCCCGCTCCCGACTGGTACTCCTTTCGTCATTCGCCCACCGTGGAAGCTCTGTTCACACAGCTGACGCCCAGTCAGCGTTCGGAACTGGCACGTCAGGGCGCGGAGGCGGTGGAGAAGCTGCACCCGCAGTTGCCCGGCGAGTGGTGCGCTCTCGCGGCGGGGCTGCGGTCCGAGGCCGGCGAGGACGCGGCGGCCGGCAAGCTGTTCACGGAGGCGGGGCGGCGGGCCCTGGCGGCGGGCGCGCTCGGTTCGGCGGTGACCTTGCTCAGCCAGGCCGAAACCCTGCTGGCGCGGGCCGGCGACCCGCAGGAGCGGGCGGGTGCGCTGGAGCACCTGCTGCCCGCGCTGGCCGAGTCCGGTGACTTCGACCGGGCCCTGGGCCTGGTCGAGCATCTGCACGCCCTGGACAGCGCGGGGCTCGGCGCGTCACGTCTGGCGGTCCTGCACACCCGGCTGGCCAAGGTGGCGCACACGGCGGGGCGCTGGAGCGACGGGAACCGGCAGATCGACCGGGCCCGTGAGGTACTGGGGTCGAGCCCGGACGGTGCCGCGACAGCGGCCGTCGACGTCACCGCCGCCTATCTCGCCCTGGACACCCCGGGCACCGACCGCATCCAGCACGCGGAGCAGCTCGCCCGCTCGGCGGCCGCCGCCGCCGACCGTTTCGCGCTCCCCTCGGTCGCCTGCCAGGCGTGGGAGCTGCTGGCGACCGTGGCCCGCGAACGGGACCCGTCCGAATCCAGGGCCATGCTCGAAAAGGCCCTGTCGACGGCGGAACGGCACCAGCTCCCGCTGCGGCGGATGTACGCGGCGACCCGTATCGGCGGCAATGACTGGCTGGCGGAGGGCGACACCAGCGGGCTGCTGTCCGCCCGGGAGGAGGCCCTGCGACTGGGCTCGATCAGCATCGTCCACACCGTGGACGGCATCCTGGTCCTGGACGGGGTGATGCGGGGCGCCCGCGACGCGACGCGGGAGGCCGCCACCGAGGGTCTGGCGGTCGTGCGCCGGCTCGGGCTCGCCCCCGCCGTCCGGTACCTCCTGATGTCACTGGCCTCGCTGGAGGCGCACCAGGGCGACCGGCGGGCGATGCAGGCCGCCCTCGACTCCTTCGCCGAATGGGAGGGGGCCGGCTCGCAGGAGGAGCCCCTCACGCTGGGCATGGCCCGCGCCTTCTGCGCCCTGATGGAGGAGGACCGGGACCTGGCACGGGCGGAGCTCGGGGCGGTGTCGGCGCTGGAGCGGCACAACCCCACCACCTACCACCTCAGCGGCACGCACGGGGTGGGGCTGCTGCTGGACGTGCTGGCCGGCGACGCGGACCGCGCCAGGCAGGAGCGCGTCGCCGCCACGGCGGTCGGACAGATGCGCTGGAACCGCCAGTTCGTCGCGCTCGCGGACGCCGTCCTGCTCGGCCGCCAGGGGCAGGGCGAACGGGCGGCCGAGCGCATCGGTGCCGCGCTGCGCGATGCCGCCGTGTACCCGGCCGCCCTGCACCTGGGCCTGCGGCTGGTCGCGGACGCCGCGCACGAGGACGGCTGGGGCGAGCCGGTCGCCTGGCTCAGGCGGGCCGAGCACCACTTCCACGAGCAGGGGGTGCCCGCCGTCACCAACGCCTGCCGCGCCGCCCTGCGAAGGCTGGGCGCCCCCGTGCACCAGCACCGCAGCGGCACGGACGGTATCCCCGAGCAACTGCGGGCCCTCGGCGTCACCGTGCGCGAGTACGAGGCGTTCGTGCTACTCGCCGACCGGCTGAGCAACAAGGACATCGCCGACCGGCTGTTCATCTCCCCCCGCACGGTCGAGAAGCACATCGCCAGCCTGATGAACAAGACGGGCGCGGCCGACCGTGCGGACCTGTGTGCGTGGTCGACCCGGCTGACGAAGCCGTGATACCGGCTTTGGCCTGATTCGCCCGGGTGCGGCCGGGATTCGAGAGCGTCATCCCGGACCACCCCACTCCCCTTCGTCCAAGCAGCCTGCCCATCAGAACCGCGTGACGGATCCGCGGGATGTCCACGCAGGGCGAACAGCAACAACAGCCTCCGGCCCTGGACTTCAGTGGATCACTGGGCCATGCTCCCATCAGAACGTTCTGTACGTCCTGTACGTTTTTCACAGACGTGTGCGCGGCGCCCCTCCGGGGCCCCCGCGCGCCCCGGAGGAGAGGTCCTCGCCATGCACCGCCCCGCCGCACGCCACGTACTGCCCGAGTTCACCGAGCGCACGTCCCAGGGGACCCGCACGCTTGACCCCTACTCCAAGCTCCTCGCCGAACGAGTCGTCTTCCTGGGCACCCCGGTCGACGACATCGCCGCCAGCGACCTGGTCGCACAGTTCATGTACCTGGAGTACGACGCACCCGACCGGCCCATCCAGCTCTACATCAACTCGCCCGGCGGCTCGTTCGGGGCCATGACGGCGGTGTACGACACGATGGCGTACCTGACCTGCGAGGTGGAGACCTTCTGCCTCGGCCAGGCCGGCGCCGGCGCGGCCGTGCTGCTGGCCGCGGGAGCTCCCGGCCGCCGGCACGCACTGCCCGGCGCACGGGTCGTGGTGCAGCAGCCCGAACTCGCCGAGCCCGTGCAGGGACAGCCGTCCGACCTGGAGATCGAGGCGCGGGAACTGCTGCGGATGCGCGAGACGCTGACGGGCATGCTGGCCCGTCACACCGGCCGCCCCGCCGAGGAGATCACCGCCGACACCGAGCGCGACCTGATCCTCGACGCCGAGGGCGCCAAGGCGTATGGGCTGGTCGACCACATCGTGCAGAACCGCGGGCCCGCGGCGCTGCCGCCCGTCACGAGGTGAACCGATGGCGCAGCCACCGGATTTCCCGCCACTGCCCGCCCTCACCCGAGCGGAGGGCGAGTTCATCGACCGCTATCTGGAGGTCGTCGACCAGCTGGGCCGGATCAACCCGGCCCGCGCGGACAGTACCTATGGGGCCCTGCGCGCCGCGCAGGCTCTCGCCTCGCACGCGGTGGCGCTGCGGGAGGCGCTCGCGCTGATGCACGAGCGGGGCGAGACGCAGATCCACTCCGACACGTTGACGCGGGCGTTACGGGTGCTGGACGGCGAGCGCCGAGCCGGGCGGCTCACCGTGCCACCCGACCCGCCGAGTTGATCAACTCCCCCGCACCGACACGCCCGACGGGTGGATCAATTTCTCTCGCTCGTTCGGCGCAGGTGTTACCTCGCACGAGGGACGGGTCAACTTGCGCTTTCGAGGTGGGCCATGGGTGAAATCCGCCGTTCCACCCCTGATACCGCAACGGCTGGAGAAGTGCTGCGACTCCCCGCAAGGCCCCTGTCCACCCGAACGGGTCAGTCGTGACGAGCCTCACATATCACCGTTTCACCTCGGAAATCCGGCGTTCGGTGAGTCAAGATCCCTGGGACGACAAGCCCCCGCCACCGCGGCGGGGCGGTCCGGGCGGACGCCGAGTCCTGCCGCTGTCCGGATGCCTGGTCGACAGGAGTGGATCGGCAGGAGTGGAGGACCCAAGCACAACGGGCCGACCGGACTTCCGGTCGTCCCTCGGGGTGAAGCCGCCTTGTGCGGCCGGGCGACTTCGCCGGCCCGAACCCGACAGGTCATCCTTCACAGGCGGCTGACGAAGGGTTGCGCATGACTGCGCAGGTTCATGTCCCGTCTCTCCTCGCTCGGGCCACGACGGCCTCGATCATGACGCTCGCCGCCGTCGGCGGCACGCTGTTCGTCCCCGGCGCCGTGACCGACGCCCAGGCCGCGACTCATTCGATGAAGGCGCTCAACATCGCCGCGTCGAAGAAGGGATCGCCCTACCGGTGGGGCGCCACCGGCCCCAGCCGTTTCGACTGCTCCGGGCTGACGCTCTACTCGTTCAAGAAGGCGGGCAAGAAGCTCCCGCGCACGGCCCAGCAGCAGTACAACAAGACCCGCCACATCTCGGCGTCGAAGCGGCAACGCGGCGATCTGGTCTTCTTCCATTCGGGCCGCAGCATCTTCCACGTGGGCATCTACGCAGGCAGCGGCAAGATCTGGCACTCGCCGAAGACCGGCGCCGTGGTGCGGCTGGAGAGGATCTGGACGAAGAGCGTCTACTACGGCCGGGTCGGCTGACGCCGCCGCACCCCACCGGACGCATGGCTCCCGTCAGTGCAGCAGGGTGCCGGTCACCAGCACAGCCCCCAGCACGGTGAGTGCCGCGCCGCTGCCGCCCTCGATCGCGCGGGCGGTACGCGGCCGGCGCAGCCACCGGCCCAGCCGGTCCACCAGGAGCGCCACGGCCGGGAACCAGATCAGGGCCAGCAGCACGACGATCGCGGCGAGCAGCAGCGTCCTGGGCAGCGGGGCGGCCCCGGCCGGGACGAACTGCGGAAGCAGGCTGAGGAAGAGCACCGGGGCCTTGGGGTTCAGCGCGTTGGTCAGGAAGCCCTGGCGCAGTGCGCGCCGGGTCCCGACGGCAGCCTCCGCGTCCGCCTTGCCGTCCGGGTGGTCCGCCGTGGTCCCGGTGGCGTTCGCCCGCCCCTTTCGGGCCGAGCGCAGTGCGCTGACGCCCAGGTAGAGCACGTACGCCCCGCCCAGGAGCTGCACCGTGCGGAACAGCACCGGCACCGCCACCAGCACGGCGGCCAGCCCGGCGACGGCGAGCGCGGTGTGGACGAGCAGTCCCCCGGCCACGCCGAGCGCGGTCGCCACCCCCGCCGACCGCGAGGCGAGAGCGTTGCGTACGACGACGGTGAAATCCGCTCCGGGAAGCGCGACCATGACGGCCGCGACTCCGAGGAAGGCGGTCAGCTGGGCATCCATGGCTCCACCCTGGACCCGAACAGCCTTTAGCATGTACTTGCAATCTTGTGGGTCTGCCAAAAGGAACGCTTAATGTACGACCCGACACGGCTGGCGGCGCTGGTGGCGGTCGCCGAGGCCGGTTCGATCACCCGGGCCGCCGTCCGCCTGGGCTACACCGCCCCCGCGCTCTCCCAGCAGCTCGCCAAGCTGGAGCGGGAGGCCGGTGCCGCACTGCTGGTACGGCACCACCGGGGCGCCCGGCTGACCGCTGCGGGCGAGCTGCTCGCCGGCCGGGCCAGACGGGTCCTGGACGAGATGGACCAGGCGCGCCACGAGCTGGCGCGGCTGGCCGGGCTCTCCGGCGGGCGCCTGCGGGTCGGCACCTTCACCACGGCCGGCATCCATCTGCTGCCTCCCGTGCTGAGCGCCTTCCGCCGGGCGCACCCGGACGTGGAGCTGATCGTCACGGAGTACGAGCCGCCCGGCGGGGTGGCGGCCGTGGCCGGCGGCGAGGTCGACCTCGCGCTGACCCACGCGTACGAACCGGCCGCCACGGCGCCGCTCCCCTCGGGGCTCAGCGCCGAGCCGCTGCTGGTCGAGGAGCTGGTGCTGATCACCGCGGTCGGTCAGGTCCTGGCCGACGGCAGCGGGCGGCTCCCGGTGACGGACCTCGCGGGCCGGCCGCTGATCAGCAGCGCCCCCACCCATCCGCCTCGGCGCGGGGTGGAGAACGCACTGGCCGAGGCGGGCGCACTGCCCGCGGTGGTCTGTGAGTCGCCCGGCTACGCCCTGGTGTGCGCACTGGTCAGCGCGGGCATCGGGATCGCGGTGGTACCGGAGATGGTCGCGGCCATGTCCCCGACGCCGTTGTCGGTGCGGAGGCTGGAGCCGGCGGCGTTCCGGCGGACCATTTCGGTGGTGCACCGCGGTGACCGGTCGAGCGCGGCGGCGGCAACTCTTCGGGCCCTGTTGCGGAGCGGGTTCGGCCGGGCGGCCGCCGCGCCCCCGGGGAACCGGACCGCCGCATCCCAGTGACCCGGGCGACCGGCTGCGGGACCGGTCAGGTCTGGACGGGGACGCTCCAGGGGAGCGCGATCCAGACGGTCTTGCCGCCATCGGCGGTGGGTGTGACGGTCAGCCGGCCACCGTACTCCTTGGCCAGTGAACGGATGATCACCATGCCGCGCCCGTTGTCCTGCTGAACGGCGGCCGGCAGTCGCTGGGGCCAGCGGGGGTGACTGTCCGTCACTCCGAGGTGCAGTTGCTCCTCGCGCTCAAGGCGGAGGTCGACGGTGAAGGTGGGCGACTGGCCGAACGTGTGCTGGACGGCGTTGGTCGTGAGCTCCGAGACGATCAGCCGGACGGTGTCGGCGGCGTCGCTCCCGTCCGGCAGTCCCCATTCGGCCAATACCCGGGCCACGTACCTGCGGGCCGCGGAGACCGAAACCGGCTCGCTCGGCAGAGTGACGCTCGCCTCTTGATGGTCCGCCATGGCCGGCCGCCCCTTTCCCGCCCGGAACCGACCCGCGATCGGTCCGTGCTGTGCTTCGCGCCAGATTGCCACTGATGCTGCCCTCTGCGACGGCGATCCACCAAGATATGCATATATCTGTCGCTCAAAGCGGTGAACTCTTCGCTGGATACCGTGCGGGCGCGGCACACTGTCCGCTCGGTACGCAGTGGCCGGCACGGGAAGTGGCCGGCGCGCAGCGGGAGGGAGGCACCACATGCAGCACGGCCCTGCGGTGCGACGCCGCAAGCTCGGGGAGGAGCTGCGGAGTCTGCGCCACGCGTCCGGACTCACCAGCCGGGACGCCGCGCAACTGCTCGGCTGGCACCAGTCGAAGGTGAGCCGGATCGAGACGGGTGTCAGTGGGGTGCGGCCGGTGGACGTCACCCGGCTGCTGGACGCGTACACCGTTGAAGACCCGCAGTTGCGCGAGGTCCTGGAGACGCTCGCCGGCTCGGCGGGCGGTGGGGGCGCGGGCTGGTGGCACGCCTATCGCGGCCTCATCCCGCCCCAGTACCGCGACTTCATCAGCCTGGAGTCACAGGCTCGCACCGCCCGCACCCTGGAGACGTCGGTGGTGCCGGGCCTGTTGCAGACCGCCGACTACGCCCGCGCGGTGACCCGCTCGGCGCTCGACGGCCTGCCTTCCGGCCAGTTGGACTCGCTGGTGGAGGTGCGGCTCGCCCGGCAGGGCGTGCTGCGGAGCGAGCCGCCGCTGAGGCTGAGCGCGGTGCTCGACGAGGCGGTGCTGAGGCGCGCGGTCGGCGGCCGGCGGGTCATGCGGGAGCAGCTTCGCCATCTCGTCCGGCTGGCCCAGCTTCCGCATGTGGACCTTCAGTTGCTGCCGTTCTCGGTCGGCGGCTATGTCGGCCTCACCGGACCTTTCGTAATCTTCTCTTTTCCGAGCACTTCTGATCTAGATGTGGTCGTTCTTGACCACTTGACGAGTAGCCTCTATCTGGAGCGGAAAGAAGACCTCGAGGCGTACAGCTCGGCCTTCCGCACTCTGCAGGCGCACGCGCTGTCGCCGGAGCACTCGTTGGACCTGATCGCCACGATCGACCGCGGCGGTCAGTAACTACGGACTGCCCGAGGGGGGCGTCATGTCGGATTGCCTCGCACAGCACGCGTTACGTTGGCGGCGCAGCAGCCGCAGCACCGGAATGAACAACTGCGTGGAAACCGCCGCGTTCGGCGGCGGGCGGCTCGCCGTTCGCGACTCCAAGGATGTGTCCAGGCCACCGCTGCAGTTCACGACTGCGGCGTGGACCTCCTTCGTCACCGGGCTGAGCGCCGACCCGGCCCGCTGACCCGACGGCGGACCGCTCAGGCTTCGGGGGCGGTCCGCCGTACGGTCGCGACCGCGGTTGCGATCTGCTCGTCCGTCAGATCGGCGCGGGCCGTCAGGCGGAGCCGGGAGATGCCGTCCGGTACCGAGGGCGGCCGGAAGCACCCGACCGCCATACCCGCCGCACGGCAGTCGGCCGCCCAGCGGACCGCGGCGTCGGCCGAGGGCGCGCGTACCGAGACCACGGCCGCGTCGGGCCGTACGGCGATCAGACCGGCCTCGGTGAGCTGTTCGTACAGTGCGGTGGCGACCGTGCGGGCCCGGCCCGCTCGTTCCGGTTCGCGGCGCAGCAGCCGCAGGCTGCCGAGTGCGGCACCGGCGGCGGCCGGGGCGAGGCCGGTGTCGAAGATGAACGTGCGGGCGGTGTTGACCAAGTGGTCGATGACCCGGGCGGAGCCGAGGACCGCGCCGCCCTGGCTGCCCAGGGACTTGGAGAGGGTGAGCGTGCCGACCACGCCCTCCGTGCCCGCGAGGCCGGTGGCCGCGAGCGCGCCGCGTCCGCCTTCGCCGAGGACGCCCAGACCGTGCGCGTCGTCGACGAGCAGCCCGGCGCCCCCGTCACGGCAGACCTCGGCCAGCGCGGCCAGCGGAGCGGCGTCGCCGTCGACGGAGAAGACCGAGTCGGTGACCGCCAGCGCCCTTCCGCCGTGCGCGTGCAGGGTCTTGCGCACGGCCTCGGGGTCGGCGTGCGGCACGACGGCGGTCTCGGCACGGGAGAGCCGGCAGCCGTCGACGATCGAGGCGTGGTTGCCCGCGTCCGACACGATCAGGGCGCCCCGGCCGGTGAGTGCGGTGAGGGCGGCCAGGTTGGCCGCGTAGCCGGAGGACAGCACGAGGGCCGCCTCGAAACCGCAGAATTCGGCCAGTTCCTGTTCGAGCTCGGCGTGCAGCGCGGTGGAACCGGTCACCAGCCGGGAGCCGGTGGCCCCGGCACCCCAGCGACGGGCGGCGTCGGCCGCCGCCCCGGTCACTTCCGGGTGTCTGGTCAGGCCGAGGTAGTCGTTGCTGGCGAGATCCAGCAGGTCCGATTCCGCGGGCCGGGGCCGGAGCGTACGGACGAGTCCGGTGTCCGCGCGGCGGCGGGCCTCGTCGTCCATCCAGTCGAACGGGGCGAAGGGCATGTGCAGTCCCTTTGTAGGCAACTCACAGACCTTAACCGGGGGCGAAGCCGGACAGGGTGTGGCCATGCACACACCCTGATGCCGCTCTGTTGTCCGGTTCTTCCTTGGCTCGGAGGCGTGCCGTGCGTCAGGATCATCAACCATGGACCTCCTGAACACGCTGGCGGAGAAGGGGCTGCGGCGCGAGCTGCCGACCCGTGAAGAAGCGCTCGCCGTACTGGCCACGCCGGACGACGATCTGCTCGACGTGGTGGCCGCGGCCGGAAAGGTGCGCCGCCAGTGGTTCGGGCGGCGCGTGAAACTCAACTATCTGGTCAATCTGAAGTCGGGTCTCTGCCCGGAGGACTGCTCGTACTGCTCGCAGCGGCTGGGCTCCAAGGCCGAGATCCTCAAGTACACCTGGCTGAAGCCCGACGAGGCGTCGAAGGCGGCCGCCGCCGGGGTGGCGGGCGGTGCCAAGCGCGTCTGCCTGGTGGCCAGTGGCCGGGGTCCCACCGACCGGGACGTCGACCGGGTCTCGCAGACCATCGAAGCGATCAAGGAGCAACACGAGGGCGTCGAGGTCTGCGCCTGTCTCGGCCTGCTCTCCGACGGTCAGGCCGGCCGGCTGCGATCGGCGGGGGCCGATGCGTACAACCACAACCTGAACACGTCCGAGGGGACGTACGGGGAGATCACGACCACCCACACCTACGCGGACCGCGTGGATACGGTGCACCAGGCGCAGGCGGCCGGACTCTCCGCCTGTTCGGGGCTGATCGCCGGCATGGGTGAGAGCGACTCCGATCTGGTCGATGTCGTCTTCGCGCTGCGCGAGCTCGACCCCGACTCGGTGCCGGTCAACTTCCTGATCCCGTTCGAGGGGACCCCGCTCGCCAAGGAGTGGAACCTGACTCCGCAGCGCTGCCTGCGGATCCTGGCGATGGTGCGGTTCGTCTGCCCGGATGTCGAGGTACGGCTCGCGGGCGGGCGCGAGGTGCATCTGCGTTCGATGCAGCCGCTCGCCCTGCACCTGGTCAACTCGATCTTCCTGGGCGACTATCTGACGAGCGAGGGCCAGGCAGGACAGACCGACCTCGACATGATCGCCGACGCCGGTTTCGAGGTCGAGGGGGCGGGCACGACCACGCTCCCCCGGCACCGCGCCGACGCGGGCGACGGCTGTGGTTCACACTCCGGCGGGTGCGGTCCGCAGTCGGACGCGTGCGGTTCGCACTCCGGCGCGTGTGCGCCGTGTGGTCAAGGGCCCGGGGCGGAGACGGACGCCGTCGAGTCCGCTGAGGTCCCGGCGGCACGCACGGACCTGGTGTCGGTCCGCCGTCGCGGCGCGGGAACGGATCTCGCACCCAATGCCTGAGCCGCTCTCCCCCGCCGCTCTGCGCGACCTGGACCGGGCCCACGTCTGGCACCCCTACAGCCCGATGCCGGGCCGTCAGGAGCCGCTGGTCGTGGAGTCCGCGTCCGGAGTACGGCTCCGGCTCGCCGAACCGGCCCACGGGCAGCGCGAGCTGGTCGACGGCATGTCGTCCTGGTGGTCGGCGGTGCACGGCTACAACCATCCGGTACTCAACGAGGCGGCCCGGGGCCAGCTGGACCGGATGAGCCATGTGATGTTCGGCGGGCTCACCCATGAGCCCGCCGTGCGGCTGGCGGCCCGGCTGGTCGAGATCACCCCCGAGCCGCTGCGGCACGTGTTCCTCGCGGACTCCGGCTCGGTCTCGGTCGAGGTCGCCGTGAAGATGTGCCTCCAGTACTGGCGTTCGGCCGGGCGGCCCGCCAAACAGCGGCTGCTGACCTGGCGCGGGGGGTACCACGGCGACACCTGGCAGCCCATGTCGGTGTGCGACCCCGAGGGCGGCATGCACGAACTGTGGTCGGGAGCGCTGCCGCGACAGGTCTTCGCGGACGAACCCCCCGCCGGTTTCGACGCGGAGCCGGACGCCGCGTACGTGACGCATCTGCGGGAACTGATCGCGCACCACGCCGATGAGCTCGCCGCGGTGATCGTGGAGCCGGTGGTGCAGGGGGCCGGCGGGATGCGGTTCCACTCGCCGGGATATCTGCGCGTGCTGCGTGAGGCGTGCGACGCCAACGGTGTGCTGCTGGTGTTCGACGAGATCGCCACCGGATTCGGCCGCACGGGCAAGCTCTTCGCCGCTGGACACGCCGGGGTCTCGCCCGATGTGATGTGCGTGGGCAAGGCCCTGACCGGCGGCTATCTGACGATGGCCGCGACGCTCTGCACGAGCGAGGTGGCCGAGGGCATCTCGCGCGGCGAGGTGCCGGTGCTCGCCCACGGCCCCACGTTCATGGGTAACCCGCTCGCCTCGGCGGTCGCCTGTGCCTCCATCGACCTGCTGCTCGGCCAGGACTGGGAGCAGGAGGTCAAGCGGATCGAGGCGGGGCTGCGCGACGGTCTGGCCGCCGCCGCAGAACTGCCCGGGGTCCGGGACGTGCGGGTGCTCGGTGCCATCGGCGTCGTCCAGCTCGACCACGAGGTGGACATGGCGGCGGCGACGCGGGCGGCGGTGCGCGAGGGCGTGTGGCTGCGGCCGTTCCGCGATCTCGTCTACACCATGCCGCCGTACGTGACCGGCGACGACGATGTGGAACGGATCTGCCGCGCGGTGTGCGCGGCGGCGCGGGAGGGTTGAGATGAGCGTCCTGGTAGTGACGGGCACGGGCACGGAGATCGGCAAGACGATCGTGACCGCAGCCGTGGCGGCGGCCGCGGCCGGGCGCCGGGTGGCCGTGCTCAAACCGGCCCAGACAGGCCTGGCGCCCGGTGAGCCGGGCGATGCCGCCGAGGTCGTCCGACTGGCGGGCGGCCATGTGACCGCCGTGGAACTGGCCCGGTTCCCCGAGCCGTTGGCGCCCGCCACGGCCGCCAGACGGGCCGGCCTCCCGCCGGTGCGCCCGTACGAGGTCGCGGAGGCGGCCGGGAAGCTGGCGGCCGAGCACGATCTGGTCCTGGTCGAGGGCGCGGGCGGGCTGCTCGTACGGTTCGACGACGAGGGGGCCACCCTGGCGGACGCGGCACGGCTGCTGTCGGCGCCGGTCCTGGTGGTGACGCCCGCCGGGCTCGGCACGCTCAACTCCACGGCGCTGACCTCGGAGGCGCTGCGTGCCCGTGGGCTCGAATGCCTCGGGGTGGTGGTCGGCAGCATGCCCGCCGAGCCGGATCTGGCGGAGCGCTGCAATCTGACGGATCTCCCGGTGGCCGCGGGTGCACCGCTGCTGGGCGTGATCCCGGCGGGTGCGGGCGCGCTGCGGCCTGCGGAGTTCCGTGCGCGGGCCGGTGGCTGGCTGGCCGCCGAGCTGGGCGGGGTCCGTCCGCCGGGCTGACCGGCCGGGCGGAGTGGGACGGACCACCGGGGTCCGGGGCAGAATCGGGGTAGCGGGAGGCCGACCGGGGAAGTCCGTCATACGGGGGGACGACCGGCACACCGAGGAGGTACGTCATGCGGTTGCGGAGCACGAAGACGCCCAGGGACGTGGTGCACCATCCCGTCTTCGCCCGCTACTACGCCCGGATGAGCGTGGCCGCGGAGACCACGGCGGGTATCGCTCCGGTGCGGGCGGAGCTGCTGTCCGGTCTCTCGGGCCGGGTCATCGAGGTCGGGGCGGGCAACGGTCTCAACTTCGCCCACTACCCGTCCACGGTCCGCGAAGTGGTGGCGGTCGAACCGGAGGGCACACTGCGGCAGCTGGCGGTGCGGTCAGCGCTCGGGGCCGCCGTCACGGTGGATGTCATGCCGGGCACGGCGGAGGCACTGCCGGTGGGGGACGGGCAGTTCGACGCCGCCGTCCTCTCGCTGGTGCTGTGCACCGTGCGGGACGTGCGGCGGTCGCTCGCGGAGGTCCGGAGGGTGCTGCGACCCGGCGGCGAGCTGCGCTTCTTCGAACACGTGCGGGCCTCAACCAGAGGCATGGCCGCCGCGCAGCGGGTGCTGGACCGGACCGTGTGGCCGCTGCTCGCCGGTGGCTGTCACACGTCGCGTGACGCGCTGGCCGCGATCGAGGCGGCCGGGTTCGTGGTGGAGTCGCACCGGGACATCCGCATTCCCGAGACCGGTGTCCGGCTGCCCACCTCGGCGTGCGTGGTCGGGGTGGCGCGACGGCCCTGGGCGGCGCAAGCGGAGGAAGAGGAACCGGTACGGTCGGCTGACTGCTGACCGGTGTCCGTGCGGGTCGTCCGTACCGGATCGCGGGCCCGTGGCTGCGCGACCCGGCGCCATGCCGCCGGCGGGGCGGTCAGCCGATCACAGGCTCCACTGGCGCAGTTCGTCGGCGATCGCCCGCACGTCCGCCTTGCCCTCCTTGACCAGTAGCGCCAGATCACGCACCTGCTCGGGCGAGGTGATGACCTTCAGTCCCGATGCGACGAGATAGCCATAGGCCACGGCGGAGGCGAACATCGCGTTGGACCGTTCCAGCGCGGGCACGTGCAACAGCAACTGCAGCAGTGATGCGGCTCTTGAGTGCGGGTCGCTGTAGACGGGGCTGCCGAAGATCTCCGCCTCGTGACGGGCGACAGCGGCGACGAGTGCGCCCCAGTCGGTGACCTGCGGGTCGCCGGGCGTCTTGTGCTCCGCGACCATGAGCAGCCAGGAAAGATGGATCCGGAGATTCAACGGGTGCCTTTGCGCTCCGGGCCGAACTCCTCGGCGAACACCGATTCGTACTGCTTCATGAAGTCGGCGGCTGCTTCGACGAAGGTATGTCCTACTTCGCCGGCATCCTGTTTGACGAGCTCCTCTATGTAGCGGTTCACGCTCATCCCCCTCTGGAGCGCGCGCTGCCGCGCGGCCTCGGCGGTGGCCTCGTCCACTCGTACGTTCAGCTGAGTCTTGGGCACCCCATCACGCTAGCGCGGGATCGCTAGCGTCGGCAAGAGGAACCGGCGCGGACGCTTACGGACCGCGCTCTGCCCGGACCGCGCCACCGGGGCCGTCTCCCGGCGGGCGGGGCTCCGGCGGCAGGCCCGTACGCCGGCCGCCCGGCGCATCCGCGCAGGCCGTCGGGCCCGTCCCGGCGGCCGGGCCGGGCACAGGCGTCGGCGCCCCGGCGCACCTACCGTCGGTAGATAACCGACGGATACCCCACCCGATCGCCCCATCGTTCGAACAAGTAGTCATAATTCCAGGTCAGGCAGGCGACGCCGATTCGCCCGGCCACATCCCGGCGTCGGATCATGTGCCCGGCCGTCCAGATCCCGCGACTACTCATGGAGTGCACATTGAGTACGACGTTCCGTTCTCGTATCACCGCCAGGTTCGGCCGCAGCTACCTGGCCAGGATTCAGAAGCACGGAATCGGTTCCTCCACGATCAGGCTGCTGCCCGAGGATCTCCTGATGCTGCTGCGCAGGGACGGCCTGGATCCGGTCCGGGAACTGGCCGGGGCGCGGGCCTCCGCGCCGGTGTCCAGGGTCTCGCTGCCGTTCGGCATGGACGCCTGGGTGGTCACCGGATACGAGGAGTCGAAGGCCGTGCTCGGCTCCGCCGAAGGGTTCAGCACGGACTTCGCCCACCTCGCCACGAACGCCGGGATAGCCGCGGAGCAGAGTCCCGGCGGACTGGGGTTCAGCGATCCGCCCGTGCACACCCGACTGCGCCGCATCCTCACACCCGAGTTCACCATGCGCCGGCTGCGCCGGCTGGCCCCGAGGATCGACGCCATCGTCGGGGAACGGCTGGCCGCGATGGAGGCCGTGCGGGGCCCGGTCGATCTGGTGCACGAGTTCGCGCTGCCCATCCCCTCCCTCACGATCTGCGAACTGCTCGGCGTGCCCTACGAGGACCGCAACGACTTCCAGCAGCTGGCGATGGACCGCTTCGACCTCTTCGGGGGGACGACAGCACCCTTCGGCGCCATGTCCGCGTCCCTGGACTACTTCAGGGAGGTCGTCAGGGCGCAGCGTGCCAAGCCGGGCGACGGCCTGCTCGGCATGATCGTGCGCGAGCACGGCGACAGCGTCGACGACGAGGAACTCGCGGGCCTCGCCGACGGCGTACTCACCGGCGGGTTCGAGACGACGGCCAGCACGATCGCCCTCGGCTCGCTCGTCCTGCTGCGGAACGAGGACGTCCTCACCCGGCTGCGCAAGGACGACACGACGACAGCGCCGTTCGTCGAAGAGGTGCTGCGCTACCTCTCCGCCGTGCAGATGGCCTTCCCGCGGTTCGCACGCCAGGACATCGAGATAGCCGGGGTCGTCATTCCGCGCGGGGACATGGTCCTCTGCTCGCTGAGCGGCGCCAACCGGGACGAGTCGTACGTCATGGACGACGGCCGCTTCGACCTGGACCGCGCCACCGCCCCGGGGCACCTCGCCTTCGGCCACGGCATCCACCGGTGCATAGGCGCCGAACTGGCGCGGATGGAGCTGCGGTCGGCCTACCCGGCGCTGGCACGGCGGTTTCCCGGTATGCGGCTCGCCGTGCCGCCGCAGGACCTCGCCTTCCGCAAGCTGTCGATCGTCTACGGCATCGAGTCCCTGCCGGTACACCTGCGCTGAGGCCGGTGCGGGTGCCCGCCCGCACCGCGCGGCAGGGGTGGCTATTCACTGGCGGCGCAGAGCGCCGTTCTGCTTGGCTCACCGGATGAGCGATCTCCACATCCGGTGTGCCACCCCCACGGACATCGACGCCGTACTGAAGTTCTGGCGTACGGCGGCAGAAGGTACGAGCATCAGCGACGACCACGACGGGGTGGCGCGGCTCGTCGCACATGACCCCGAGGCCCTGCTCCTCGCGGAGCGTGACGGGGTTCTGATCGGAACCGTCATCGCCGGATTCGACGGGTGGCGGTGCTCCGCCTACCGGCTGGCCGTCGCCCCCGACTGCCGCAGGCAAGGCATAGCCACCGCCCTGATGGCCTCGGCCGAGCAGCGGTTCGCCGGCCTCGGCGGGCGGCGCGTCGATGCCATGGTGCTGGAGGCCAACGAGCGCGCGCACCACACCTGGGACGCGGCCGGCTATCAGCGCGAGGACCACTGGCGGCGCTGGGTGAAGCCGCTGCGGGGGTAGAGCCACTGGGGAGCTTCGGAAGCTTTCAGGGGTAGAGGGCCACAGACCCACGAGCGACTTTGCCGATCCTTTACTATGGGCATCCCCCTGCCGATCCATACGAAAGGTGTGAGCGTCCATCCATGGGCGAGCCTCCCAGTAGCCGACATCGCCGATACCGAGCGATCCCCCCGTCCCTGCCCGATCATGGGACGGAGGTGAACCGATGACCGAAGTGCTTCTGCTGCTCGTGGCGGTACTGCTCTCCCTTGCCTGCGGCGCCTTCGTCGCGGCGGAGTTCTCCCTGACCACCGTCGAACGCGGCCAGCTCGAACGGGCTGTCGAGCAGGGTGAACGTGGCGCGTCGAGCGCCATGAAGGCCGTACGCAGCCTCACCTTCCAGCTCTCCGGGGCCCAGCTGGGCATCACCGTCACCAACCTGGTGGTCGGCATGCTCTCCGAACCCTCGATCGCGAAACTCATCCGGGGGCCCATCGAGGCCGTCGGGCTGTCCCCCGGCGTGTCGTCGTCCATGGCGCTCGTCATCGGTACGGCCCTGTCCACCGTGTTCCTGATGGTCGTCGGCGAGCTCGTCCCGAAGAACTGGGCGATCTCCTCACCGCTGGCGGTCGCGAAGGCCGTGGCCACCCCGCAGCGGGTCTTCACCGCCCTCTTCCGGCCCTTCATCAGCCACCTCAACAACACCGCCAACCGGATCGTGCGCCGGGTCGGGCTCGAACCCGCCGAGGAGCTGGCGACGGCCCGCAGCCCCCAGGAGCTGGTGGCCCTGGCCCGGCACTCCGCCAAGGCCGGCGCCCTGGAGGCGGACACCGCCGAACTCTTCGTCCGCACCCTCAACCTCGCGGAGCTCACCGCGGAGAACGTGATGACCCCGCGGGTCCAGGTCACCGCGCTGGAGGTGCGGGCCACCGCCGAGGACGTAGCGAACGCCACCCGGGCGACCGGCCTGTCCCGGTTCCCCGTGTACCGGGGCAGCCTCGACACCGTCGTCGGAGTGGCACACATCAAGGACGTGCTGGCGATCCCCGCCGAGCAGCGGCCCCGTAAGCGGATCGGCGACATGCTGCGCGAGCCGCTGCTCGTACCGGAGACGCTCACCGTGGACCGGCTGCTCGACCGCCTCTCCGGCAAGCTCGCGATGGCGGTCGTCATCGACGAGTACGGCGGCACGGCCGGTGTGGTGACGCTGGAGGACATCGTCGAGGAGGTCGTCGGCGAGGTGCGGGACGAGCACGACCCGCACGAGACGCCGGACCTCGCGCCCGCCGGCGAGGACGCCGACGGGCGCACCCTGTGGTCGGCCGACGGCGCGGCCAGGACCGACCAGCTGGAAAGGATCGGACTGCGCGTGCCGGACGGACCGTACGAGACCCTCGCCGGGCTGATCGCCTCGGAGGTGGGCCGGATCCCCGCCGTGGGTGACTCGGTCGAGTTCGCCGGCTGGCGGCTCGATGTGGTGGACGCCTCGGGGCGCCGCGCCGCACGGGCGCTGCTGCACGCGCCGCTGCCCGGCTCCGACGAGCCGTCGGAGGACGATCGATGACCGCCGTACAGCTTTTCATCGGCCTGATGACCCTGGTCGTGAACGCCTTCTTCGTCGGTGCGGAATTCGCCCTCATCTCCGTACGGCGCAGTCAGATCGAGCCGCAGGCGGAGGACGGGAACCGGCGTGCGCGCAGCGTCATCTGGGGGCTCGAACACGTCTCCGCGCTGCTCGCCGCGGCCCAGCTGGGCATCACGCTCTGCACCCTGGTCCTCGGCATCGTCGCCGAACCGGCCATCGCGCATCTGCTGGAGCCGGTCTTCGACGCCGTGGGCATGCCGCACGGACTGGTCCACCCGATCTCGTTCGTGATCGCGCTGTCCGTGGCAACGTACCTGCACATGCTGCTGGGCGAAATGGTGCCGAAGAACATCGCGCTCGCCGAGCCCGTGCGGACCGCGCTGGTGCTGGGTCCGCCGCTGGTGGCGCTGGCACGGGCACTGCGTCCGGTGATCTTCGCGATCAACGCCTTCGCCAACGCCCTGCTGAAGCTGTTGCGGGTGGAGACCAAGGACGAGGTGTCCGCCACGTTCTCGGACGACGAGCTGGCCCGTCTGGTGAAGGACGCCGGGGATGCGGGCCTGGTCGACGACCGGGCGGCGGAGCGGCTGCACCACGCGCTGGAGCTGGGCCGCCGGCCCGTGCGCGATGTGGTGCTCCCGGTGGACCGGGTGATGTACACGAGGGTCGGTACGAGCCCGGAGGAGCTGGAGCGGCTCTCGTCCGAGACCGGGTTCTCGCGTTTCCCGGTGATGGACAGCGAACAGCGGATCCTGGGCTACCTCCATGTGAAGGACGCCCTCGACGTCACTCCGCGCGACGAGCCGTTCCCGGTGACGGCGATGCGGCCGATCGCCCGGGTACGGGCCTCCACGCCCCTCGACGACGTGCTGACCGCGCTGCGGCGCAGCCGTACGCACCTCGCGGCGGTCGTCGACGAGGACGACCGGCTGGCCGGGATGGTGACGATGGAGGACGTGCTCCGGGAGCTCGTGGGACGGCCGCAGGCCCGCTGACCCGCCCCGGTCCCGGCTCGGACCCCGAGCCGGGACCGGGCCCGGAAGGCCCGGGCCCGGCCTGCCCCGCCTCGCACTCGCGCAGGGCGGGCCGGCTGCGCGATATCATCACATCGTCATGGAATTGAATGCCACCTACACCAGTCTCGTCGCGATCGGCGACTCGTTCACCGAGGGCATGTCGGACCGACTGCCGGACGGTTCGTACCGGGGCTGGGCGGACGTCCTCGCCACCCGGCTCGCGGCCCGGACCCCCGGATTCCGGTACGCCAACCTCGCCGTACGCGGCAAGCTCATCGGCCAGATCGTCGACGAGCAGGTGGACGTCGCCGCGGCGCTGCGGGCGGACGTGGTGACGCTGGTCGGCGGGCTCAACGACACCCTGCGCCCCAAGTGCGACATGGGCATGGTCCGGGGGCGGCTGGAAGAGGCCGTCGAACGCCTCGCACCGTCGTGCAAGAAGCTGGTGCTGATGCGCAGCCCGGGGCGCAACGGACCCGTGATGGAACGGTTCCGGCCCCGGATGGAGGAGCTGTTCTCCCTGATCGACGATCTGGCCGCCCGGCACGGCGCGGAGGTCGTCGATCTGTACGGGTCACAGGTCCTGGGCGACCCCCGGATGTGGGACGTCGACCGGCTGCACCTGACCGCCGAGGGCCATCGCAGGGTGGCCGAGGCGGTGTGGCAGACGCTGGGTCTGCCCGCCGAGAACGACTGGCAGACAGTGCTGCCCGCCGCCGTCCCGCCGCGTTGGGCCACCCGGCGCGTCGACGACGCCCGCTTCGCACGCGAGCACCTGTTCCCCTGGATAGGACGGCGCCTGACCGGCCGCTCCTCGGGAGACGGACGCTCGGGAGCCCAGTTCAGCGCCGAGCACGGACGGGCCTTCTGGGTCACCCCTGACGACGCCGCAGCCCCGGGCCCGGTCGCCGCGTGGCGCCGGTTGGACGCGGGCGAATAGCCGTCCAGCGACTCGGCGCGGTGGCCGCCGGCCGACGCCGTACCGCGACGCCATAGCAACACCATCGCAGCGCTGTCGGGCTCTAGGCGTACGCGTCCACTTCCCGTCCCCACTCCGCACTCCGCACTCCTGAGCGTCGCCGGCCGCTCCTTCCGGCCGAACCGCGTGGAATGCGCACGGGATGCGCACGCCAGCCTGCACGAAGATCACTCCAGGGCCGGCCTCTCCCCCGCCACGGCCCGCTCAGCCATGCCGCAGCACGCCGCCGCACCGAGTCCGGGGGCGGCACGGCAATCCCCCGGAGGAGTGAGCGACCGCGTCGAACTGATTTCAGGGCCCACCGCCGCGCCCTGCCCGCCCAATCGGCCCGATCAGCACATGCGTTCACAAAATGAGCCGTGACGGAGCCCGATCCGGCGCGTTTTTAGAGCACTAGTGCCACTCGCCGCTCGGATGGAGCAACACCGTGATCCCCGCCCCCACTCCCGTGCATCAGCCCTCTGGAATCGAACAGCGACCTGCCACCGTGCCGGTGGGCCGCACCGACCGCACCCGCCGCTCAGCCTGTCCGGATACGGGGTGGGTGGCATGAGTGAGCCGACCGATGAAACAACCGGGCACGTCCCCGGACCGCGCCCCACCCCCCTTCCGTCCACCCCCCGCCGCCCGGGTCGACGGAGCACGCGACGGCCGCCGCTGCGGAGCAGGCCTCCCCCGCGCCGGAGATGCGGTACGTGGACCTGACCGGCAGCCGCGAAGCGGCCGGGCGGTCCATCCGGATGCGTGACATGGCCCGCCGCCTGCCCCAGCTGGTCCGGCGCTCCCTCGCCCTCGCCTGGCGCGTCGACCGGCGGGCCACCCTCGGCCTGCTGCTGTGCCAGTGGGTAGCGGGCGTGATGCAGGCCCTCGGCCTGATCGCGATCAGCGGCACCCTCACGGCCCTGCTGACCGGCGGCGACGTCTACCACCGGCTTCTTCAGGCCTGGCCGTCCGTGGCCCTGCTGGCGACCGCGTCCGGGGTGCGCGCCCTGCTGGGGATCACCGTCAGCTGGCTCTCCTCCCGGCTGAGCCCCCTGATGTCGCGCGAGGCCGAGCAGATGCTGCTCACCGGCTGCGCCACGGTGGAGCTGTCCGCCTACGACGACCCCGACTTCAACCGTGACCGGGAAGCCGCCGACCGAGGAGCGCAGGTCACCGGCGACCTGATCAACGAGGGCCAGGACCTGATCGCCTCGACCGCGTCCTTCCTCGCCGGTGCCGCGGTGCTCGCCGGGGTGAACTGGATGCTCCTCCCCCTCCTGGTCGCGGCCAGCCTGCCGCAGGCCCTCGCGCAGGTCAGCGCCGCCCGGGTCCGCTACCTCGCCAACCTCCGCAGCAACGGGGACAACCGCATGCTGTCGGTACTGCGCTGGCACATCTTCACCAGGGACGCCGCCGACCAGATCCGGGCCGGCACGATGGCCGGCTTCCTGTCCGGCCGCTACCGGCAGACAGTCGCCCGGATCAACCACGAGGACCGCGTCGCAGCCGACAAGGGCGCCCGTATGTCGCTGATCGGCGCACTGTGCGGCGGCCTCGGGTCGACCGTCGTGTGGGCGGCGGTGGTGTGGCTGCTCGCCACCGGCCGCATCAGCGTCGGGCACGCCGGAACGGCCGTCTTCGCCCTGCAGACGGTGGGCCAGTCGGTACGGGGGCTCGTCGCCGTCGGGGCCAGGGCGGTACGCACGGGGCTGTACATGGACGACTGGAGCAGATTCCTCGACCTGGCCGGCGGGTACGCCATGCGCCGTGGCGAGCACCTGCCGGAGCCACCGGACGAGATCGAGATCAGGTCGGTCTCGCACCGCTACGCCGGAAAGGACCAGGACGCGCTGTCCGGCGTCTCGCTCACCCTGCGCCGCGGCGAGGTGACCGCACTGGTGGGCTTCAACGGCTCGGGGAAGTCGACCTTGTCGAAGCTGGTCAGCGGTCTCTACCTGCCCACCGGCGGACAGGTGCTGTGGGACGGCGTCCCCACCGGCGACGCAGACCCGCAGGCCCTGTGGCAGCAAGTGGCCCTGGTGCCGCAGGACTACGCCCACTGGCCGCTGACGGTGCGGGAGAACGTGACCCAGGGCCAGCCCACCGCCCGGGGCGACGCCGCGGTCCACGAGGCCTGCGAGGCCGCCGACGCGGACGAGGTCGTCGACAAGCTCGGCGCGGGCCTGGACACCCTCCTGGCCCGCGAGTGGCTGAACGGCGAGGAGCTGAGCGGCGGCCAGTGGCAGCGCATCGCCCTCGCGCGGGCGTTCTTCCGCGAAGCCGGCCTCCTGGTCCTGGACGAGCCGACCGCGAACCTCGACCCCCGCGCCGAGTACAGGATCTTCCAACGGCTCCGGAACCTGGCCCGGGACCGCGTGGTGTTGCTGGTGACCCACCGGATCACGAACGTGGCCGTCGCCGACCGCATCGTGGTCCTGGACGGGGGCAGGGTCGTACAGGAGGGCACGTACAAGGATCTCGCCGGACAAGAGGGCCTGTTCAAGCAGTTGCTCTCCTACCAGGTCACCTCCGAGGCGAACGACGACACATACGGAACCCACGCGTGACGTGAGACCGGCCGTGGGGCAGCGAGCCGTCAGCCCCGCCGCAAACCGACCTGGCTCCCGGACGAGCCATCCCTCCCACGGAGACACACAGTGATCACACCTCCCGGCGGAACTGCCGCCGACCCCGTCGTACCGGCCCCGGCGCACGTCGATGTGAACGCGGCCGTGCTCGCCCGACGGCCGGGGGGTGCTTCGTGACCCGCGAGCAGCGGTACAAGCAGCCCGTCGACGTCCACCTGATCCTGCGCCGCGAAACACCCGCAGGACCGGAGATCCTGCTGTCGCGACGCGCCGGAGACGTCTACGCGGCGGGGCTCTGGCATCTCCCGTCCGGGCATACGGAGGACGGCGAGGACATCCGCGAGGCGCTGATCCGCGAAGCGCGCGAGGAGACCGGGGTGCTGATCGACCCGGCCGACGTCAGCTTCGCGGTCGCGGTGCACCACCGCGCTCCGTCCGGCACCGCGGCCCGGGTCGGGTTCTTCTTCGAGGTTCTCAACTGGCAGGGCGCACCCCGCATTCTGGAACCTGCGGTGTGCGACGGCATGGCCTGGTTCCGGCTGGAGCACCTGGTCTCGCCCATGGTGGCCTACTGCCGGGCCGGGCTCGACGCGTACCGCAGTGGCCGACACCTGGCCCTCCATTTCCAGGACCCGGACGACCTGATCCCGTACGCCGCGGACGCGGATCGCAGCGACCCCGTCCCGACCGCTCGTGCCATCCCGCTCCAGTCGGGCGGGCCGGATGTCCGGGTCCGCGCGATGGCCGGGCAGGCCGCCGGACGGATCGCCGAGCCGCGCACCGCCCGCGTACTGCTGCCGCCGGAGGAGTACGCGTCGTCCGTGCCCAAGTCGACCGGATCGGCGTTCATCTTCTTCACCGACCGGGACAACCGTCCGGTGCAGTTGCGGGCCACCTACTCCCAGGCACATCCCTGGCAGTTTCCCGGCGGCACGATGGATCACGGCGAGCGGCCTTGGGAGACGGCCCAGCGCGAATGCCGCGAGGAGACCGGGCTCGACGTGGCGGGGCCGCCCCGACTGCTCGCCTCGGTCTTCGGGCCACCCGGAGGCGGCTGGCCGTTCAGTACGACCGGATGTGTCTTCGACGGCGGCCGGCTCTCCGACGCGCAGATCCGGTCCATCGTCCTGGACCCGGACGAACACGACGCGCTGCGTGTCCTCACGCTGAAGGAATGGGAACCGCTCATGCCCTCGCAGGACTTCGCCCGCCTGGAGGCGGTGATGACGGCCCGGCTGACCGGCACGACCGCCTACTTCGACTCCTGGGGCTGGGGGAACGGCTGAGCATCGCGCTGCCGGGGTGCGGCGGCCTCTGGGGCGGAAGTCGGCCCCCGCCTGGCCCCGGCCACTGTCCGGCCTGTGCGGGGGCGGTCTCTGCGGGGCGGTCTGTGCGAGGCTGACCGGCATGACGACAGACCGATTCGATGTGCGGCGTCAGATCGCCGCGGCCCCGGACAAGATCTTCGCTGTGCTGAGCGACCCCTCGGGACACGTCGCGATCGACAGTTCGGGGATGCTGCAGTCCGCCGAGGGCGATCCCGTGCGCGCGGCCGGCGAGGAGTTCATCGTGCACATGGACCGGGAGTCGCTCAACGACTACCCGCTCGGCAAGTACGACGTCACCGTGATCATCACGCGGTTCGAGCAGGACGCCCTCATCGAGTGGACCATCTCCGGCCAGGTGCAGCCTCCGATGCGGCACATCTACGGCTACCAGCTGGAACCCGTCTCGGGCGGCACGCTGGTGACGTCGTACTACGACTGGAGCGAGATCGACGAGCGCTACCGCGAGGCGGGAGTCTTTCCGGTCATCCCCGAGGCCGGACTGCGCGCGACGCTCGGCATCCTGGCGCGGACGGTGGAGTAGAGGGCACCGGTCGCCCTCCACCCGGTCCGTGTCCGTACTCGTGTCCGTACTCGTGCCCGTACTTGCACTCGACGATCTCCATCGGCTGAGCGCCGTCCCCCGGACCGTCTCGACGCGGCTGCTCTTCATCCGTTCGTTCGCCTGTACCGACTACTGATCGGACCGTCATGGCGCAGCCATGCCCCGACGATCTGTCCGGCTCCTCCATGACCGACGAGGAGTACGGGGCGCTGCGTGCCTCGGCCGCCCTGTGGGCCGGGACCTCTGTGCTGATCACGAACACATTCGGGCACGTTCTGGTGCAGCACGTCGACTATCTCGCCACCTGTCTCCTGCCGGGAGGTGGTGTTGACGCGGGCGAGTCCCCCGCCCACGGTGCCGGCCGCGAGCTCATGGAGGAGCTCGGTGTCACCGCTGTCATCGATCAGGGCCTGGCCGTGGACTGGATCAGCGCCGACAGCACCGGCGCCGCCCCGGCCGTGCGCTTCCCGGCGAGATCCTGCACGTATTCGACGGCGGCACCTGGGACGACGCCCGGATCTCCGAGATCCGTCTGCCTCCGAGCGAAATCACCGGCATCGAGTTCATCGAGCCCGCACGGCTGCCCGAACTGCTCGCGCCGTCCGATGCCCGCCGCGCCCTGTCCGCGCTGCGCGCCCGGATCAACGCCGCCGGCACCGTACTTCTGGCGAACGGCCTCCCGATCGCGCCGACCGTCCTGGACCGCCTCGGCGTCCTGCGGACCGCCCGCCCTATCTGCCGCTACCCGTGGCACGACGGCGCGGCGCCGCAGGATCTCGCCGTGAACCAGGTGTGGGGATGGCTCTTCGCGCCTGACGGGCGCGTTCTCGTACTCCTCGAACCCGGCACCGGAGTCGCCACGCTTCCCGGCGGCTCACCCGAGGAACAGGACCGGGGCGACGCCGTATCCACTCTGCGCCGGAAGGCCGAAGAGGAAGCTGCGGCCACGTTCGGGGCTCCGGTGCTCCTCGGGTACGTCAACGCCCCCTCGGCACCACGCGGGTACCTGCGCTACGCCGCCGCCCTCACCGAGGTGGGCCCGGAACGGCCCGCTCCGGCCAGCGGTCGCACCCGTACACGTGTCCTGGCCACCCCGGAGCAGGCTCTGTCGCTCTTCGACTGGGGCGATGCGGCCGCCGACCAGCTCGCTGCCGTCCACCGGGCCCGCCGGCAGCTCGGTCTGCCCCGCGCCGCCCCTCAGCCCGTCACCGAACTCACCGGCCGCACGGCCCGGTAATCCCGGTGACCCCCTGCGCACGCCGTCGCGTCACGCAGACGGCAGAGGTCTGAGACCCGCAGCAGCACAGACGGCAAGAGCCGGGGTCAGTTCTCGCTGCGCCCACGGTTGACGGCCTCGATCCCGGCGAGGATGAGATCGACGCCGGCCAGGAACTGCGCACGGTCGTCGTGTTCCGGCAGGCGCTTCGCCGCATTGCGCGCCCATGGGTGCTGGACCGGGTCGAGCTGGGCCCACTGCTCTGCGACCTCCGCCAGAAGGCGGTCCCGTTCGGTCTCACTTCCGGCGAGCACGCGGGCGTTCGCGGCGTTCTGCCCGGCGACTCCGAGGATGTAGTTCACGAGTGCGCCCGCCGAGTCGAACACGGCGTCCTCGGGTACGTCGAGTGCCTGCAACCGCTCACCGACACTCTTGTAGACCTCCAGCAGCGTGGGCCGCCAGGGCTCCCGGGTGAGCTGAGCGCCGGCCCAGGGGTGCGCGTCAATCGCGTCGAACAGGCCGAGCGCGAGCGCGCGCAGCAATTCCTGGGGTTTCCCCTCGACGGCCAGCCCGGTCATGACCCGAGCGATCACACCGTCGGCGGCTGCCGCGAGCAGGTCGCTCTTGTTGGCGACTCGGTGATAGATCGCCCCGTAGCCGGTGTGCAAGTGGCGGGTGAGCGCGCGGAACGTCAGTGCCGCCTCGCCATCGGCGTCAAGAATCTCGGTCGCGGCCTGGACGATCACCTCTTTGGACAGTGCGTCGGTGCGTCGCGCCGCCCTGTGACCCTTGGTTGTCATGGCCTCATTCTGCCACGTTGGATCGCCGCTCCAAGCGGTGTACGTTTCATTGGAGCGACGATCCAATCAATTCCGACCAACCGATCAACTCTGGAGATAGAGATGACGTCACCCGAAGTCACGGTCATCGGAGCCGGCCTCGGCGGTCTCGCGCTGGCCCGCGTCCTGCACATCCACGGCATCCCGGCCACCGTCTACGAAGCGGAAGCCTCCGCGACCGCACGCACCCAGGGCGGCATGCTCGACATACACCCCTGGAACGGCCGGCGTGCTCTGGCTGCCGCCGGCCTGATCGAGGCGTTCCGAGGCCTCGCCCTGGAGGGGCGCGAGTCCTACCGGGTCCTGGACCGGACGGGGTCCGTACTGCTCGACCTTCCCGACGACGGGACGGGCTCACGTCCAGAGGTGCAGCGCGGACAGCTGCGCCGGCTGCTGCTCGACTCGCTTCCGGACGGCACCGTCCGGTGGGGGCACAAGGTCACCGGCGTACGAGCCCTCGACGGCGGCCGCCACGAAGTGCGCTTCACTGACGGCGGCACGGTCATCGCGAGCCTGCTGATCGGGGCCGACGGGGCGTGGTCGAGGGTCCGGCCCGTTCTGTCGGACGCCACCCCGACGTATGCCGGCGTCGTCTCCGTCGAGACCTTCCTGTCCGACGCGGCCACCCGCCATCCCGCCACCGCGGCCGCAGTGGGCGCCGGCTCGCTGTTCGCGCTCGCGCCGGGAATGGGATTCCTGGCCATGCGGGAGGCCGATGGGAACCTGCACTCCTACGCGCAGCTCGTGAAGCCGCTCGACTGGCTCGCCGGCACCGATCTCACCGACGCCGCGACCGTGACGGCGCGGGTCCTCGCGGAGTTCGACGGATGGGCCCAGCACCTCACCGCTCTCCTCACAGACAGCGACACGGCGCCTGTTCTGCGCCGCCTCTACACACTCCCGGTGCGGCACCGCTGGAGTCCGCGCCCCGGCGTCACACTGCTGGGCGACGCCGCCCACCTCACCCCGCCGAACGGTGAGGGCGCGAATCTGGCCATGCTGGACGGCGCCGAGCTCGGCCAGGCCATCGCCCGGCATGCCGGGGACACCGAGAAGGCGCTGGCCGAGTACGAGCAGGCCATGTTCGGGCGCGCCGCCGAAGCGGCGGGCGAGGACGTCTACGGCATCATGCTGGGCGAGAACGCGCCCCACAGCTGGATCGCCATGATGACCGAGGACGACATCACGGCCGGGGGCCGCATGGCGGCCGAGGACGAACAACCGTCATGAGTGCGGAACCGGCCATCCCCTGCGCCTGGTTCGTGCCGTCTCCCTAGCTCGGCATCCCACTGCCGACCGGACGCCCTGGTCGCTGGGCGTGGTCCCGCGCGAGGCCGCGCGGGTGTACACGTCGGCGGCTTCGCTTTCGCGCATCGGTCGCCGCCCGGCTCATGACTGCGCGCCCTCACCCGGCTGCCCCGTCCCGCGCAGTGCGAATGCCGCCTCCGTCGTGCGGCACAGCGCCTGCACCGCGTGGCGCAGGGAGCGCCAGGAGGCCAGCCCAAGAAGGACGCCGAACGGGGCCGCGGGCCACCACCAGGCGCCGAGCACCGCGAAAGCCGCGCTCCAGGCGAGACCTTCGCAGGCCGCGTCGTAGGCGTCGCGGGCCTGGGCCAGTGCCGCGCGGGGCTGGTCGGCCGCACCGAACAGAAGGGCGGTCCAGCCGTCGGCGACGTCCCCACCGGCCTGTCGTGCGACGTTCTCCTCGGTGCGGCGGAGGCAGTCGCCGCACCAGGTCGCGGACTTCGGCCGCCCGCCCGTTCCGGCCCTGGCGGCCCGGGCGTCGAGCCGGTCGGCGCGTAGTGCGTGGCCGTCGGCGCGAGCCCGCACGGAGCGCCGGGCCAGCACGTCCGGTTCGGCCCAGCGCCGCACCCGCCACTTGGTCACCCGCCGGCCCAGCGGCATCAGCCACCACGGCCAGGCCCCAGCAGCAAGAGAGCCGATCGCGGCCGCCGCGTAGGGCACGGTGAACGCGGCTCCCAGCACCGGCACCGCGACGAGTACGAGCGAGGCGACCGTGTCCGCTGTCGGGCCGCCACCCGTACGCAGCGCGTCCGCCATCCGTTCGCGCGCGAGGCCGATGTCGTTCCAGTGGGCGTGGCCCAGGTCCCTGCCGCCGACCACCGCGACGACGACGAACAGCACGGCGGGCAGCAGTCGCCGCAGGAACCAGCCGTCGGGTATGCGCTTCTGCAGCTCGATGAGCAGACCCATGCCCCGTCAGCCGTCCACCAGGCGCATCGGGCCTCCGGCGAGCTCACAGGCCGGGGCGCCGGTCACCGCCCCGGCGCGCAGTTCGACCCGGGCGCACCGGCTCGTGGGGCAGACCCAGCCCACCGACTGCTGGGTGGGAGCTCCGGGCCAGTCGCCGACCCCCATGGTTGCCGGCAGTCCGAGTCCGTTCGGGATGCCGGCCCACTCGACCGCGTCGTGCAGCGCGCGTACGGCGTCCCGCCACTCGGCACCGGCCGGAGCGGCGTCCCGTACGACGGGGAAGGCCGCTTCCCACACGGTGGGCGAGATGAGCGGACGCAGCTCCTCGATGTTGCGGCACAGGTATTCGACGGCGGCCTCGTACACCCCGCGCGCCTTCGCCCCGTCACTCACCCGGTCCTCCTCGAAATCCGGTATTTACCGGGCTCCCTGACTGTTGATCAGACTAATGTAGGTGCGATGTCCGAGTTGCGGGTACGAGTGGTCGAACGTCTCACCGCGGCGTTCGGCACCGGTGACGTCACGCCGCTGCGCGACCAGGAGGCGGTGACCGAGGCGCTGGCCCTGCTAGCCGAGGCGACGCCTTCACCGGAGGACTCGATCGATCTCGACGCGGTCGCCGCGGTGTTCTGGACGTTCTGGGGCCGCCACCAGGGCGCCGAGGATCCGGACTCCGTGCAGAACACGACGGTCGCGGTCTCCGCCTTCGGCTTCCTGTGCCCGCGCCTGCCCACGGAGGCCGGACTCCCTGATTCCCTGAAGGAGGGCTTCGACGCCGCCGACCCGTCCCACGAAGCACGGTTCGCACACCTGGTGTGCTCGGTGCATGCCGGCGTCGCGGTGAGCGGAGTGCCTCAGGAGCGGGCGGCGGCGTTGGACCGCGCACTCGCCTGGTCCGATGCCTCTCTTGAGTTCGTGCACGCCGACGACCAGCTCGGCTTCGTCGAGCTCGCCGTCTACGCGCACGACTTGTGGATGCACCGGTTCCAGACGCAGGCAGATCCGGACGGGCTGGCCAATGCCGCCCGCTACGGCCGCGAGGTGTGCAGGCGGCTGGCCGTCGCGCCCGGCCTGTTCGACCCGGATACAGCGCGCGCCGCAGCCGCGGCCTGTCTGCGTACGGTGATCGACTCCGCCCGGCTGCTCGGCTCTCCCGGGCTCGCACGGGTCGAACGGCTGGTAACGGCGGTCCCGGACGACACCCTCACCCCGGAGGCCGCGGAAGGGCTGCGACTGCTGCGGGTGCTGGAGGCCCAGCCCGTCGGCTGGCCGGGTGAGTTCGACCTGCGCATCGGCTCGTTGATCGTTGAAGCCGGTGTGGCCGAGCAGGACGCGGGCCGTGTGGCGTGCGGTGTACGCCGGCTGCGGGCGGCATACACCGACACTCCGGCCGGGCACCCCGAACGCGGCGCGGTCACCGTGGCCCTCGGTAGTGCGCTCGCCGCGTTCGCCCAGGCGTGCGAGGACGAGGACGCGGCCCTGGAAGCGGCGCAGCTCCTCGCCTCGGGCGGCGCCCTGAACGAGGATCGCAGCGACACGCTCGCGACGTACCAGGAGTTCGCGTCGTTGGCCGAGAGCGACGCCCCGGACGCCATGAGACGGGCCGCGCCACTGCTCGACCGCCTCGCTGCGCAGGAGAGGAAGAACGCCGCCCGCGAGGGCCGACAGGTCGACCTCGAAGTCGAAGCCCTCTCGCTGATAGTCGGATTCGCCGACGACGACGACGCCAACGACGGAGGCGGTGGCGCTGGAGACGGGGACGGTGGCTGGGGCGCCGGCGGCGGAGGCCGAGGTGGCGGCGCTGGCGGCGGAGGCCGAGGTGGCGGCGCTGGCGGCGGGGACGGCGGTGAAGTCGGCGCTGAGGAACGTGCTGGAGGACCTACTGGAGAGGGCGCCGACGAGCGTATCGGCCGCTACCGCTCCGCCTTCGCTCTTCTCACCTCCGACCACCCCAAGCGGCATGCCCATCTCGCGGTCCTGGCCGCCCTCACCGGGCTGCGTGCCGAGGCCCTGCGCCACCGTGCGCCCGCCCGCGCGGGGCTGCTGGAGGCCGAGTCCCGCGAGCTGACCGAGGAGGCACTCGCCCTCGCCCCACCCGGGTTCCCCGCAACGGATCTGCTGCGCCGGGGAATCCTCGATGTCGCGCTGCCCGTGGCCGCCCTCACGATCACCGCGGACATCGCGCGGGACGAGGACATGCCCGACGAGATCCGACGGGCAGTCGCGGCGTTGTCCCGGATGTCCGAGATCCGCCTCGACAGTCCCGAGCACCTCGACTCCGCCGCCACGACGCTCCGCGAGATCCTCGACGCCACGGACGATGACGACCTTGAGCTGCGCCGGCCCCTGTCCGGGGCGCTCGGCAGCATCCTGTCCGCCGGCATCGCGGAACGGCCCGATCCCGCCGTCCTCGAAGAGGTCGTACGGCTGCTCCGTGAGGCCGGAGCCAACTCCGGTGACGCGCCCAGCGAGTACGACCGGATACTCGCCCACGCCCTCAGCATCCTGTCACTCGGCTCCCACGACGCGGAAGGCGCGCGTGAGGCGGCGGCCCTGCTCGCCTCGGCACCCGCGCCGACTCCCGAGGAGACCGCACTTCAGGAGGGCGCCGGCCTGAGCCGGACCGACCAGGAAGTGCTGACAGCACGCGCGGAGTTCCACAACGCCCTGCAGAACTACGTGTTCGGCCATGAGCCCGCGCAGCTGGAGCGTGCCCGGCGCATCGCCCATGGGCTGCGGGAGATCACCCGGGCCGGGACGTCCGACGGGGAGGAACCGCCCTGGTACGACCTGATGGGCGACGCCTATGTCGACCTGGTCGAATCCGTGGGGCCCGGCGGCCCGCGGCCCGACCTCGATGACGGGGTCGTCGAACAGTGCCGCAGGACGTTCTCGGCATGCCCCGTCGGACATCCGATGCGGATCATGGCGACAATGACGCTCGTCAGGGTCCTGATGCAGCGTTCCGCCATCCTTCGCGCCGTCGAACCGGAGAGAGCACGGGCTCTGCTCACCGAGGCGCGGAGCCTGGAGGGCGTTCTGAAGGATCTGACGCCGGACGGGTCACCGATCGACCTGGCCGACGTGATGGGCCCGATGTTCGACCTCATCGGCCGCGACCGCCTCCCGGACATATCGACGACGGACCCCCCTGCCCCCGTGCGCCGCCCGGATACCTCCGCGGCCGACGACACCGCCTGCGAGCCTGCTCGGGGTGCCGGTGTCCTGCTCGGTCCGCTCGCCGCCTTCGCCGACGGCCTCCGCTCCCGTCTCGCCGGCCGTGAGCCCGCCGAGGGCTGGGACGACCTCGTCGGTTCCGCTTGGATGCGCGCCAACGGCGAGATCGGCGCAGCGGCCCGCGCGATCGGCGGCGGGGAGCAGGGGATCGGACCGGCACTGACACATCTCGAAGCGGCCGTCGAGGCGATGGCGGGGATCACCGACCGAGGCAGCGACCAGGCATCCGCCGAGCACGGCCTGTCCACCTTCGAGGGCGACATCAGAGGGGTCGTCGAGCTGATCCTGTGCGCCCTCGATCTGCGCGAGTCCGCCGTGCGGATCGAGGAGCGGGTGCGTCTCATGGAACGGGACGTGCGCGCCCTCGACGCTGGACATCCGCCCGGACCCGACAGCCTCCCCGCCCCGGGCCAGACGGTCCGGGGCCCCGACGTCGCCCGTACCGCCGAACTGCTCGAACGTGGCCGTGGCCTGCTGCTGGCGCGCCGCATCGAGGCCCGCGCGGACATCAGCGGTCTGCAGGCCGCGTTTCCAGAACTGGCCGAACGGTTCCAGCAGCTGACCGACCGGCTCGACGCCCGACTCGACACCCAGCTAGACACCCGACTCGACACTGGACTCGATATTCGGCGCGGCACCCGGCCCGGCACCCGGCCCGAAGCGGACGCCTCTGCCGCGGGGGCCGCCGAGTGGGCCCGGCTCGCGGCCCTGCGCACGTCCAACGAACTGGACGATCTCGTTGAGCACATCCGCACGCAACCGGGGTTCGAGGACTTCCTGCGGCCACTGACCGCAGCGGGGTGCAGAGCGCTCGCCGCCGATGGCCCCGTCGTCGTCCTCAACCACGGCAGGCGCTACTGCCACGCCCTCGTCATCACCCGCCAGTCGGTCACGTCACTACGCCTCGTCCCCGGTGCCGACGAGATCACCGAAGCGGCCCGCCGACTGCGCGACGCGGTCGATGCCATCAACGCCCAGGGCGCGTCCCGCCCCTCACCTCTTCGGCTCGTCGCCGCAGGCAAGGCGGTCCGCGAGACGCTGGCGTGGATCTGGCACGGCATCGTGCGCCCGGTCCTGGAGTCCGTGGGACCGGTGGCAACCGTCCCGCGCGAGGGCGAGTGGCCGCGCGTCTGGTGGGTGGCGACCGGACCGTTCAGCGCCCTGCCGCTGCACGCGGCCGAGTGCACGGCGCCCGAATGCGCCGAGGAAGGCTGCGGCGCCGCCCTCGACACCGTGGTCTCGTCCTACGCACCCGGCCTGCAGACCCTCGCCTACGCGCGAGCCCGCGCCCGCCGTCGCGACACCGCCGACCACGGCAGCGCACTCCTCGTCGCAGCGCGGGAGGACGACCTCCCCGGCGTGGCGGCAGCGGCGACGCACGCGGCCGAACTTCTCGGTGCGCGGCCACCTCTGATCGGCCCGGCCGCCACCCGTGAGGCGGTGCTCACCGCGCTGCACGAGGCCTCATGGGCCCACTTCGGCTGCCATGCGGCATCGGACCCGGCGGAACCGTCGGGCGCCCTGCTGCATCTGCCCAGCGGCGAACCGGTCTCGGTCCTGGAGATCTGCCGGGTCCGCCCACGCTCGGCACGGCTCGTCTTCCTCGCGGCCTGTGGCACCGCCCGCGCCGCCGAACGCCTGGTGGACGAGGCCATCCACATCACGAGTTCATTCCTGCTTGCGGGCTTCCCCACAGCGGTCGGCACGCTGTGGACGATCGACAGCATGCACGCCGACCACATGACGCGGGACTTCTATCGCCGCACGACCGCCCCGGACAGCCCCGACGCCGCACAGGCCCTGCACGACACGGTCCGCCAGCTACGGCGCCGAATCCCGGACAGGCCCCACATCTGGGCGACGTACGTCCACGCGGGGGCGTAGCCGCCGCGTGGGCAGGAGCGAGCCGGGCCGGCGGCAGGACGAGAGCCGGGGTCGGTGCGCTCTCATACGGGGCTCAGGCCGCGGGTCCGGAGCGGTCCGGGTTCTTCCCCCCGGGCCCGGAAGCCTCCGACCTGGACCTTCTGCAGTCGGCACACGCTCACGAGCCGCTGAAGAAGCCAGGTAAGCTCACGACACGTGACTGCTGTGTCTGCGAAGCCTCGCATCCCCAATGTCCTGGCCGGCCGCTACGCCTCCACGGAGCTGGCCGTCCTTTGGTCCCCCGAGCAGAAGGTGAAGCTGGAACGTCAGCTGTGGCTGGCGGTGCTGCGCGCCCAGAAGGACCTCGGGATCGAGGTGCCCGACGCCGCTCTCGCTGACTACGAACGTGTCCTCGACCAGGTCGACCTGGCCTCGATCGCTGAGCGCGAGAAGGTCACCCGGCACGACGTCAAGGCCCGCATCGAGGAGTTCAACGCCCTCGCCGGCCATGAGCAGGTCCACAAGGGCATGACGTCCCGGGATCTCACCGAGAATGTCGAACAGCTCCAGATCCGGCTGTCCCTCGAACTGATGCGCGACCGCACCGTGGCCGTGCTGGCCCGGCTCGGAAGGCTGGCCGGCGAGTACCGCGAGCTGGTCATCGCCGGCCGCTCCCACAATGTCGCCGCACAGGCCACGACGCTCGGCAAGCGCTTCGCGACAGCGGCCGACGAGCTGCTGGTGGCCTACGGCCGCCTGGAGGACCTGCTCGGCCGCTATCCGCTCCGCGGCATCAAGGGACCTGTCGGCACGGCACAGGACATGCTCGACCTGCTGGGCGGCGACGCCGGGAAGCTGGCCGACCTGGAGCAGCGCATCGCCGGCCACCTCGGCTTCGCGCAGGCCTTCACCTCCGTCGGGCAGGTCTACCCGCGCTCGCTCGACTACGACGTGGTGACCGCGCTGGTACAACTGGCCGCCGCCCCTTCCTCGGTCGCGAAGACCATCCGGCTGATGGCCGGCCACGAACTGGTGACCGAGGGTTTCAAGCCTGGCCAGGTCGGCTCGTCCGCGATGCCGCACAAGATGAACACCCGCTCCTGCGAGCGCGTCAACGGCCTGATGGTGATCCTGCGCGGCTACGCGTCGATGACCGGCGAGCTGGCTGGCGACCAGTGGAACGAGGGCGATGTGTCCTGCTCCGTGGTGCGCCGGGTGGCGCTGCCGGACGCGTTCTTCGCGTTCGACGGTCTCGTGGAAACCTTCCTGACGGTGCTCGACGAGTTCGGCGCCTTCCCCGCCGTCGTCGCCCGGGAGCTGGACCGCTACCTGCCGTTCCTCGCCACCACCAAGGTTCTGATGGGTGCGGTGCGCGCGGGCGTCGGACGCGAGGTGGCCCACGAGGCCATCAAGGAGAACGCGGTCGCCTCCGCCCTGGCCATGCGCGAACAGGGCACGGAACGCAACGAGCTCCTGGACAAACTGGCTGCCGATGAGCGCATTCCGCTGGACCGTGCCCAGCTGGATGAGCTGATGTCCGACAAGCTCTCGTTCACGGGCGCTGCGGGCGACCAGGTCACGGCACTCCTCTCCCGGATCGAGGAGATCACCAAGCAGCACCCGGAGGCTGCCGGGTACACACCGGGTTCCATCCTCTGATGTTGCGTGCCATCGCGCTATGACACCCGATGAGCTCCAGGCCGCCCGTGACCGCACTGTTCCCGACGTGGTCGCGGGCGGCCTGCGCGTGCTGTTCTGCGGAATCAATCCGAGCCTGATGACTGGTGCCACGGGCCACCATTTCGCTTTCCCCGGGAATCGCTTCTGGCCGGTACTCCACCTGTCGGGTTTCACACCGCGGCAACTGAGGCCTTCCGAACAGTCCGAGCTGCTCCAGCACGGGCTCGGCATCACGAACGTGGTCGCCAGAGCCACCGCCCGGGCCGACGAACTCTCCGCCGAGGAGTTCCGCGCGGGGGGCGAAATCCTCACCGCAAAGGTGGCGACGCTACGGCCTCAGTGGCTGGCGGTGGTCGGCATCACGGCCTACCGGACGGCATTCGGTGAACGACGGGCCCAAATCGGACGGCAGGAACGGACAATCGGCGGAGCGCACGTCTGGGCCCTGCCCAACCCCAGCGGCCTGAACGCCCACTGGACCGCTCAGTCGATGGCCGCGGAGTACGGACGGCTCCGCAAGGCCGTCACCGCGGATCCCCGCGCAGGGACTGGCATCGGGACCGGCACGAAGAACTGACCGCCGGGGCGAGGCTGCCGGTGCAGCCCTCAGCTTCCATTGCTCCCCTGCGTGCCCAGCCCGCCCGGTCGGCCCGGTCTCTGCATGGCCCCCCGGGGCGCAGTCAGCAGGAGCGACGCGGTCCGCGCCTCAGATGCTTCATGCGATCCGCGCGCCTCACGGCGGGTCTATCTCCGTCACCACGACAGTGAGCTCGCACCCGGGCCCGTACTCCTCCAGGCAGAGCCCCAGGGCTATCCATCGTTCCTCGATGTGCCAGAGCCGGAAGAATTCACAACCCGCAACCGTCTCGGCCCAGGGATCGGCTATCACCTCGCCGGCCATCATGCGCTCCTGTGCGCTCCACAGACTGACCAGCTGCGGCTCCCCCCAGCGCGCACCGAGCAATGTGATCAGCGCGTCGTGCTCCGCGAGACACTGCGCCCGGTGTTCCAACCGCGCCGCCTCGTCCTCGTCCCAGCCATCGTCGTCCGCGTGCAGGAAGGCGGTGTGATAGCCGGGCCCGCTGACTCCCGTGCCCGACCGGACACGCTCCGCGGGAAACTCGCGGTTGCGCATCCCATCGATGAGGCGGAGTTGATGTGCGGTGGTCATGCCGTCAGTAAACCGCCCGCCACTGACAATCGAGTCCCCACCCCACGCTTTGGAGAGTTTTAAGCCGTTTCATCCCTACCCCTCATCCTCTCGACCCTCGTTCTGCCGTCCGGATTGTCCGCGCGTCCTGGTGACCTGGTGAACTGGTGACCTGCCGGGGAGTCTCCGCTCAGGCATCGCGGCGTTGGAGCGCCCACCATCCGGCCGACAACGCCACCGCGGCCCACCCGGCGGTGACGGCCAGTCCCGTCCATGGGCCCAGACTGCCGTCCGGGTGCTGGTGCAGCACCAACTGTCCGGCCCGGTCCGGCAGATAGTCGGCCGCGCTGCCGGCTATGTCACCGACTACGAACGAGACAATCAGGACGAAGGGGATGAGCAGGCTGAGCACCGCCACCGCGCTGCGCAGCAGGACTGTCAGCCCCGCCGCGAAGATCGCCATCAATGCCAGATATATCCCGCCTCCGAACGCGGCCCTCAGGGCGCCTGGTTCTCCCAGACCAATGGCATATTCCCCCATGAAGAGCTGCCCCAACAGGAACGAACCGAAGGCTGTGATGAGGCCAACCGCCAGCGCCAGTCCTCCGATGAGCGACATCTTCACCGCGTAGAAATGAGTGCGGCGCGGAACGGCCGCGAGCGACATGCGCAGCGCGCCATTGAGGTACTCGGACGAAATCGCCGTCGTGCCGAAGCTGATGGCCGCGATCTGGCCGAAGTTCATCGCGTAGAAGGCGCCGAAGACGAGTTCGGCGTCCGCGTCGGCCGCCTCGGCCTGGCCGACAGTGGCGGAGGTGAGCACTGTGACGACCATGGTGACGAGGAAGACGGCGATCAGGGATCCTGAGATGGAGTGCACCGATCTGATCTTGATCCACTCGGAACGCAGGACTGCGGTTGTCGACATGATCATGCCTCCTGACGCGTGGTGGGCGTGGCCGCGGAAGCGAATTCCGCGGCGCCGGCGGTGAGGTCCAGGTAGGCCTGTTCCAGCGTGGCCTGCTCATCGATGAGCTCAAGGACCGCAATCCCCTCTCCGGCCACCATCGCTCCGATCTCCTGCGCCTTTACTCCCTCGACGGTCCAACGACCGTCCTCCCCCTGTACGGCCCGGTGTCCATTGCGTGCCAGAACCTCGCCGAGCCGGGCGGATTCCGTGGTGCGCATTCGCACCCTGGGGCGGCTGCGGGAGTCGAGGAACTCCTGCATCGGCAGGTCGATGAGGAGCCGTCCCCGCCCGAGTACGATCAGGTGGTCGGCAAAAGAGGACGTCTCATTCATCAGGTGACTGGAAACGAGCACTGTCCGGCCCTCCCGGGCGAGCCGCTTCATCAGTTCCCGGATCCAGACGATGCCTTCCGGATCCAGCCCGTTCGACGGCTCGTCCAGCATGACTACATCCGGGTCACCGAGTAGCGCGGCCGCTATACCGAGCCGCTGGCGCATGCCGAGAGAGAACGTCTTGATCCGGCGACCGCCCACCTGGGCGAGGCCGGCCTCCTCCAGCGCCTCCTCTGCTCTTGCGCGGCCCATGCCGTTGCTCGTCGCGAGCGCCAGCAGATGGTCGCGGGCCGTCCGCGAACCGTGAGCGGCCTGCGGATCGAGGAGTACACCAACTCGGCGCAGCGGCTCGTTCAGGGCCGCGTATGCCTGCCCGCCGATGGTGGCGGTGCCGCCCGTGGGTCGGTCCAGCCCGAGGACCAGCCGCATGGTCGTGGACTTGCCCGCGCCGTTGGGCCCGAGGAATCCGGTGACCCTGCCGGGCCGCACACTGAAGGTGAGGTGGTCCACAGCACGGGTCGCGCCGTAGTCCTTGGTGAGCTCGTGGACGTCGATGCTGTTCATGTCCTCAGCCTGGCCGCCCCGCCGGCCACGATCCTCCCCCGCGCGAGTGGATCATCTCCCTCCTGCGGGGGAGCCGCCGCCCCTGATCGCGCTGGCACGATGGGCGGCATGCTCCGCTTCCTCCACCCACTGACCGCGCTGGTCACCTATACCCGCTGGCTGCATCTGCTCATGCCGTCCGCCGCTGTGAGCGTGTGGCTGTTCATCTCGATGGACACGCCGTGGGTGCCTCTCGTCCTCGCGGCGCTGGTCGGCCTGATACCCGGCATGCGGCTCGCTGAGGGGATGCAGGCGCAACTGCTGCTCACGCCCACGGAGCGCGGCACTCCCGACGCGACCATCTCCGTTGCACCGTCGGTCTCTTGGTCCGAGCGCTGGCGGACCGCACTCTGGCTGGAGGTGCGGCTGCTCTGCGCGGGCCTGGCCGGACTCGCAACGGTTTGGCTTTCGGCCACGGCGGTCGACCTCGTCCGCTCGACGTTCGGTTCGGCACCGAGCGACGAATGGTTCGCCAGCGGACTCGGACCGCACTGGTGGGCCGCCCTCCTCACACCCGTTCCACTGCTGATCATGCTCGCGGTGATCGTGGGCTGTGGTGAGCTGATCACCGCGGCGGCCCGCTGGCTGCTGGGCCCGACGCCGGTCCAGCGACTGACGGCGCTGGAGGCACGCACCGAACAACTGCTGGAGCGCAATCGGATCGCGCGCGAGCTGCACGATTCGATCGGCCACGCCCTGACGGTGGCCGTGGTGCAGGCGGGTGCCGCGAGGGCGGCACGTGACCCGGAGTTCACCGAACGTGCGCTGGTGGCGATCGAGGAGACCGGCCGCGACGCGCTCGAGGATCTGGAACGGGTGCTGAGGGTGCTGCGCGAGTCGGATACGCCTGCGGGGCAAAGGCCGTCCCTGGTTGAGGCGGACCGGTTGCTGGACTCCGCGCGGGGGGCCGGGGCGGAGGTCGATGCCGAGGTTTCCGGCCCGCTGGAGCAGGTTCCGGGCTCGGTGTCCCGTGAGGGGTACCGCATCCTTCAGGAGTCCCTCACCAACGCCCTGCGGCATTCGCGGGCCGCCCCGGTCCGGGTCCGTATCAGCGTCGCGGAGGGCCGGCTGGAGTTGGAGGTCACCAATCCATTCACGGGTTCGACTGGTACGCCCGGGGGTGGAAGCGGGCTGCGGGGTATCCGGGAGAGAGCCGCTCTGCTGGGCGGAAGTGCCAAGACGGGCCTGTACGAAGGGAAATGGATGGTGCACGCGAGCCTTCCGCTGAACCGCATACGCTGACCGAATGCCGGTTACCGTTCTTCTCGTCGACGACGAACCCTTGGTCCGCGCGGGTCTGCGTGCGGTCCTGGAGGCCCAGCCAGACATCGAGGTCGTCGGCGAGGCGGGTGACGGAGCCGCAGTGATTCCCCTGGTACGTCAGCTGCGGCCCGATGTCGTGGCGATGGACGTACGGATGCCGCTGATGGACGGTATCGAGGCGACCAGGGTCGTGCTTTGCACGGTGCCCGATCCGCCGAAGATCCTGGTGGTGACGACGTTCGAGAATGACGAATACGTCTACGAGGCGCTGCGCGCGGGGGCGGACGGTTTCCTCCTCAAGCGGGCCCGGCCGGCCGAGATCGTCAACGCGGTTCGGCTGGTGGCGGAGGGCGAGTCCCTGTTGTTCCCGGCGGCGGTGCGGCAGCTCGCCGCCGAGTACGGCACGAGCAGGGCACGTGAGGTCATGGAGCGGGCCTCGCTCACCGAGCGGGAGGCCGCTGTGCTGCGGCTGATGGCCCGGGGTCTGTCCAACGCGGAGATCGCGGAAAGGCTCGTGGTGGGCGTGCAGACGGTGAAGACCCATGTCAGCGCGGTGCTGGCGAAGTTGAACGCCCGCGACCGTACCCAGGCCGTCATCGCCGCCTACGAGTCCGGATTCGTCGCTCCCAGCTGACCCCCGGGCCGAACCCCACATGAAGCCGGCCGAACCCGACTCGGTGCCGGGCCGAGCCCCACCGATCCGGGCCGAACCCGCCAGGGTCCCTTAGAACCCGGCAGTGCCTCGGACCGGACCCGGCGTGCGCCCCCAAGGAGCCGGCGCTGACGCGGCACGCGGCACCGGACCCAGCCGAACGCAGATCGAAGTCGGACCGAGGCAAGGCCGAAGGAGAACCGCGACAGGGGCAAAACAGGACCGAAGCAGGACCGAAAGGAGGCCGACGGAGGGTCGGAGCGGGGCCGGAGCGGGGCCGGGCACCGGGTGCTTCCCGTCCTTCCCGGACGGCGTTGTGTCCCGCGGTCGCCCCGCCCCTTTGCAACGAGTACCATCCGCCTGACATGCGCACGAGCTGGGAGGACACACCGTGGGCCGGCTGACCGGTGGGGACCCGTCGTTGCTGCGTCGGATCAATTCCGCGGTGGTGCTGCACGCCCTCAGGGGCGCCGGTTCCCCGACCCTCACGGACCTGACGCGGATCACCGGTCTTTCGCGGCCGACGGTCGAGGGCGTCATGGAAGGACTGTTCGAGGCCGGCCTGGTCGTCGAGTCGGCGCCCGACGGCGCCGAGGCACGACGGCAGGGCCGTCCGGCCCGGCGTTTCCGGTTCCGTGCCGAGGCCGGGCATCTGCTGGGCATCGAGATCGGCCCGCACCGGGTCTCGGCGCTGTTGTCGGGCCTGGACGGCCGGATCATCGGCGCCGGCTCACGGGCCGTATCGGAGACCGCCTGCGCCGACGACCGTCTCGAGAAGGTGCGGACCGTGGTCGCGGAGGTGCTGCGGCGGACCGGCGTGGCCCGCAGCAGCCTGCGCGCGGTCGGGGTCGGCAGTCCCGGCATCGTGGAGGCCGACGGCACCGTCAGGCTGGGCACCGCCCTTCCGGGCTGGACCGGCCTGGCACTGGGTGAACGGCTGCGGCGCTCCTTCCGCTGCCCGGTTCTCGTGGAGAACGATGCGAACGCCGCAGCCGTCGCGGAGCACTGGAAGGGCGCGGCCACGGAGTCCGACGACATCGTGTTCGTGCTGGCCGGGCTGAGCCCCGGAGCGGGGTCCCTGATCGGCGGACGGCTGCACCGCGGCTTCGGCGGTGCGGCGGGCGAGATCGGTGCGCTGCATCTGCTCGGCCGCGATGTCACACCGGAGAAGCTGCTCTCCACGACGGACACCCCTCTGGACCCGCTCGACGAGCGTGCGGTGGCCGCCGTGTTCGCGAAGGCGCGGCATGGCGACGAGCAGGCCCAGGCCGCGGTCGAGCGCTTCATTCAGCGGCTGGTCCACGATGTCGCGGCACTGGTCCTGGCGCTCGATCCCGAGCTGGTGGTCGTCGGCGGATGGGCCGCCGGATTGGACGGGGTGCTGAACCCGCTCCGGGGCGAGCTGGCCCGCTACTGCCTCCGGCCCCCAAGGGTGGCCCTGTCACTGCTCGGCGAGGCGGCTGTCGCGACAGGGGCCCTGCGGCTGGCACTCGACCACGTCGAGGAGCAGCTGTTCGCGGTGGAGGGAACGGTGACGGCCCGCCGCTGAGCGCGACGGGCCGTACGGTGCGGGTCCGGCGGGCGGCCGGGGGGCGTCCGGTCAGGATGCCTGGCGCTGCTGGTCGTGGTGGCTGATCTCCACGTCGCCCGAGTCACCGAAGGTGAGGCGGCAGGTATCGGCCCGGTAGGTGGCGATGGAAACGGCTGCCGTCCCGCCTGCGGCGAGGTACCGGGTAGTGACGACGAGGACGGGAGCCCCCGGAAGCCGGTCGAGCTCCTTGGCGTCGTCAGCGCGTGCCGAACCGAGCTCCACCGAGCGGTCCTGGCCGTCGAGCCCGAGACGGTGCAGCTCACGCACGATGCTGCGGGCCCTGGCGGAGCCGGACGGAGTGTCTATCGCCGAGAGCTCGGGAACCGAGGACGACGGCACGTACAGCAGCTCCGCCGCGACGGTCTGCCCGTGGGAGACGCGGATCCGGCGCACGATGTGGACCAGTTCCTCACCCCCCACGTCGAGTGCATCGGCCACCGCCGCGGGTGCGGCAGCGCTCTGGCAGTCCACCGGCTGCCACGCCTCGCCCGCGCCGCCTCCGCTCCAGTCGTGCTGAGCGGTGGAGACGGCCACGCCCAGGCGCGGCGGCGCGACCGTGGTTCCGACCCCCCGGCGGCGCTGCAGCCTGCCTTCGAGTTCGAGCTGCTCCAGTGCCTGCCGCAGCGTGGCACGTGCGACGCCGAACCGGGCGGCGAGCTCCCGCTCGTTGGGAAGGACCTCCCCCACCGCAAAGTCCGAGTCGAGTGCCTCACTGAGCACGGTCTTGAGGTGCCAGTACTTCGGCTCCGGTACCGATTCCAGCTGCGTGGTCCCCACCCTTGTCCTCCGCAATCGCCCAGCGGCTTTTCCGCGACGTTATTTATTAAAGGTTCCTGTCTTAACGTTGCGACCATAGGACGGCGCACCCCCTTGGTCAAGACCAATCCTTAGCCGGTAACCCTGTGAAACGGGGTGCTGTCGCAGAGCGTTCACAGGGCGTTCGCGCACCGGTGCGCCATGCGCAGCACAAAGCCCCACGTCCGGGCGGGTCCGTGGGGCTTCGCGGGCGCTCCGGGTCCTACCGGCCGGAGGCGACCGAGAGGGAGCGAAGGGAAGGAAATGACGCGAGAGGGCCACAGGGGAAGTGGAGAAGTACGGAGGCGCGTGGATTGCGGGGGGGGGAGCGGTTCCAGCTGGCTAGGCGCCATCGAACGTGATGAGTTTGTCCGGGTTGCGGACGATATATACGCATTGGATGCGGCCGTCCCTCACCTCCACCTGCATGACGGAATCGGGCTTTCCGCCGATGAGGACCAACAGTGCCGGTCCGCCGTTCAACTCCAGACTCCGGACCTCCAGGTCCGAGACCGGCTGCTGCGCGACGGCCTGGAGGAAGCGGCTGACCTTGTCCGCGCTCTCCAGGATCCGCAGCGGCGCCTTCGACTTCCCACCGCTGTCGCCGACGAGCCGCACGTCCGGTGCGAGGAGAGCGAGGAGCGCTTCGATGTCGCCGCCCGCGGCCGCCGCGAGAAATCGCTCCGTCAGGTCACGACGCTGGACGGGGTCGACGTCGTAGCGCGGTTCGCGTTCCTCCACATGGCGCCGGGCGCGCCCGGCGAGCTGGCGGACGGCAGCCTCCGTCCGGTCGAGCGTCGCGGCGATCTCGCTGTACGGAAAGCCGAAGGCCTCGCGGAGGACGAAGACGGCACGCTCCAGCGGGGACAGCGATTCAAGAACGACGAGCACCGCGACCGAGACGGAGTCGGCGAGGGCGACCTGCTCCGCGGTGTCGGGCACGGCGGGACCGAAGTCGGTGACGAGGGGTTCGGGCAGCCAGGGCCCGACGTACGACTCGCGCCGCGACCGGAGCTGACGCAGCCGGTCGATGGCGAGGCGGGTGACGGTCCGCACGAGGAAGGCGCGTGGTTCGCGCACGTCCTCACGCACCACGGACGACCAGCGGAGCCACGCCTCCTGGACCACGTCCTCCGCATCGGCGATCCGGCCGAGCATGCGGTAGGCGACCCCGGTGAGTACGGGCCTGTGCTCTTCGAACACGTCGGTCACGATGTCGGTTGCCACCGCCCCATCCCAGCCGACGTGGCCCACCCTGTCCAGTTCGAATCGCCCTGGCCTCTTGAACTCCAAGCTGCCTGACGGTAATTCTTGTTGACGGCTTGTCTAAGTCGCCTGCGGGCACGGCCGCACCGTGCCGGAACACCCGGGAGCGTTTCGATGGCAACCACGGCCTCGTTCACCGTCGATTCACCGCGCGGGCCGCGGGCCGTGTCCGTCGCGTACGAGCGGACGGGGGCCGGGGAGCCGCTGCTGCTCCTCCACGGCATCGGCCACCACCGCCAGGCCTGGGACCCGGTGATCCCCGTCCTCGCCGTGGAACGGGACGTCATCGCGGTCGACCTGCCGGGCTTCGGCGCCTCTCCCGCGCAGCCCGACGGCGTCCCGTACGGCCTGAAGACCGTGGCGCCGCTGCTGGGGGCCTTCTGCGAGGTGCTGGGCCTGGACCGCCCCCATGTGGCGGGCAACTCGCTCGGCGGCCTGCTGGCCCTGGAGTTGGGGCGCATGAAGCTCGTGCGCTCGGTGACGGCGCTCTCGCCCGCCGGCTTCTGGACGGAGCGCGAGCGGCGCTACGCGTTCGGCACGCTGCGCGCGATGCGGCTCGCCGCCGGTTCGATGCCACTGCCGCTCATAGAGCGGCTCTCCCGCACCCAGGCCGGACGGACGGTCCTGACCAGCACCATCTACGCCCGGCCCGGACGCCGTTCACCGGAGGCTGCGGTGCTCGAGACGCTCGCCCTGCGCGAGGCGACCGGCTTCGACCAGACGCTGGCCGCCGGACGCGATGTCATGTTCACCGATGATGTGCCGGGGCTGCCGATAACCATCGCCTGGGGCAGCGGCGACCGGCTGCTCCTTCGCCGCCAGGGAATCCGGGCCAAGCACACTGTGCCCGGCGCCCGTCTGGTCCGGCTGCCCGGCTGCGGCCATGTCCCGATGAACGACGACCCCGCTCTCGTGGCTCGGGTGATTCTCGACACCAGCCGCTGAGTCCGTCGCGGGCACGGACCCGCTCCGGCGCAGGAAGCCCGACCCGAGGGCCACGCCCAGCCCGACCAGGCAGCTGCCGGCGGCCTGCGCGACACCGTAGGAACCGGTGCCGACGAGAGGTGCGGTGAGCGCGGCGGAGACCGGGACCAGGCCGCAGAAGAGCGTGGCGCGCTCGGCGCCGATGCGCTGCAGGCCCATGTACCAGCAGACGAATCCGATGACCGTGACGACGGCGGCCTGCCAGAGGAGCGCCAGCGCCTCGCCGCCGGAGGGCATCGGCAGGAAGCCTCCGCCGTCCAGAAGCAGGCCCAGTACGACGGACTCCACGGCGGCGATCACACAGACCGTGGCGGACAGCAGCCGCGGACCGAGCGGACGCAGGACGGGCACGGCGATGACCGCGAAGCCGACCTCGCCGGCCAGTGCGCCGACGGAGCAGATGATGCCCGCCAGGTCGGTTCGGCCCCAGCCCTGGACCGTGAAGGCACCCGCGGCGACCAGTCCCGCTGCGTAGAGCACGGCGCGCGTCGGCCGGCGCCCGTCCAGCAACGGCACCAGCACTGCCACGACGATCGGCGCGCAGCCGACGAAGACTCCCGGAACTGCGGGTTCCGCACTCTGCTCGGCGGTCAATACGGCCAGGTTGAAGCCGACCATTCCGACGGCCGCGAGCAGCGCGAGCCGCGCCCACTGTCGGCCGGTGAGCGTGCGCAGTGTGGCAGTGGGCGGGGGCGCCCCGCCCCGCCGCAGCAGAGGCAGGAGCAGCAGGGCTGCCAGGCCGTAGCGCAGCGCCTGGCCACCGGCGTACGGGTAGTCGCCGAGGAGGCTGTTGGCGGTGAAGGAGGCGCCCACCAGGGTGCAGGCGAAGGCGGCGAGCACAGCGCCGCGCAGAGAGGTCGTATTCATGGTGCCAACGCTATGGAGCCGGGCGGTCCGGTTTAAGGTCCACTTCCATGACGTCTTCGGGGACCAATTCAGTACCGGAAAGCGGCGGGGGCAGCGACCGGGAAGCGTTCTCCGCCGCCTGGGAGCTGCTGCTTCCGGCAGCGTCGGCTCCGGCGCGCGGGCGCGGCCGTGCCCTCCAGTCGGCGTTGCGCGACGCCGTGCGCTCCGGCCGTCTGACACCGGGGACACGGCTTCCGTCCAGTCGTGAGCTCGCTGCCGATCTCGGCGTCTCGCGGGGTCTGGTCACCGAGGCGTACGAACAGCTGACCGCCGAGAGCTATCTGCACAGCGGACGCGGCGCGGGGACCTGGGTGAGCGGATCGGCCCGTGCCGCGGCGAACCGGGCCCGCGACCTCGCGCCGCGCGGTCCCGGCACCCTCGTCGACTTCCGGCCGGGTACGCCGGACCTCTCGCTCTTTCCGCGCAGTGCCTGGGCCGCCACGCACCGTTCGGTGCTCGGCAGGCTGCCGCACAGTGCGCTGGGCTATCCGGATCCACGTGGGCTTCCCGAGCTGCGGGTCGCACTGGCGGCCCTGCTGGCGAGGCGGCGCGGGGTGGTGGCCGATCCGGAGCGCCTGCTGGTCTGTTCGGGAGTGGCGCAGGCGACGACGCTGCTCGGGTTCGTGCTGCGCGAACGCGGGATGCGGACCGTCGGTGTCGAGGATCCCGGAAGCCCCGAACACGCCACGCTGTTCGCCTCGACGGGCCTTGCCACGACCGGGCTGCCGCTCGATGACGAAGGCCTGGCCACGGAGCCCCTCGTGCGCTCCCGGCTGCGTGCCGTGATGACCACCCCGGCTCACCAGTTCCCCACCGGAATCGCGTACTCCGCCGCCCGCCGCAGTCAGCTCCTGGACTGGGCGCGGGACGTGGACGGGGTGATCATGGAGGACGACTACGACGGCGACTTCCGCTACGACCGGGCCCCCGTCGGAGCGCTGCAGGGGCTGGATCCGGAGCATGTCGTGTACACCGGGTCGGTGAGCAAATCGCTGGCACCCGGTCTGCGGCTGGGGTGGCTGCTGGCACCGGCGTCGATGACGGACGAGATCGTCGACCGCAAACGCACGATGGATCTCGGCAATCCCGCCATAGACCAGGCCGTTCTCGCCGACTTCATCGCCCGGGGAGGCTACGACCGTCAGCTGCGGCGCTGCCAGCGCGCCTACCGGGCACGCCGAGACACCCTCACCGCCGCGCTGGCCGAGCACTTCCACGGTGCCGAGGTCAGCGGCATCGCCGCAGGACTTCACATCATCGCCCGGCTGCCCGAACGGTACGGCCCCGAGGCCGGTTTCGCCGCCCGCGCCGCCGCCGCCGGGATCGCGCTGCGGCTGATGAGCGAATGCGGGACCGTGCGTCCCTCGGACCGTTCCGTGAGCCTGGTGCTGGGATACGCGCAACTGGCGCCGGCGGACATCGAACGGGGGGTACGGCTGCTGGCCGAGGCCCAACAGGTCCTGGGCTGAGCGGAGTCCGTCTCGCCTCGCCCCCGTGCGCCCTTCCACTCGACCCACTGGCCGCCCGGCCGGGAGCTGCGGATACGGGTCCGCCGACGCCGCGGCGGACCCGTTGTCAGTGGTGGGTCCTACCGTTTTCCTCATGACCCGATCCGTACAGGCGCTGGCCTACTCACGTCCGTCCGCTCTGCAGTCCTCCCAGGCAGGGCAGTTGCTCGGCCTGGAGACAGCGGGCGGTCTCACGCCACGCGGCGCCGAGCCCCATCCCCGGTTCTTCGAGGGCTTCCTCAGCTCCCCCCGGATCGCGGCCCGCGGCCTGCTCGCGGTGGCGGACGTGGCGGCAGCGCGCTACTACCGGCGATCGCTGTTCTCCTCACTGGACCCGGTGGTGACGGGGAACGGCGACCGGCTGCGCTTCGAGTCGTTCTCCGGCTGTTGCGGGGTGTACGCCCGTCTGGACGTGCTGCGGGACGGCCTGGACGGGGCGGAGACGGGGCACGGCACGACCAATGTCGATGTGAACAATCCGCTGCGCGAGGCGCTTTCGCGGATAGCGGGCGACGACCCGCTGCATCTGCGGGTGGGGCCGCAGGAGATGGCCGTCACCACGTTGGACGGTCGCGTCGTGGAGAAGAAGGTTCCGCTGCCGGACCGGTGGCTGCGGGGCTTCGCCGAGGCACAGGTCGCTTCCGCCGCCTTCGATCTGCGGGCGGAGCTTCCGGCGGCCGAGGCCGTCCGGTTCCTGCGGTCGCTGCCCCGTTCCTCGGGCACGGCATCGCTGGGCGCCCAGTGGGTGGTTCCCGCCGGAAAGACCCTGCGGCCGACGACGCGGCCGACGCAGGGGGCCGTCTGTCTGCCGGGGCCGCAGCGGCTGGTCGCCCTGCAGCGCGTCCTTCGGCACGCGACGGCGCTGCGGGTGTACGGCCCGGTGGCGGAAGGCACCCCCACCGCGAGCGCCTGGGAGGTGGTGCTGCCTGGCATGCGGCTCACTCTGACGCTGTCGCCCGACGCCTCGCGAGGCTTCTCCGGTGAGGGCGGCGTGCTGGAGGCCCTCGCCACCGACGACGCCGCAGCCGACGCCGAGCTGGTCTCCGTGCTGCTCGCCTGGGAGCCGAGGATCGACCCGGCCGATCTGGCCGAGGAGTCGGGCCTGCCGGTGGAACGGGTGCGGGCGGCGCTCGTCCGGCTGGGGACGGCGGGCCGTGTGGGCTACGACCTCGCGGACGCGGCCTACTTCCACCGCGAGCTGCCGTACGACGCGGACCGGGCCGAGCGGCACAACCCGCGCCTGGTGGCCGCACGGCAGCTGGCCGGGGCGGGCGCGGTGGTCCTGGACGGCGAACTGGCGTCCGTGACCTCCGGCGACCGCCGCTACCAGGTCCGCGAGAGCGACGGTGCGCTGAGCTGCACCTGCCAGTGGTGGGCCGACTACCGGGGCCGGCGTGGTCCGTGCAAACACGCGCTGGCGGTCCGGATGACCCGCCGGGGCACGACGGTCACCGCGGGTGCGCGATGAAGGAGCTGCTCGCCGCCGTGCGCGACGGCCGCCATCGGGATGTGCCCGGGCTGGTGGCACCGCTGGACCGGGCCGAACGCAGACTGGCCCTGGCCGAGTTGAAGACGGTGCGAAAGGAGGCGCGGGACTGGGAGTGGCGCGAGCGCACCAGGACCCTGAAGGCCGTCCTGGTGGCCGGTGCCGGCTGCCATGCGGGGGCGGCGGGCTGCGCGGCCTGGATCGGCGCCCGGGAACTGCGCGAGTGGGAGCATTCGCCCTATCCATGGGTGCTGAAGGCGCTGGCCGACCGCGATCCGGCCTGGCTCGCCGATCTCGCCCACCGGCTGGCCGCCCGCTCCGTCGACTCCGAGGCGGAGTACCGGCTCGTCGTCGAACTGGTACGGATGGCGGACTGTCCGCTGCCCGCCTCCGACGGCATGGTCCGCGGCTGGGCCGAACGCATCAACGCCGCACGGTGGCGGCAGCGGCCGAACCCGCCGCTGACCGATCTCCTGCGCGCCGAACCGTACCTCGGCGTCCTGGCACCACACCTTCTGGACATGCCGGAGCTGCCCGCCACCGTGGCCTGGGCCGGATACCCGGATCCGGACGACAACTGGCCGTCCGCGCTGACCACACTCACGGCGGAGGGGCTGCTGGACCGGACCGTCCTCCTTGAACGCTGTGTCACCCGCCTGCTGCGCGGCGGTAAGACCGCCGACCTGCGCTTCTGCACGCTGCTGCTGCGCAGCCTCGAACCCACGGCCCAGGAGGAGGCCGAATGGACCTCCGACTGGATCGCCATGACCGCGGACGGCCCCTCGCCGGTGGCCGGACACGCGCAGGAGGTGCTCGCCCGGCTGGACGGTCACGGCAGGCTGTCCGTCGCCCAGCTGGCCGACGCCTCGGGTCCGGTGCTCTTCCGCACGGAGAAGAAGCTGGTCCGCGCCCAACTGGTGCTGCTGGGAAAGGTGCTGCGCCGGGACCCGTCGGCTGCCGGACAGCTGCTGCCCGTGGTGGGCGAGGCGTTCGGGCACCCGGACATCGGAATCCAGGAGCGGGCACTCAAGCTCACCGCCCGTCACGTCCCCTCGGCCCCGGCCGACGTTCGCCAGGAACTGGCCTATATGGCGGCACAGTTGGGGCCGGTGCACCGGCCGGAAGCCGTCGCCCTGTTCGGCGATCTGCTCGACGACGGGCAGTCCGGTGACGTCCACGAGGAGATCCTGCCACCGGCCCCCGTCCCGAGGCGCCTCTCCCCCGCCACGGAGAACACCGCCGAGCTCGTCGAGGAGGTGGTGGCCCTGGTGCGGACCGGCTCGCGGCAGGTCCACGAGTTCGAGCGGACTCTGGACGGGCTCATCCGGTGCACCCGTACGAACCGCTCCGCCCTGGTCGAAGCCCTGCGCCCGGCGCTCGCCGGGGTGTGGTGGGCCGAGGCCGGTCAGCAGAGCGAGATCGACTGGCGGTTCATCAGGCACCACGACGGCCTGCACGTCGTCGTGGCGTCGTTGCTCGAACAGGTACCGGAGCACGCCCTCGCCGAGAACCGGGCCCGGTCGGCGGCTACAGGCACCTGCTTCCACGCCGCCCTCGACGGGGTGACGCACGCACGGCTGTGGGAGGCCGCTGTCGCGATACGGACCGGGGAGCTGCCCTTCCTGCTGGCCACCCCTACCTGGCACACCGGGTCCCTGGACCCGATGGAGCTGGTCGACCGGCTCCACCGCTACCGGGAGCTGGGGGCCGAGCCCGGCCCCGTCGACTTCGCGCAGGCCCTGCTCCGTGTCCGGCGCACGGGCGGCGAGGAGGCCGCCGACCTGGCCGCCGCGCTCGGCACCGCGCAGGGCGACCGGCTGGCCGCCTGGATCCGGGCCGACGAACCGGTCGCGCCGGTGCTCCGGCACCATGTGGAGGCCGAAGCACCCCCGGCCCGGGGCTGGTTGCAGCAGTCGGCGGCCGGAGCGCGGCACATCCTGCTGGCCACCAGGGAACGGCTGGTCATCCAGCAGGAGTTTCCCCGCGCCTTCCACTGGCTCGGGCGCCCGCACACCCCGGGACAGCAGACCTGCTACCACTGGGGCGGTGGTTCCCCGCAGTGGACGGCCGTGCTGCCCGAGGACAGTGAGACGCTGGCGGCGTGGCTGCTGCCCTTCGTCGCCACATGCGCCGAGGACCAGCGCGGAAGCGCGGCGCCCCTGCCCGCCCTCGTCGAGACCGCAGCACCCGCCGGCGGCGCCATCCATCTGGCATTGGGGTACGCGCTGGGTGCCCGCTATCCGGAGGACCGGCTGTCGGCCGTGGACACCCTGCTCACCCTCGCCGCCCGGGGACAGCTCGATGCGGCGCTCCTGGGCGGCGAGCTGAACACGCTCATCGGCCGGGAGCTGGTGAAACCCGTACGGCTGGCGGTCTCGGTGGCAGCCGCCGCCGAGACCGGCGCGTACCGGACCGTGCTCTCGGTGCTGCTCCCGGTGCTGCCCGCACTGCTGTCCCGTGAGCGGGCTCCCCGGGGACTGAGCGATCTGCTGGCCGTGGCCGCGCAGTGCGCGGAGCGCTGCGGCCCGCAGGGGACCGGACACATAACCGGTCTCGCCGCGACGGCCGCGCGCGGCGGGTCGACGCAACTGGTTCGGCAGGCGGCGCGGCTGCAGGCCGCCTGGGGTCAGGAGGAGGCCGCCTGAGCCCCGGCCGGGACGTGGCTCGGCCGCGCCCCGGCCAAGCGGCCAAGCGGCCAAGCGGCCAAAAAGCGACGATAGGCGACTAGATCCACACTTAACCCATCGGTCACAAGGCGTTCGTGATCAGGCAACACCGCTCCGTCACAGTGAAGTCATGACTGATGTGACATCCGCCAAGAGCGCCCGCCGCCCCCACCACTGGCGTCGGGATCTCATCGAACTCGCCGCCCTGTTCACCGCGGTAGCCGTCGCCGACGCGATCGCCAACCTGATCGGACACCAGCCGGAGGGACCGTATCTGCTCATCGCCTCGGCCCTGGCGCTGACCGCGACTGCCGCGTTCCACACCTGGTGGGCACGGCGGCACAGCCACGCGCCACCGCCGGAGTCCGAGGGGGCGCCGGCCCTCGACGCCTCCGCCGCCCCGCAGCCGAGGACAGCAGTCGCCTCACCCGACCCGGGGCACGCGCCGGACCCCGGCCAGGCCCCGGCCCACGGCCACGCGCCGCACCCGGTACCCGGCTCCGATTCCGGGGAGACGGCACTGTGGCGGATGCGCACCACGGTCCGGGACGCTCCCGGCAGCCTGGCGGCGCTCTGCAATGTGCTGGCCCAGTACCGGATCGACATCCTCACCCTGCAGACGCACCCCCTGGCGCAGGGCACCGTCGACGAGTTCCTGCTGCGCGCCCCCGCCGCGCTTCCGGCGTCCCGGCTGACCCGGGCGATCTCCGCCGCCGGCGGCAGCTCCACCTGGATCGAGCGCGCCGACGCCCATGACCTGGTCGACGCCCCGACCCGGGTGCTCGGCCTCGCCACCCGCACCGCACTGGACGCCGCCGAACTCCCGCTCGCCCTGCGACAGCTGCTCGGCCGGTGCACCATCCACTCGCTGCCCGCTGTCTCGGTCACCGGACGCGCCACCGGTGAGACCGCACCCGTCGAAGGGGTGCTGGAGGAGACGGTGATGCGACTGCGTGACCCCTCGGGCGGCGTCATCACGGTGGAGCGGCCCTATCTCCCGTTCACTCCCACGGAGTTCGCCAGGGCCCGCGCCCTGGTCGAGCTCGATGCCCGGCTCGGCCCCCGCGTCCCGCGCAGCGAGCACGTGCTCACCCTGCCCGAGGGCAACGCGATCACCGTGCGCCGGGCGGACCGCGCCGACCTCGAAGCGGCCCGCGCCATGCATGACCGCTGCTCGGAGCAGACCCTGCGACTGCGCTACCACGGCCCGGTCCGCGACGCCGACCGCTATCTCGACCACCTGCTGAGCCCCCGCTTCGGCCGCACCCTTGCCGTGCAGACGGCCTCCGGCCGGCTGGTCGCCCTCGGCCATCTGCTCTGGGACGGCGACGAGACCGAGGTCGCCCTGCTCGTCGAGGACGACTGGCAGCGCCGGGGCATCGGCTCCGAGCTGCTGGCCCGTCTGGTGGCGCTGGCCGTCGAGGCCGGCTGCGAGAGCGTCTACGCCGTCACCCAGGCGTCCAACACCGGCATGGTCGCCGCCATGCGCGCGCTCTCGCTGCCGCTCGACTACCAGATCGAGGAAGGCACGCTGGTGATCACCGCCCGGCTGAGCGCGACTCCGGAACGGTCGCTCCCGCTCGCCCTGCCCCCGCACGAGCAGGCACGTCACTGAAGCCCTGACGCACGGCGGGCTCCTCGCCGCTCAGCGCCTGGCAGAGATCGGCCCAGAGGTCCTCGACGTCCTCCAGGCCGACCGACATGCGCAGCAGCCGGTCGCCCACCCCCGCCGCCTGCCGGTCTCCTTCATCCACAATGCGGTGGCTGATCGAGGCGGGATGCTGGATCAGGCTGTCCACGCTGCCGAGACTGACGGCGGGCGTGATGAGCCGTACCGCGCCGATGACCCGGTGGGGGTCCCCGAAGACCTCGAAGGACACCATCGCACCGCCCAGTTCGGGGTAGTGGACGCGGGCGATCCGCGGGTCGGCGGCCAGCCTGCGGGAGAGTTCCGCGGCGCTCGCGGACGCGGCCCGTACCCGGACCGGCAGCGTGGACAGACCGCGCAGCAGCAGGTATCCGGCCATCGGATGCAGCACGCCGCCGGTGGCGAAGCGCACTTGGCGCAGCCGGGCGGCGAACTCCTCGTCGCAGGCAACGACTCCGCCCATCACGTCCCCGTGGCCGCCCAGGTACTTCGTCGCGCTGTGCAGCACGATCCGCGCGCCGTGCTCGACGGGACGCTGGAGAACCGGTGTCGCGAAGGTGTTGTCGACGAGCAGCGGTACGGAGCCGCAGGAGTGCGCGACCGCCCGGACATCCACCTCCTTGAGCGTCGGATTGGCGGGCGTCTCCACCATCACCAGGCCCGTGTCGGGGCGGATCGCGTCGGCGATGCCCGCCGGGTCCGTCCAGGTCACCTCGGTGCCGAGCAGCCCGGCGCCGAGCAGATGGTCGCTGCAGCCGTACAGCGGGCGGACGGCCACCACATGGCGCAGTCCCATGCTCGCGCGGGCCAGCAGGACAGCGGTGAGCGCCGCCATGCCGCTGGCGAACGCCACGGCACTCGCGGCGCCTTCGAGCCGGGCCAGCGCCGTCTCGAACCGGCCGGTGGTCGGGTTGTCGAGCCGGGCGTAGACCGGCGGCCCGTCGGGCCGGGCGCCGGTGGCGGCGAAGGAGTCGATCCGCTCGGCCTCCGCCCTGGAGTCGTACGAGGGGTAGGTGGTGGACAGATCGATCGGCGGGGCGTGCAGGCCGAGGGCAGCGAGGTCGTCGCGTCCGGCGTGCACTGCTTCGGTGGCCAGCGCCCTGGACCGGGTTGTCGTCGAGGGCGCCATCGAGGCTTCGGTGTCCATGTCACCACTCTGAACAGCGGCCGGGCGATCCGCGCCAGAAGCCGTGCTACGTTCGGAAGATGACCGATTCTGTCGCTCTGGACACGGTGGATCTGCACATTCTGCGCCTGCTGCAGAACGATGCCCGGACCACCTACCGCGATCTCGCGGCCGAGGTCGGGGTCGCTCCGTCGACCTGTCTGGACCGGGTCACGCGGATGCGGCGCACGGGCGTCATCCTCGGCCACCAGCTGCGGCTCGACCCGGCCAGGATGGGACGCGGCCTGGAGGCGCTGCTGTCGGTGCAGGTCCGGCCGCACCGCAGGGAGCTCATCGGCCCGTTCGTCGAACGGATCAGGACACTGCCCGAGTCCCGGGCGCTCTTCCATCTGACCGGTCCGGACGACTATCTGGTGCATGTGGCTGTCACCGGTACCGCCGATCTGCAACGGCTGGTGCTGGACGAGTTCACCTCGCGCCGCGAAGTGGCCAGGGTGGAGACCAGGCTGATCTTCCAGCAGTGGGAGTGCGGACCGTTGCTGCCGCCCGCCGCGAACACAATTGGGCCGGCGGCGTGTCAGGTCTCCGAGCCCGGTTGATGGTGACGGGGAGCCCCTCTCCGTACGAGGATGTCCACATGTCAGACACTCCTAGCAGCGCGCTGCCCCGCCAGGTCGCCGACGCCTACGTCGACGCGTTCATCCGACTCGACCCGATTTCCGGCACCTTCCTGGGTGTCGCGGAAAGCTCGCGCCGCCTTCCCGACTTCTCCCCCGCCGGCCAGGAGGAACTGGCCCGGCTGGCCCGCGCCACGCTCGCCGGGCTCGACCGTGCCGAGCAGCTCCCCGGCGCGGCCGATGACGCCGAACGGCGTTGCGGCCGTCTCCTTCGCGAGCGGCTGACCGCCGAACTCGCCGTGCACGAGGCCGATGAGGCGCTGCGCGCCGTCTCCAACCTGCACTCCCCCGCGCACTCGGTGCGCGAGGTGTTCACCGTGACACCCACCGAGACGGACGAGGACTGGGCGGCGGTCGTCCACCGGCTCCGCGCCGTTCCGGCCGCGCTGGCCGGCTACCGCGAGTCCCTCGCGCTCGGCCTGGAGCGCAAGCTCTACGGCAGTCCGCGCGCCACCACCACCTTCATCGGCCAGCTCGACGAGTGGATCGGCAACGGCACGACGGGGTTCTTCCAGGACTTCGCCGCAGCCGGTCCCGACGTGCTGCGCGAGGGTCTGGACGATGGCGCCCGGCAGGCCACGCAGGCCCTGGAGGAGCTGCGGCAGTGGATGCGCGAGGTGTACGCGCCCGCCGTCGGAGGCGCTCCCGAGGTGGTGGGCCGCGAGCGGTACGCCCGCTGGTCGCGCTACTTCAACGGCACCGACCTCGATCTCGACGAGGCGTACGCGTACGGCTGGTCCGAGTACCACCGGCTGCTCGCGGAGATGCGCACCGAGGCCGAGAAGGTGCTGCCCGGCGCGGGCCCCTGGGAGGCGCTGGCCCACCTCGACGTCCACGGCAAGCACATCGAGGGCGTCGACGAGGTCCAGGCCTGGCTGCAGGGGCTGATGGACGAGGCGATCGATGCCCTGGACGGCACGCACTTCGAACTCGCCGAGCGGGTCCGCAAGGTGGAGTCCCGGATCGCCCCGCCCGGCGGCGCCGCGGCGCCGTACTACACGGGTCCGTCCGAGGACTTCTCGCGGCCCGGCCGTACCTGGCTGCCGACCATGGGCGAGACCCGGTTCCCGGTGTACGACCTCGTCTCCACCTGGTACCACGAGGGCGTGCCCGGTCACCACCTCCAGCTCGCCCAGTGGGCGCACGTCGCGCAGAGCCTCTCGCGCTACCAGGCGTCCATCGGCATCGTCAGCGCCAACGCCGAGGGCTGGGCGCTGTACGCGGAGCGGCTGATGGACGAACTGGGCTTCCTGCCCGACGCCGAGCGGCGCCTCGGCTACCTGGACGCGCAGATGATGCGCGCCTGCCGGGTGATCGTGGACATCGGCATGCACGTGGAGCTGGAGATCCCGGCCGACTCCCCGTTCCACCCCGGTGAGCGGTGGACGCCCGAACTGGCCCAGGAGTTCTTCGGCAACCACAGCGGCCGGCCCGCCGACTTCGTGGAGAGCGAGCTGACCCGCTACCTCTCGATGCCGGGGCAGGCCATCGGCTACAAGCTGGGTGAGCGCGCCTGGCTGCTGGGCAGGGAGAACGCCCGCGCGGCGCACGGGGACGCCTTCGACCTCAAGTCCTGGCACATGGCGGCCCTTTCGCAGGGGCCGCTGGGTCTGGACGACCTGGTCGACGAGCTGTCCAAGCTCTGACCGGACCGGCGGGCCGGGCCGGGGCCGTCCCCGGACCCGGCCTGCCGCCGTCAGAGGGCCGGTCGGTGGCCACGGGTCAGCAGCCGCAGGCCCCGGCGCCGACGGGTGCGGTGAGCGGGTCGGCGCCGCGCCGCTCCGCCCCCCGCGCGGTCTCGTACGCAAAGCCCTCGCGCACCCAGTACTCGAAGCCTCCGAGCATCTCCTTGACCCGGTAGCCGAGTCCGGCGAGGACGAGCGCCGAGCGGGCGGCGCCGTTGCAGCCGGGCCCCCAGCAGTAGGTGACCACGGGCACGTCCGGGTCGAGCAGTTCATCCGCCTGCCCGGCGATGAGCGATGTCGGCAGGTGCACCGCGCCGGGGATGTGCCCCTGGTCCCAGGATTCGGCGGAACGGGAGTCGAGGAGTACGAACCCGGGGTCTCCGCCCGTCGCCAGTGCGGCGGCGACGTCGGAGGCGTCGGCGTGGAAGGCGAGCGAGGCCGCGAAGTGGGCGGCGGCGACGGCCGGATCGGCGGGCGGCACCCGGAGCACGGGGTGGTCGGTGGTGGTGGGCTGTGGGGTCATGGTCGAAAATCTATGGCCGAAGGAGCCTTGCCGGAAGACGAGATCCCCGGCAGTGGGCTTGATTCGCCGGGGGTTTCCCTGTTCTCTCTGCGTATGACCGACTATTCCCCGGACGATACCGACTGGCGCATCCTCGATGTCCTCCAGCGTGAGGGCCGCGCCACCTATGCCGATATCGCGCGGGCGGTCGCGATGTCGTCGAGCGCCGTGACGGAGCGGGTCCGCAGGCTGGAGGAGGCCGGAATCATCAGCGGGTACTCGGCGGTGGTCGACCCGGAGCGGCTCGGGCTGCCGATCCTCGCATTCGTCCGGCTGCGCTATCCAAACGGCAACTACAAGCCGTTCCACGATCTTCTCGGCACCACTCCGGAGATCCTCGAGGCCCACCACGTGACCGGAGACGACTGCTTCGTGCTCAAGGTGACGGCGCGCTCCATGAGCCATCTGGAGACGGTGTCGGGGAAGATCGGTTCCCTGGGGTCCGTCACCACGAGCGTCGTCTACTCCTCGCCGCTGCCGCGCCGGGCTGTCAGCCGCTGACTCCGTCCGCCGTCCGGTGACGTACGGCGGATCCGTGGCGTTCCTTCACCACCTCGAGCTGGGCCGGAATGCGTCGGCGCAGATCCGCGACATGGCTGACGATGCCGACGCTGCGGTCCCGCTCCCGCAGCGAGTCCAGCACGTCGAGCACCTCGTCGAGGGTCTGGTCGTCCAGGCTGCCGAAGCCCTCGTCGATGAAGAGGGTGTCCAGCCGTACGCCGCCGGCCTCATCGGTGACCACGTCCGCGAGGCCGAGTGCCAGGGCGAGCGAGGCGAAGAACGTCTCGCCGCCGGAGAGCGTGGCCGTGTCGCGCTCGCGGCCGGTCCAGGCATCGATGACGTGCAGCCCGAGCCCGGCCCGGCGGCCGCCGGTGCGGGCGTCGGAGTGGACCAGGGTGTAGCGGCCGGACGACATCCGCCGCAGCCGGGCGGTGGCGGCCGCCGCGACCTGTTCGAGGCGGGCCGCCAGGACGTAGGACTCCAGCCGCATCTTTCGTTCGTTGTCCGCCGAGGTGCCGGCGGTGAGGCCGGCGAGCCGCGCGATCCGCTCGTACTCCTCGCGCACCGGTCCCAGGGCCCGCGCCTCGTCCGTCGCGCGCCGGGACAGCCGGCCGAGTTCGCTCCGGCGCTCCCGGGCCGCGGTGTGGGCGCCCGCCCCGTCCCGCAGCAGCCGCTCGGCCGTGTCGTACACAGACTGCGCGCCGCCGGGGTCGGCCGGGGGACGGCCGGCCGCAGCGCGGGCGTCCGCCTCGGCCAGCCGGTCGGTGACCGCTGAGGCCTCGGCCTGCCAGGTGTCGATCCGGTGCTGCAGCGCTCGCTGCCCGGAGTCGGGGAGCATGGTGGCGGCAGCGTCCTGCGGGGTGTCGAAACCGGCCCGGAACGCCGCGTCCGCGAGCCGGTCGTCGGCCTCCTTCAGCCGGGCCGCCGCGTCCTCCTCCTCACGCAGCGTCGCGGCCGCATCGACGAGCAGGCCGACCCGGCGCTGCAGGAGGGCGGCGTGCTCGGTGACGCTGCCCGACCCGCCGCGCGCCTGGGCCAGCACCTCTTCCAGGGAAGCCTGTTCGGCGTCGAGGCCTTCGCGCCGGGAGGTGCGGGCCGCGGCCCGGCGTTCGGCGTGCTGACGGTTTCCGGCCCGCTGCTCCTGCTCGCGTTCGGCGGCCGCGAGTGCCTCGCGCGCCGCGTGCGTCCCGGTTGCGGTCCGGTAGGCCTCGGCGTGCTCCCGGGTCAGGGTGTCCACGAGGTCGGTGAGCGCTCCGACCGTGGGCTCGGACGTTCCGGCCCGGCCGCCGGTGGCCTCGCCGACCCCTCCGGCCGCTTCCGAGGCCTGGCCGTCCGGGATGTCCGCGGCCTCCGCGCGCGCCGCCGCATACCCCTCGCGTACGGCTCCGAGCGCGTGTTCCGCCTCGGTACGGGCCTGCTCGGCGCGCCGGTGGGCGGCCTCGGCGGCGTCCTCCGTGGCCTGGTCGACGTGTCCGTCCCCGGTCCTGGCGGGCTCCGGATGGTCGGCCGAACCGCAGACCGCGCAGGCCTCGCCCTCGACCAGTTCGCGGGCGAGCTCGGCCGCGATGTCGCGCAGCCGTCGTTCACGCAGGCGGAGCCAGGTCTCGCCGGTGGTGAGGGCGTGTTCCCGGGCGGCGGCGAGGCGCTCCTCGGCGTGAGAGGTCTGACCGGCCAGGGTGTCCCGGCGGCGGGCCGCGGCCAGTCGCCTGCGGGCCGGGTCCAGGCGGCCGGCCAGCAGTTCGGCGCGGGTCGCCGCCTCCTGGGCCGCCTCGATGCGGGTGTGCAGACGGTGCCGGGTGGTCTCCCAGCCGGCCAGCCAGCTCTCGGCGTCCCGGATCAGTTCGTCGTCCGCCCTCGCCTGCCGTTCCAGCGCGGCCCGTTCACTGTCGATCTCGGCGCTGCGCCGCTCGGCGCGACGGGCCGCGTCCAGCGCGCCGAGCTCCTCGCGGATCCGGCGTTCGAGCGCGGTGAGCTGCTCGGCGCCCGCGTCGGCCAGGTCACCGGGCAGCCCGGCCCGGGAGCGGTCGCGGGCCGCGCCCGCCCGACGGTGCGCCCGCTCCGCCTCCTCGCGGAGCTCCAGCGCGGGGGCGACGAGCTCCGCCTTGCGGGCGCGCCGCAGCCGCTCCCGTGCCTGATCGTGCTCGTCCCGGCCGGCCTCCACCGCGGCTGCGCGCCGCCGGGTCTCCGCGTAACGCTGCTGGAGGCCGGCCAGTTCGCGCTCGGCGTCCAGGGCCTGCCGGGCGGCCGCCTGCCGCTGCTCGGCCGCGGCCAGGGCCGACGCGGCGATGTCGAGCCGTTCCCGGGCGCCGGCGCGCGCCGTCGCGGCCCATTCCAGTACGGCGTCGGCGAGCCCGGGTTCGCCGGGCTGGATGCCGGGCAGCGGCTGCTCCTCCGCGGCGGGCCCGGCCGCCTGGGCGATCCGCTGGGCGACGGCGAGGATCCGTTCGTCCCCGGCTCTGACCTGGGTCCCGGCGGCCCGGCGCAACTCCGCGAGGTGCTCCTCGACGGCGGCGAAGCGGCGGGTGTCGAAGAGCCGGCCGAGCAGTTTCCCGCGTGCTTCGGCATCCGCGCGCAGGAAGCGGGCGAAGTCGCCCTGCGGCAGGAGGACCACCTGGCAGAACTGGTCCCGGCTCATGCCGATGAGCTGGGTGATCTCCTCACCGATCTCCTGGTTCGAGCGGCTCAGCGCCCGCCATCCCCCGTCGGGGAGGTACTCGCGCAGCCGGCTCTGGGCCTTCTCCGTGGTGTAGCCGTCACCCTTCTTCTTGGGGCGGGGCTGGGCGGGGCTCCGGGTGATCTCCAGTCGGCGCCCGCCCACGGTGAGTTCGAGCCGGATCTCGGTCGGCAGGTCCGCCGGGGCGTGGTCGCTGCGCAGCGAGGTTCCGGGGCTCTGCCGAGCGCCGGGCACGGCGCCGTAGAGGCCGTAGCAGACGGCGTCCAGGACCGAGGTCTTACCCGCGCCGGTCGGTCCGTGCAGCAGGAAGATCCCGGCCGAGGAGAGTGCGTCGAAGTCGATCTCCTGAGTGGCGCCGAAGGGCCCGAAGGCGGTGATGCCGAGCCGGTGGAGCCTCACCGGTTCACCTCGCGCACGCTGTCGTCGACGCGTACGTGGTCGAAGGCGCCACGCAGCACCGTCCGCTCCGACTCGTCGATGCCGTATCCGCCGCGGACATGGGCCACGAAGTCCTCCGCGATGCTCTGGTCGTCGCGCCCCCGCAGCCGCTCGGCGTAGGAGGTCCGCGGGTCCTCGGGGTCGCGTTCCGGTTCGAAGGCGAGGGCGAGCGTGTGCGGGAACCGCTCGACGAGGCGGGCCATCGGCTCGGCCGGGCGGACCGGGTCGGTGAGGGTGGCCTCCACCCAGGACAGCTCGTGCCGGTCCAGGGCGGGGTCGTCGAGGAGGGTGTCGAGCCGGCCGCGGAGCCGGGCGAGCGGGCGGGGCACCGGGCAGTCGATCCATTCGGCCGCGACGGCGCCGGTGTCGTCCAGGTCGATCAGCCACATCGTCTTGCGGTGGCCGGCCTCGGAGAAGGAGTACGCGAGCGGGGAGCCGGAGTAGCGGACGCGTTCGGTGACCTTCTGGCAGCCGTGCAGGTGTCCCAGCGCCACGTAGTCGACGCCGTCGAAGACCCCGGCGGGGACGACGGCCACGCCGCCGACGGTGATGTCGCGTTCGCTGTCGCTCGGCTCGCCGCCCGCGACGAAGGCGTGCGCGAGGACGACGGACCGGGTGGCGCCGGGCCGTGTCGCGAGGTCCGCGCGGACCCGGTCCATGGCGGCGCTCAGGACGGCCTCGTGCCCGGCCCGGTCGGTGTTGAACTCGTCCTTGACGAGGGCGGGTTCCAGATACGGGAGCCCGTAGAACGCCACGTCGCCGTGCGCGTCGGGGAGTACGACCGGGGTGGCACAGTGCGCGGGGTCGGTCCGCAGATGGATGCCTGCCCGCCCGATGAGTCCGGCGCCGACGCCGAGCCGGCGGGCCGAGTCGTGGTTCCCGGAGATCATCACGGTGGGCACGCCGGCCTCGGCGAGCCGGTGCAGCGCGTCGTCGAAGAGCTGGACCGCGGAGAGCGGCGGCACCGCCCTGTCGTACACATCACCCGCCACGAGCACGGCATCGACGTCGTGGTCACGGACCGTCGCGACCAGGTGATCGAGGTAGGCGGCCTGGGCGTCGAGCAGCGAGACGCGGTGGAAGGACCGGCCCAGATGCCAGTCCGATGTGTGCAAAATCCTCAAGACCCGGCTCCGACCTGCATGTTTCGCTTCCTCCACCCCCGCGGTCGCCGCCCCTTGTGCTCCGGAGCGGCCCGCACCCGGCCTGTGATCGTCGTACCAGCGCGGCCCCGCGCCCGCGCCCCGCACCACAGTACTCAGGCGTCCCCGTAGGCCTCGCCGCCCAGCTCCAGCTCCGCCTCGCCGGCCGTCGCGTCGGCCAGCCAGCGCCGGAACTCGGCCACGTCCGCGTCCGGCAGCCCGATCTCGATGGTCACCGCCTCCGCGTAGCGGACCTCTCGCACGGTCCGCCCGGTGGCCCGCAGTTCGTTCTCGAGCCGGCCCGCCCGCTGGTGGTCCACGGTGACGGTGGCGAGCCGGAACCGCTGCCGGGTGAGTGTGCCGATCGCGTCGAGGGCCTCACCGACCACTCCCCCGTAGGCCCGGATCAACCCGCCCGCGCCGAGTTTCACCCCGCCGAAATAGCGGGTGACGACCGCGACGACGTACCGCATCTCGCGGCGGGTCAGCATCTGGAGCATGGGCACCCCGGCGGTGCCTCCCGGCTCGCCGTCGTCACTCGCCTTCTGTACGGAGGCGTCGGCGCCGATCACGTACGCGAAGCAGTTGTGGTTGGCCGCCGGGTGCTCCTTACGGACGCGCGCGACGAATTCCTGCGCCTCCTGCTCGGTGGCGGCGGGGGCGAGCGCGCAGATGAAACGCGACCGGTTGATCTCGGCCTCGTGCACGCCCGCTCGGGCGACTGTCCGGTACTGCTCCTGCATCCGGCCAGCCTATGCGCAGCCGCGGGAATGGTCCGGGGCGGCCGTCCGTTGAGTGGATCATGTACGCAGACACGGAGACGATCCACAGGATTCTGACCGGCACGGGCGACACCTGGGCGGTGGTGGGGCTGTCGAACAACCGCTCCCGCGCGGCCTACGGGGTGGCCGAGGTCCTTCAGCGCTTCGGCAAGCGCGTGGTCCCGGTGCATCCGAAGGCCGAGCGGGTGCACGGCGAGGACGGTTACGCGTCGCTGGCCGACATCCCGTTCCCGGTCGACGTGGTGGACGTCTTCGTCAACAGCGAGCTGGCCGGCGCGGTGGCGGACGAGGCGGTCTCGGCCGGCGCCTCCGCGGTGTGGTTCCAGCTCGGCGTGATCGACGAGCAGGCGTACGAGCGCACCCGGGCGGCCGGACTCGACATGGTCATGGACCGCTGCCCGGCCATCGAGATCCCCGCGCTGGAACGATAGGGGCCTTGGCCGGGGCTCTGGCCAGTGGCTCCGGCTGCGGGACCTGGCCGCTCGTGAGACGGGTGAGGCACCTGGGGCCGTCACCGTTCGGCCGGATGTGCGTGGTGTCACACTCCGCCACGGGCTGCGAGAATGATCCGCTGTGATGACCGCCCCCGCACCCGGTGTGCTGAGCCTCTCCCACCGCCGCGCCCGGCTGGCCGGACAGCTGTCCCGGCTCGGTGTGGAGCGTGGCGGCGTGCTGATGGTGCACGCCTCGCTGCGTGCGGTGGGGGCCGTCGACGGCGGGGCGCCGGCCGTGACCGCCGCCCTGCGGGACGCGCTGGGGCCGCGGGGCACGCTGGTCGTCCCGGCCTTCACCCCGGAGAACTCCGACACCTCACCGCAGTACCGCGCCCGGGTACGTGGCCTCGGCGCGCGTGAGCTGGACGCCGTGCGGGCGGCCATGCCGGCGTTCGACCCGGCCACCACGGCCGCCCCGTCGATGGGGCGCGTAGCCGAAGCGGTGCGCCGCTCCCCCGGCGCCGTACGCAGCGCCCATCCGCAGACCTCGTTCGCGGCCGTGGGCCCACGGGCGGACGAGGTGGTGGCCGGTCACCGCCCGGACTGCCATCTCGGGGAGGACTCCCCGCTGGCCAGGCTGTACGACCTGGGGGCGCAGGTCCTGCTCCTGGGGACCGGCTTCGGCTCCTGCACCGCGTTCCACCTCGCCGAGTACCGCGCCCCGTCCCCGCCCCGGCGTACCTACCGCTGTGTGGTGGGCGAAGGCGGCGGGCGGCGGTGGTGGGAGTACGAGGACGTGGCCCTGGAGGACGGCGACTTCGCGGCCCTGGGCGCGGACTTCGAGCGCTCGGCCCGGTCCGGCGCCGTCGCCACCGCCCAGGTCGGCTCGGCCCCGAGCCGCCTGTTCCGCCTGCCCGAAGCGGTGGGCTTCGCCACGAAGTGGCTGCCCGCGCACCGCCACGGCGGCGCGGGCGGCGGTTCAGCTCCTGATGCCGAGGCCCTCGACCACGACCGCGCCCGGCAGCGCCGCGAGCGCCTTGCCCGGCATGATCAGTTTGCCCCGGCGGCTGCCGCTGCCGACCAGGACCCATTCCTCCTCCACGACGGCGGGGTCGATCAACAGGGGCCAGCCGTCCGGGAGTCCGACGGGCGTGATGCCGCCGTACTCCATGCCGGTCTCGCCGACCGCCGTGTCCATCGGAGCGAATGACGCCTTCCGGGCGCCGAGGTGCTTGCGGACGGAGTTGTTCACGTCGACGCGGGAGTGGGACAGCACGAGGCAGGCGGCCAGGGTGGTCTCTCCCCCGCGCTTGCCGGCCACGACGACGCAGTTGGCCGACCGGTCCAGCAGACCGGCCCCGTGGTGTTCGACGAACGCGGCGGTGTCAGCGATCGCGGGGTCCGTGTCGACGTGGATGACCTGATCGGCGGGGATACCGCCCCAGCCCTCACGGACCGCTGCGGCCACCGGGGCGGTGAGAAGTTCGAGGCGTTCGGCAGCGGGGCGGGCATCCTCGAAGGAGCCGATGGGTGCGCGCATGCCGGCCACGCTAACAGCCCCGTGCACCGGCCCGGTTGGACGTCTCATCTGACGGGCGGGATGGACACGGCCATGGTGACTTCGAGGGGCTCGGAGCCCTCGTTGCGGTAGGCGTGGGGATGGTGCGCCTCGAAGGTGGCGGAGGTTCCGGCGGGCACGGTGTACGAGGCGCCGTCGACGACCAGGGTGAGTTCACCGGTGGCGACGTGGAGCAGCTCGACGGTGCCCTCGGGGTGCGGATCGGACGCGCTGCCCTCGCCGGGCACCAGCCGCCAGGACCACAGTTCCAGCGGACCCCTGGCCTCGGTGCCGACCAGCAGGGTGGTGGCGCTCCCCGCCTCCGTGGACCACATCCGTACCGCCTGGCTGGCGGGCACCAGGCGGACCGGGGAGCCCTGGTCGTAGTCGAGCAGGGTGGTGATGCTGACACCGAGCGCGTCGGCGAGCTTGACCGTGGTGCCGACGCTCGGGTTGGTGCGTGCCTGCTCGATCTGGATGATCATGCCGCGACTGACCCCGGCACGGGTGGCGAGGGCGTCCAGGGTGAAGCTCCGCTCCCCGCGCCAGCGCTTGAGGTTGCGCGCGAGGGACTGGGTCAGCTGGTCGAGATCAGTCACATTCCGTCCAATATTTTGGATGACAGAGTCAAAAATACTGCACTACGGTGTGGTGTACCCACCGTTCACCACACTGTACTGCGAGGCCCCCGCATGTCCGCACTGTTCGCCCTCGCCACCAGCCTGCTGTGGGGACTGGCCGATTTCGGCGGCGGGCTGCTGACCCGGCGCATGCCCGCGCTCACCGTGGTGGTCGTCTCGCAGACCGCCGCCGCGGCCGTGCTCGCGGTGATCGTGACCGTCACGGGCGCCTGGAGCGAGGCGGGCGGGCAGCTCTGGTTCGCGGTCGCGGCCGGTGTGGTGGGGCCGGTCGCGATGCTGAGCTTCTACAAGGCCCTGGCGCTCGGCCCGATGGGCGTCGTCTCCCCGCTCGGTTCCCTGGGCGTCGCCGTGCCGGTGAGCGTCGGCCTGATCGCCGGCGAGCGGCCGGGGCTGCTGCAGTTCGCCGGGGTCGCCGTCGCGGTGGTGGGCATCGTGCTGGCGGGCGGCCCGCAGTTGCGCGGTGCCCCGGTGCAGCGCCGGGCGGTGTTGCTGACCCTGGTGGCGGCGTTCGGCTTCGGGGCCGTGATGTCCCTGATCGCGGAGGCGTCCACCACGCTCACCGGCCTCTTCCTGGCCCTCTTCGTGCAGCGCCTCACCAACATCACGGTGGGCGGCACGGCACTGTACGTCTCGGTGCGGCGCGGGGGCCGTGCGCTGCCCGATGAGGGCGGGGCAGCCGTGGTGCGGGCCGCGTTGCCGGCGCTTGCGTTCGTGGGCCTCGCGGATGTCGCGGCCAACGGTACGTACTCGATCGCCGCCCAGCACGGACCGGTCACCGTCGCCGCCGTACTGGCCTCGCTCTACCCGGTGGTCACGGCCCTGGCCGCACGCGGCCTCCTGGGGGAACGGCTGCGCGGCGTGCAGGCGGCGGGGGCCGGGCTCGCCCTGGTCGGCACGGTGTTGCTCGCGACCGGCTGACGGGACCCGCCGGCCCCGGCACGGACCTCAGCTCTCGTCGAGCTCCGCCACGGCCAGCAGCTGTTCGGGGGTCACACCCTCCGGGATCGGCACCGGGGCCGGTGTGCGCATGGGCGGCTGCCAGCCCTTCTCCGGGTCCCAGCTGCGTACGACACGGGCGGGGGCGCCGGCCACGACCGCGTGGTCGGCCACCTCTCCGCGTACCACCGCGCCCGCCGCGACGACCACGTTGCGCCCGAGCCGGGCGCCCGGGAGGACCACCGCTCCGGTGCCGATCCAGCAACCGGGCCCGATGGCCACCGGTTCCATCCTCGGCCACTGCCGGCCGACCGGCTGCCGCGGATCGTCATAGCTGTGGTTGGTCGAGGTGATGTAGACGTACGGCCCGCAGTACGTGTCCGAGCCGATCGTCACCGTGGTGTCGGCGACCACATGGCTGCCCCGGCCGAGCACCACTCCGTCGCCCAGGGTCAGGATCGGATCGGCGCCGAGGTCCAGATCGGGCATGAGCCCCGCCGTGAGGGTCACCTGTTCGCCGATGATGCAGTGGTTGCCGAGCTCGATCCACCGCTCCCCGAAGACCGTGCCCTGCGGGAACGCCAGCCGGGTGCCCTCGCCGATCCGGCCGAACCGCAGCCCGCCGGGATGCGCGGCCGTGACCGCACCCGTCTCCCGGACCCAGCGCCAGCAGCGGTGGACGGCCCCGGACACGACGCGCCGCCGCCAGGCCGTCAGGGAGGAGACCGTGTCTCTGTTCTTCGGCACCCGCACACGGTAGTCGGGGCGCCCGGGACCGGTATCCGCGCCGGCCTGTGATCTTCACCCCACCGGGACCCCGGCCCGCGTGCCCGTCGCATAACGTTTCCCCGGCGGCCGGACGGCTGTCGACCCGCCGGCCGCGACCCACGGCACCGGAGCACGGAGGAACGCGCGATGGCAGAAAAGGCGTTGATCACCGCACTGGGAGGTCAGGAGCCGGACATCGACGCGTCCGCCTTCGCCGCACCGACGTCGGTCGTGATCGGTGAGGTCACCATGGCGGCCGGTTCCAGCGTCTGGTACCACGCGGTGCTGCGTGCGGACTGCGGCCCCATCGTCATCGGCGCCGGTTCCAACATCCAGGACAACTGCAGCGTCCACGTCGATCCCGGCTTCCCCGTCACGGTCGGCGAGCGCGTCTCGGTCGGGCACAACGCGGTGCTCCACGGCTGCACCGTCGAGGACGACGTCCTGATCGGCATGGGGGCCACCGTCCTGAACGGTGCGCACATCGGCACCGGCTCGCTGATCGCCGCCCAGGCGCTGGTCCCGCAGGGGATGCGGGTGCCGCCGGGTTCGCTGGTCGCGGGCGTACCCGCCAAGGTCAAACGGCAGCTGACCGAGGAGGAGCTCGACGGCGTGAAGTTCAACGCGGTCGGCTACGTGGAACTGGCGAAGGCACACCGCGAGGCCTTCGAGGACTGAGCACGGGGACCCGTCCCCCGGTCAGTCCTCCCGGGCAGTGCGGCGAGCAGCCGCACAGGTCCGGCCGGCCCGGATCGCGCGGGTCAGTCGGCCGCCGGTACGGTCCCGGGTTCGGGGGCCGGCCGCGCCGCGTCACGCGCGGCCGCCGCCTTCTTGGCCCGGTTCCTGACGACCAGCATCGAGGCGAGTCCGATCAGGACCGCGATCGCCAGTCCCAGGTACGAGAACCGCTTGAGCCAGTCCTCGGCGACGACACCCACCGTGTAGATGACGGCCGTGGTGCCGCCCGCCCAGGCGATCCCGCCGAGCAGGTTCGCGGTCAGGAACTTCCAGTACGGCATGTGCAGGACGCCGGCGAGCGGTCCCGCGAAGATGCGCAGCAGGGCCACGAAGCGGCCGAAGAAGACCGCCCACATCCCCCACTTGTGGAACGAGCGTTCCGCCGTGGCGATCTGGCTCTCACCGAAGTGCCGGGGGAACTTCGCGCCGAGCCAGGCGAGCATCGGGCGTCCGCCCCTGCGGCCGATGGCATAGCCGATCGAGTCACCGATCACCGCCCCGGCCGTCGCGCAGGCACCCAGGATCCACGGGTTGATGCCGTCGTGTCCCGCGGCCAGCAGCGCCGCGCTGATCAGCACGACCTCGCCCGGCAGCGGGATGCCGAGGCTCTCCACACCGATGACTATGCCCACCAGGAGGTAGACGCTGATCGCGGGAACGTTCTCCAGCCACTCCTGGATGTGCAACGCCGGTTCCTCCGTAGTGATGTCCTCTGGGCCGCCGGACAACTCCTCGGCGCACAGAGGTAACCCTACCGGCCGTGTCACCGGGACGGACAGCGCGAAGGGCCGCCCCCGCACCCGTTCCGGGTGGGCGGCGGCCCCTGCCGGGCCAGGTGGAATCAGGCGTTCGGGCGCAGCGTCCAGACCACTGTCATCTCGCCGGTCACAGCTCCGTCCGCGCGCTGGATCCGGATGGCCACGGGAAACTCGGGGCGCTTGCCCGCGTCCAGTTCGGCGACGACCTCGGCCGCCGGCCTGCCGAGCGTGGCGGTCGCGGTGACATCACCCATGGCCAGCTTCTGGTATCCGATCTCCGCCTTCACCGCGAGGGGGACGGCGCGCGTCAGCTGGTCGCCGAACGCGGCGATGACTATCGCGCCACTCGCGGATTCCGCCAGCGTGAACATCGCGCCGGCGTGCGGTCCGCCGACATGGTTGTGGAAGTCCGCCTGGTCCGGCAGACGGACCACCGCGCGTTCTGCGGTGGACTCCAGGAATTCGAGGTTGAGGGTCCGGACCATCGGAACCGTCGCGGCGACCATCTCGCCCGCGGTCATCTGTTCAGCGCTCATGAGTCCGATGTTACCGGCCGGTAGGCAGGTTTGGCCATGCCTCGGGGATCACCGGGCACCGCCGGATCCGCACGCGCCCCCGCCCTCCGGCTTCCGTCGGTCCCGTCCTTCACCGTCCGCTCACGGGGGCGGCCGTAGCCGACCGGGCGGCGCACCTCTATCGTTACTCGCCATGTGGCCAGGACAGCAGCCGCCCGGGGGCGAGCAAAACCCGCAGGACCAGAACCAGAACCCGTATCAGCAGCCGGGTTACCAGCAGCCGAATCCCTACCAACAACCGGGATACCAACAGCCCGGCGCGTCCGGGCAGCAGCCCGGATACGGCTACCCGCAGCAGGGACAGCCGGGGCAGCAGGGCTACCAGCAGGGCAACCCGTACCAGCAGCCGACCGTTCCGCAGCACGCGGTTCCCGGCCCGCCCGGTCCGCCTCAGCCCAACAACGACAAGAAGAAGACGACCGTCATCGCGATCGTCGCGGCGGTCGCGGTCGTCGCGGCCGCGGTGGTCACCGGCGTCGTCGTCATGAACAAGGACGACGGCAAGGACGGCAAGAACGTCGCCGACGACAAGAAGTCGTCCGCGCCGGCCAAGCCCTCCGGGTCCGCGTCGTCGCCGGAGGCCAACCCGCGCGGCAGCGAAGGGGACGCCAAGCCGCTCATCGCCGGCTGGAAGGTGGTGACCAACCCGAAGTGGGGCACGCAGTTCGACGTGCCCGGCGACTGGGAGGTCTCCCGTCCCGGGATCTCCTCGTTCTTCGAGGACGAGAAGAAGGGTGACGGTTCACCGCTCATCGGCTTCACGGCACCCGCTGACCTCAAGAGCAAGTGGTGCGTCGACGACTCCGACCACGACGGCATCAAGGAGAACAGCAGCCTGGCCGGTACCGGCACCCGCGGCGCCGAAGGGGCCACGGACGCCGATGTGAACGCCAGGAACGAGGCCGGCACCTGGGCGTGGGCCGCCTACGCCCAGCACATGCCGAAGAGCACCATCAAGATCAGCAAGGCGAAGCAGTACACCACCAAGTCGGGTCTCACCGGCAGCCTGGTGACCGCCAAGGCGCCCAATGTCACCAAGAAGACGAAGTGCGACACGGACGGCAAGTCCATCGCCTTCACCTTCAAGAACAGCAAGGGAGCCTTCTCCTCCTGGGTTCTGTACGGTGCCGCCTCCGTCCCGGACGAGCTGCCGGACTCGACGATCATGAAGATCCTGAGCACGGTGCGCCTGGTGAAGATCACCGAGTCCTGACACCGGGCGGCAGCCCATTTGGCACCACGGGGTCGCGCCAGCGATAGTCCCCTGGTGACAACGGCCGACCTCGCACCCCCATCGGACCGCCCCTCCCGGGCGGGCCGCAATTACCGGCTGCTGACCGCCGCCGCGATCATCACGGGCCTGGGCACCAACGGCGCGCTGATCGCGGCGGCGTTCGCGGTTCTGGAGTCGGGCGGCGACGCAGGCGACGTCGGGCTGGTGGCCGCCGCCAGGACCGCGCCGCTGGTGCTCTTCCTGCTGATCGGCGGGGCGGTCGCGGACCGGCTGCCGCGCCACCGCGTGATGGTGGCGGCCAACACCCTCAACTGTGTCTCGCAGGCCGTCTTCGCCTGGCTGGTCCTGACCGGTGATGCCCGGCTGTGGCAGATGATGGTGCTCACCGCCCTCTGCGGCACCGGGCAGGCCTTCTTCAACCCGGCCGCCGAGGGCATGCTGATGTCCACCGTCAGTGGCGAACAGGCGAGCCGCGCGTTCGCCCTCTTCCGGATGTCCATGCAGGGCGCCGCCATCGGCGGTGCGGCGCTCGGCGGCGCCATGATCGCCGCGATGGATCCGGGCTGGGTGCTGGCCATCGACGCGGCCGCCTTCGCGGTGGCCGGAGCGCTGCGCTCCTTCCTCGACGTCAGCCACATCCCCGCGCGCGCGCCCCCGGCGGTGGGCTGCTCGCCGATCTCCGGGACGGCTGGCAGGAGGTCATCGGCCGCACCTGGCTCTGGGCGGTGGTGGCGCAGTTCTCCGTGGTGGTCGCCGCGGTCGGGGCAGCCGAGGCGGTTTACGGGCCGCTGGTCGCCAGGGACGAACTCGGCGGCGCCCGCCCCTGGGGCCTCGCGCTCGCCGCGTTCGGAGTCGGCACCCTGGGTGGGGCGGTGCTGATGATGCGGTGGAAGCCGAGGCGGCTGCTGCTGGCCGGGACCCTCTGCGTGTTCCCGCTGGCGCTGCCCTCGGCCGGTCTCGCCGTGCCCCTGCCGGTGGCCGGGCTCTGCGCGGTGATGTTCGTCAGCGGCGCCGCCATCGAGGTGTTCGGCGTGTCCTGGATGACGGCCCTGCATCAGGAGATCCCGGAGGACAAGCTGTCGCGGGTCTCCGCCTACGACTGGTTCGGCTCGGTGGCCATGGTGCCGCTCGCCACCGCGCTCGCCGGTCCGGTCGAGTCGCTGGTCGGGCGCGGCCAGGCGCTGTGGGGCTGCGCCTCGCTGGTCGTCCTGGTCACCGGTGCCGTGCTGTGTGTTCCGGACGTGCGCAACCTGACGCGCAGAACCGTCCCCACCGGGGTGGTGGCGAAGGGTGCGCCGGCGTCAGCCGATACCGAAGGAGCCGTCGGGCGGCTCGGGTGAGTCCACCGCCTCGTCGTCCCCGACCGGCCTGGCGCCCCTGACGAGCCGGGCCACGGCGGCCCCGTACTCGACACGGGCCGGAAACGCATCGGCGGCACAACGGCGGGTCAGCGCCGCCGTGTCGAAGGGCGCGCGGGAGGCGACGAGGACGATGTTGCCGAAGCGCCGGCCGCGCAGTACCGCCGGCTCCGCGATCAGCGCGAGCTCCTCGAAGACGGCCGCGAAGGTGGCCAGCTGCGGACGCAGGAAGTCGAAGGGCGCCCCGTCCGCGAGGTTGGCGGCGTAGACCCCGTCGGCCCGCAACGCCCGTGCCGCGGCCCGCGCGAAAGGCACGGTCGTCAGGTGGGCGGGTACCCGCGAGCCGCCGAAGACGTCCGCGATCAGGACGTCCAGGGAGCCGGGTGCGGTCGCCTCCAGGTGTTCGCGGGCGTCCGTGCCGTGCACGACGATCCGGCTGCCGTCGGGCAGCGGCAGGTGCTCGGCCACGAGGGCGAGCAGCCCCCGGTCGGCCTCCGCGACGTCCTGCCGGGATCCGGGGCGGGTCGTCGCGACGTAGCGGGGCAGGGTGAGGGCGCCGCCGCCGAGGTGCAGCACGTCCAGCGGCGTGCCCGGTTCGGCGGCGCAGTCCACGACGTGACCGAGCCGTCGCGCGTACTCGAACTCGAGGTGCTCCGGCGCGTCCAGGTCGACGTACGACTGAGGTGCGCCGTCGACGGTCAGCAGCCAGGCCCGCTCCCGGTCCACGTCGGGGAGCAGTCTGGCGGTGCCCCGGTCCACGTCGCGGATGACCGGTATCGACTCGTTCACTCCCCCATTGTGCGGTGCCCGGCCGGCTGCTCGTGACCCCGGCGGGGCGGGCCCCGCGCACAGCGCCGGGTCCGTCTCCCGTGCGGTACGGGAGACGGACCCAGCCGCGCGGCGGCCGCTCAGAGCAGACCGGTGACCGTGCCCGCGCCGATGGTGCGGCCGCCCTCACGGATGGCGAAGCCGAGGCCGGTCTCCAGCGGTACGTCCCGGCCCAGTTCGACGGTCATGGTGACCGTCGTGCCGGGTCGCGCCACCGCGGTCGCGCCGAGGTCGACGTCACCGACGACGTCCGCGGTGCGGATGTAGAACTGCGGCCGGTAGCCGGTGGCGACCGGCGTGGTCCGGCCGCCCTCCCGCCCGGACAGGACGTACACCTGCGCGGTGAAGCGCCGGCTCGGTGTCACGCTGCCCGGCGCGGCCACGACGTGACCCCGGCGTACCCGGTCGCGCTCGACCCCGCGCAGCAGCAGCGCGACGTTGTCGCCGGCCTCGGCGGACTCCATCGGCCTGCCGAAGGTCTCCAGACCGGTGACGACGGTCTCGACACCGGCCCCGAGCACCTCGACCCGGTCCCCGACGCGGACGGTGCCGCGCTCCACCGCGCCGGTGACGACCGTGCCCCGGCCGGTGATGGTCAGGACGTTCTCCACCGGCAGCAGGAACGGCGCGTCGATGTAGCGCACCGGCATCGGTACGTAGGTGTCGACGGCGTCGAGCAGGGCCTCGACCGCCCCCGTCCAGCGCGGGTCGCCCTCCAGCGCCCGCAGGCCCGACACCCGCACCACGGGCACGGTGTCGCCGCCGTAGCCGTGCGCGGACAGCAGTTCGCGCACCTCCAGCTCGACCAGGTCGGTCAGCACCGCGTCCTCGCCGTCGTCGACGGCGTCCGCCTTGTTGAGGGCGACGACGATGTGGTCGACGCCCACCTGGCGGGCGAGCAGCACGTGCTCGGCGGTCTGCGGCATGATGCCTTCGAGCGCGGACACGACGAGGATCGCCCCGTCGAGCTGGGCCGCGCCGGTCACCATGTTCTTGATGTAGTCGGCGTGTCCGGGCATGTCCACGTGCGCGTAGTGCCGGGTGTCGGTCTCGTACTCGACGTGCGCGATGTTGATGGTGATGCCGCGCTGCGCCTCCTCCGGCGCCCGGTCGATGCGGTCGAACGGGACGAACGTGCCGGTACCCCGGTCGCTGAGGACTTTGGTGATGGCTGCGGTGAGGGTGGTCTTGCCGTGGTCGACGTGGCCCATGGTGCCGATGTTGAGGTGCGGCTTGGTGCGCACGTATGCCGTCTTGGGCATGGCTCATTCCTTGGTTCTCGAAGCTGAGAGAGAAGACCCCAGGGCCCTGCCGACCCTCCCCTCACGGGGTCCGCCGGACTGTCGGGGGAGGGTCAGCTTCGGGCGCCGCCGATGGGTGCCGCGGCAGCGGTGAGTGCTGCCGTGACTGCTGCCGCGGTCATCGATGCGACAACAGCGGTGGTGAACGCGGGGCTCACGGCAGCCTTCGGCGCGTCCGCGACTGCGGACTGCGCTGCGAGGAAGGCGAACCGGAACATGCGTCGATCATGTCCGCCCGAGGCGGGCCCGTCGAACGATTTACTGCGGGCGGCAGGCGAGTTGACGGCCGGTCGGTATTCCGCACCGGGGGCTCCCGCAGCGGTGCCGAGCGGCCTCGGCCGTCTTGTCGACTGTCGCGAATCCGTCCCTATAACGGTCACATTACGGCGATCACACCTGGTGTCGGATACTCTCCCCGAATGCTCGACCCCGCCCCCGCCACCCGGCCCGCCGTCGGTCTGTCCGCGCGCTGCACACGGGTGCTGTTCTCGCCCTGGTCCAGGTTCTCGCTGCTCGTGGCGGTGCTGCTGGCCGCCGCGACGACGATGCTGCTCCTCAAGCCACAGCGGCTGCTGGCCTCCGGCTGGCCGGCCCAGCTGAGCGGCGGCGCCGCAGCGGTCGTGCTGTTCGGACTCGCGTACGGCGTGTGCACGGTGGCGTTCGTGCCGCGTCCGCTGCTCAATCTCGCCGCCGGAGCGCTGTTCGGCACGCAGGCCGGACTGGCGGCGGCGCTGGCGGGCACGGTGCTCGGCGCGGGCATCTCGTTCGGGCTCGGCCGGGTGCTCGGGCAGGAGGCGCTCCGCACGCTGCTGCGCGGTCGCTGGATGCGGGCGGCGGACGGACAGCTCAGCAGACACGGATTCCGCTCGATGCTGGCGCTGCGTCTCTTCCCCGGAGTGCCCTTCGCCGCCGCCAACTACTGCGCCGCCGTGTCACGCATGGGCTGTCCCCCGTTCCTGGTGGCGACCGGACTCGGCTCGATCCCGAACACGGCCGCGTACGTCGTGGCGGGCAGCGAGGCCTCCTCGCCGACATCGCCCGCCTTCCTCGCGGCGATGGGCTTCATCGTGCTGACGGGGCTCGGCGCGGCCGTCGTCGCCTGGCGCAGGCGTGACCGGCTGGGCGCCGAGTGACGCGGCGGTACGGCCGGGGGTTGTCGTAATCCTGTTCACCCGGGGGCGATACGCTTCCCGCGACCGACAGACGATCTCCGGGCCCAGGCGGCCCCGCCCTCACACGACCGCAATCCGCACGCTGCCGACCGGCTCCGATGCCCGGCGGACGATGCATGATCCCTTCAGGATGGCCCAAGCCCCATGAGCTGGTTCGAATCCTTCGTCCTCGGCCTCGTTCAGGGACTGACCGAGTTCCTGCCGATCTCCTCCAGCGCCCATCTGCGGCTCACCGCGGCGTTCGCCGGCTGGCACGATCCCGGAGCGGCGTTCACCGCCATCACCCAGATCGGCACGGAAGCCGCAGTCCTCATCTACTTCCGCAAGGACATCGTCCGGATCGTCGGAGCCTGGTTCAAATCGCTGACGGACCGCTCGATGCGCAGCGACCACGACGCCCAGATGGGCTGGCTGGTCATCGTCGGCTCCATTCCGATCGGCGTGCTGGGCGTGACGTTCAAGGACCAGATCGAGGGCCCCTTCCGCGACCTGCGGCTGATCGCCACCACCCTCATCGTGATGGGCATCGTGCTCGGCGTCGCCGACCGCCTGGCCGCCCGTGACGAGACCGGCGGCAAGCACCGGGCGATCAAGGAGCGCAAGTCCCTCAAGGAACTGGGCATCAAGGATGGCCTGATCTTCGGCTTCTGCCAGGCGATGGCCCTGATCCCGGGTGTCTCCCGGTCCGGCGCCACGATCAGCGGCGGTCTCCTGATGGGCTACACCCGCGAGGCCGCGGCCCGCTACTCGTTCCTGCTCGCGGTCCCGGCCGTGCTCGCCTCGGGCGTCTTCGAGCTGAAGGACGCGGGCGAGGGACATGTGGCCTGGGGTCCGACGATCTTCGCCACGTTCATCGCGTTCGGCGTGGGGTACGTCGTCATCGCCTGGTTCATGAAGTTCATCACGACCAAGAGCTTCATGCCGTTCGTTATCTACCGGATCATTCTGGGCATTCTGCTCTTCGCTCTGGTCGGCGCCGGCGCCCTGAGTCCGCACGCCGGTGAGTCCGCCGGATGACATGCTGGGCAATTGCCTTGCGATGTGACGCTTGACGCGCCACTCCCGCCGGACGCGCGAAGGGCATGCACCTCAGACGGGCCTCACAATGTTGTGCTCCCTCGGCCGGTACAGGCGCCAGATCACTTCGATCCCGGTTCCCGAGGGGGCCGCGGGCGGTGCCGCTCGTTCACGCCGGACCTCGGTGAAGCCCAGCCGGCGCGGTACGGCCGCGCTCGATGTGTTGGCCGAGTCGTGCGCGATCTCCAGGTACTCCACCGTGGGCAGGGTGAACATCTCGCTGATCAGGGCCGACGTCGCTCTCGTCGCGATACCCCGGCCGGTGGCGGCGGGATGCAGCCAGTACCCCATGAACCAGCCCGTCGGTTCGGCGCCGCGGTAGGCCTGGCACATGCCGACGAGGGTGCCGTCCTCGGCGACGGCGTAGTTGTACACCTGCCCGCCGAGCCACCCCGCTCCGGACCTGGCGAGGAAGCCCCGGGTGTTCTCCTCGCTGTGCTGGGCGACCCACGGCTCCCAGGGGCGCAGATGGTCCAGGGACTCCTCGATCAGCTTGTGGGCCGACGGGAAGTCCTGCTGTCCCCGCCAGCTTCGCAGGGCGACGTCTGCGCACTCGATGACGGGCCTCGGTCGTTCCATGGCAGCCATGATCGTGCGTGAACGGGCCCGCCGCAGCTACTTCTCCGGGCTCGGCCGCTTCACCGGCTCGCTGCCGGTGGCGTAGACCGTGGCGATGATCCCGTCAGGGAACCGCTCGGTGCGCAGCAGGACCCAGGTGTTCCCGTGGCCGTCCTCGATGGCCGTCTCCTCGGTGCGGGACCAGTGCGGCAGGACGTTCTCGCCGAGGTGGGCCGCGAGTCGCCGCGCGATGTCGTCGATGGTGTCGCGGGTGACCTTCAGGCCCAGGGTGTGCCGGGCGTACAGGTTGAGCGCCTTGCCGCCGACGGGCAGGGGGAGGTGTCTGGCAACGGCTTCACGTTTCCAGGCCGCCAGGCCTCCGGGGCCGCTGATACGCGAGGTGACACCTGTGCGGTACTGCGCCCAGGTGCGTTCCGCGTGACGGGTGCAGTAGCGCAGGACGTGGCTGCGGTCCGCGCTGATGACCAGGCCGTATCCGTGTCTGCGGAAGTAGATCCGCCACGTGCCGGTGCTGCTTCGTTCGGTGTCGGCCTGCTCGGAGATCAGGTCTTCGAGCAGGGAGCGGATCTGCGTCTCGGCGATCTGCGGCACGACGGCGTGGACCCTGCCGTACGTCGCGACGGCGCCCGGGGTGACGTCGATCTCGTACGCCTCGTCGGAGTCCATACCGAGAGTGCCGGGTGTCCAGGTGTCGGCTCCCCACCGCCACTCGGAGCGGCGCGGTGCGGAGGCGTCGGGGGTCGCGGCGGGCCTGGCAGTCGTGTAGCCGTCGCACCGGCCGCACCATCCGTCGGCGCGGGTGGTGGTGGAGGAGCACGGGGTTCCGTCTGCGCCGTAGCGGCGGCACGGGCGCCGGGGCGGGGCTGGAGTGATCAATCATCTCTCCTGTTCGGTCGGTGTCGCCGGTGGTGCCGGGGCGCTCCCACCTGTTGAGCGTAGGCCGCGGGGGCTCGTTCGGTGCCGCGTTCGCTCGGGCTTCCCGGGCCGGCTTCCCACGCGCCAGGCGGAGCCCCCACCCTTTGTCCACTATTTGGTCACAAGTTCATCACCAATGGAATGCATGGCTCACATCGGTTCGTACGACCTCGCTACGGTCGTGCCCCACGCATCACCTGGGGGACCCATGTCGCACAACCCGCCGCCGCAACCGCCGCCCTGGGGCCGGCCGCCCGAGCCCGCCCGGCCCAACCCGTACGTACCCACGGCGCCTTCCGGGGGCCGGCCCGGCTGGACGAGGAAGCGGATCATCATTCCGGCGGCGGTCGTCCTGATCTTCGTCGGCGTCGGCATCGGCGCCGCCGACGACGGCGCCGGGACGCAGAAGGCCGCCGACGCGAAGGCCGCGCCCGCCGCGACGGTCACGGCAACGCTGACGGCCACGGCGACCACGTCGGCCGAGCCGCTGCCCGCCGTCACGAAGACCGTCACCGCCTCCCCGGAACCGGCTCCGACGGTGACGAGGACGAAGACCGTCAGGGTCACCGTCGCACCCGACCCCGGCGGCTCCGGCGGGTCGGGCACCTCCGGCGACTCCGGGTCGGGCGGTGGCTCCGGTTCGGCGTACTACGCCAACTGCACCGCTGTCCGGGCAGCCGGCGCCGCACCCATTCACGCCGGGGAGCCCGGCTACGGGCGGCACCTGGACCGCGACGGTGACGGAACCGCCTGCGAATAGGCGCCCCGTTGCCGTGCGACGCGGGGGCCGGCGAAGGCCCGGCGGGTACGTCACCCGTGACGCGCGCCCACGAACTCCCCGATCGCCAGGGCCAGCCGCTCCGGCTGGTCCAGCGGGACGAGCGTGCGGCTGTCGGGGATCTCGGCCAGCCGCCCCTGCGGCAGGAGTTCCGCGAGGCGCCGGCCGTGCTCGGGCGGCATCACGCGGTCGCCGGCCGCCCAGACGACGAGCGCGGGGCGGTCGAAGGACTCCAGGGCGCCGGCGGCACCGGCCAGCGCTCGGGCGTCCGAGGCCGCCGCCCGCAGCGTCCGGACCGCGTCGCGGCGGATGTCCGGCCGGGTCATGACGGGCCGCGCCCACCGGCGGGTCGCCGCGTCGCCCCGCCGGGTCAGCCATCCGAACGCGATCGGGAGGCGGCGCACCGCCCGCAGCCGCATCTGCTGCATGAACAGCCCGAAGAGACGCGGCGACAGCCGGCCGACGAGCGCGAGAGTCCGGCCTGTCACCCGGGCCGGGTAGTTGTCGAACGCCTCGCAGGAGACGAGCACCACCCGGCTCACCCGCTCCGCGAGGTCACCGTCCCCGATGAGCAGTTGCACCAGGGCCCCGCCGGTGTCGCTGCCGACGAGCGTGACGTCGCGCAGGTCCAGCCGGTCGAGGAACTCCGCGACCAGCCGGGCCGCCCCTCGCAGGGACAGGTCGGCGTCCGCGCGCATCGCGTGGAGGTGCGCGCCAAGGGGCAGCGTCGGCGCCAGGCACCGGTGGCCGGCGGGCAGCCCGGCCACCGTCCCGTCCCACAGGGACGCGTCCATCAGCAGCCCGTGCAGCAGGACCACCACCGGGCCGTCGCCTCCGGTGTCCTCGTAGGCGACCGTCCCGGCCGACAGCTCGATCTCCCTCGTGACCGTCGCCCCGGTGGGCCGCCCCGGGTGGCGCGACGCCCCGCGGGCGCCTTCGGCGAATGGGACCTTCTGAAATTCCGCGGACGTGCTCATGACGACCTCCGGGTGGGCAGGATTCATCCCTCCCAAAAAGTGAACCACGTGGTTCACATCGTGTCCATCACCCGCCGGGCCGGGCCCTGCGGCCACAGGCGGTAGCACTCATTCACCGGCCGCCTCCTCGCGCTCCAGGGCGCGCACCAGTGCCTCGAAACCGGCGGCCACCCCCTCGGTGTCGCCACTGGTCCGGGCGTCCACCAGGAAGCCGCGGAGCGTCGCGAGAACCATCTCGGCGACCTCCAGCCTGCGGCGCGCGGACCAGTGCTCCGGGCAGACCGCCAGCAGCGTGGGCAGATACTGCCGGGACGCCTCGCGGCCGAGTGCGGCGTAACGTCCGGAGTCGTACATGGCCAGGCCGATGGCCTGATCGAGCACCGCGGCCTCGTCGTCGTCCAGCAGAATGGGCCAGATCGCGCGTACCCAGTCCCCCAGCGACCTGCGGGCCCCTCCTTCGGTGGCGGCGGCCAGTGCCTTTCCGGTGCGGCGTCGGCGCAGCTCGACGGTGGCCTGCACCAGCAGGTCGTCGGCACCGTCGAAGTGGTAGAGGAGCACCTTGTGCGTGGTGCCGGCCGCGCGGGCGGCGCGTCGCAGCGAGAAGTCCACGATCCCGTTGGCCGCGAGGTCCTCGGTGACCAGGTCGAGCAGTTCCCGGCGCCTGGCCTCACCGCGCGGCGATCCCGCTGAGCGCCGGTAGCCGGCCCGGTCCGGTGAGCCTTCGTCGGCGGAGATGTTCATGCCGACAGCTTCCATGACGGGCGGCGCGCGCACAGCCGGGGGCCGCCCGGGACGGCTCGATGTCACCGGCAGGCGCACATGACGGGGCTGCCCCCGTGCCCGCCGGAGCGGGAACGGGGGCAGCCCTGAATTCGGCCCGTTACGTCACTCGGTCTCGACGAAGGGCGGAAGATCGGGTTCCACGAACAGCCCCTGGTAGCGCGGTGTCGGTAGTGCCTCGACACGGCCCGGGGCCTCGGCCGCCGAGCCGGCGGCGCTCTCGTCCGAGCGCCGCTGAACCTGGCGGGGCGGGGTTTCAGCCATCGGGTCTCCTGTACATCGCAGTTGCTGTGAGAGCCCCGAGGCCGGCCGGTCCGTGGACCGCGGCGACGACGGGGGTGTGGCATCGTCCCGGTCCCACACCCACCAGGGCACCGGTATCCGACGAGGCTTGCAGAGACTATCCGTTGCCGCTGGTCCGGCCGTCGGCACCGTCGCCGGTGCGCCCCCGTGTTCGCCTTCACGGCCGCATCAGTAAGCGGCGACCGCCCACACCAGCGCTGCCGCGACGGCTGCCGCGTAACAGCCGGCGGCGGCCCGCACGACGGACACGCGGGTGTGTGGGCTCCACGATGTCATGGCCAGGAGGCGTGACAGTACCGGGAGCACGAGTACGGCGTGCAGGCTGATGCCGTGCAGGGGCTTGAGCGAGGCCGTGGAGGCGTATCCGGCCAACTGATGCCCGGTGCGGGTGAGATAGACACCGCGCGCGATCATGGCCGCGCCCGACAGCAGTCCGACGACGAGAATCCCGCAGCCCGCCCGCAGCGCGAGCGCCATGCCGGGCGGTCCGCCGGGCCGCCGGAGGAACGCGGCGGCCGAGAGGGTGGCGAGAACGGCGACCAGCCCTGCTCCGCCGACGGCCAGCGTCATGGAGACGCCGGTGTCGAAGGCTGTCTCCATGTTGAAGTGGGACGGCACGTGCCGCCACGCCTGCACGGTGATCCCGGCGACCTCCAGCACGCAGTCCGCGGCGAACAGCCCCAGCAGCACGGTCCGGGCGCGGGCGCCCATCCGCAGGTACGAGGAGACCCAGACGACCGCGATGAGCGTCAGGCCGAAGGAGAGCCCGAAGGTGACGGGCTTGCGCCAGGACACGGGGCCGTCCCAGGAGCCGCCGTCGACGAGCAGGACCACGAGGTGGACCAGTCCCGAAGCGATCAGCGCCGCCCCCGTCACGTAGCAGAGCCGCTCGACCCGCCTTACGCCGTGCCGGCCGAGGAAGGGCGTGCGCGGACCCGGGGCGTCGCCGCCCGCCCGTCCGGCCGGGGCTGTCGCTGTCGTCCGGTTCTCCATGTGCCGCAGGATCCCCCGGCGCGCGCCGGGGCGTCGTCGTACGCCGGAAGGCGGTGACCGTACGCCCGGTGGAGTAGCGGCACTCCCCCGGAGCCGGGGAGCGCCGGCCCGACAGGCCGACGAGCGCCGGGCTCGCGCTCCACGCACCGCCTCACTGGGTGCCGCGGTCCTCCTGCCACTGGGCGTAGGGGACGCGGGAGATCTCCCGTACGCCTCCGAACGTGCCCCACTCGTCCTTGCCGAGCCGGGTCAGCGGGCGCAGCCTGGCGGCTTCGGGATGGCCGTCCGTCATGACGTCCTCGTCGACCACGGCATGCACCACCCGGCCGAAGACGACTGTGGAGTCGCCCAGCAGGACCGTGCTGTGCAGCTCGCATTCGAGGGCGACCGGCGACCCCGCCACCCGCGGCGGCTTCACCTTCAGACTGGGTTCGGGCTCGACACCCACGGCCGTGAACTCGCTGACGCCGCGGGGGAAGTCGGTCGCGGTCGCGTTGATCTGCTCGAAGAGGTGCTCCGGGGCGAAGTTGACCACGAAGGAGCCGGTCTCCTCGATGTTGCGCAGCGAGTCCTTCCGCCCGACCGAGGTGAACTGGACGACGGGCGGGCTGACGCAGGCGATCGTGAAGAAGGAGTGCGGAGCGAGGTTGGCCGTCTCGCCGTCGGGGGTGACGGTGGAGATCCAGGCGATGGGCCGGGGGACGACCACGGCGGTGAGCAGCCGGTAGAACTCCGCGGACTGCATGGTCTGAGGATCGAAGTCGACGCGCATGAGGAGCAGTATCCCGTGTGGCCGGCGGATTCTAGCCAGGCGTCCCGGCCTCGCCACATCGATCGTTCTGCGGAAGGTGTCCGGTGACGGCAGGATCGCGCACCACCGGAGTCACACGTGTCCGCAGCACCCCTCTGGGACGACTTCGAGGTCCCGGAACACGCCCGCAACGGCCGCATCACCCTGAACCTGCACGACGAACTGCCGGCGTTCGTGCCAAAGCACCCAGGCGCCTATCTGCGCATCTCCTCCGACCGCCTCGGTCTCGGGGAAGGGCCGGTCTTCTGGGCCGCCAGCTGTCAAAGGATGCGGGATCATCGGCAGGGTGATCACCACTTCCCGACGTTCCGTCCTGACCATCCTCGCCGCCGCCGGCCTCGGCACCGCGCTCCCCACCACGCTCGGTGCCGCGCCCGCGTCCGCCGCGAGCGACCTGTACGGCTCCAACACGGACCTCTACCAGAAGCTCGCCGGACGCGAGGGCATCGACTTCGCGCGCCGCTACCAGCGCCACGCGTACGTCGACAACGACCAGTCCACGAAACCGGGTTCGTACGCCCGGACCGCGATCCTCGCCCTGCACGGCGGCGGCATCGAGGTCGGCACCTCCGAACTGTGCCTGGGCATAGCCGGGTACACCCCGAAGGACCTCACACCCCACTACGGGACCGGGGCGCCGCTCCACGACTACTGGATGTTCGAGGGCATGAGAACCAGCGGAGGCAACTCCGAGCTGCATGTCACGTCCACCCACTGCGACGACCGCGTGGCCCTCTCGCTGGCGGCCGGTGCCCTCAACGTCGTGAGCGTGCACGGCTGTACGGCCGCCCAGGCGGGCGCCCCCGTGTCCCGCCCCGAGGCGGTGGTGATCGGTGGCCTCAACAGCGTCCTGCGCCAGTACCTCGGCGAGGCGCTGCGCGCGGCGGGCGTCCAGACGATCGAGGGCTCCGCCGACGGCGACATCGGCGGGGTCCACCCCAGCAACATCTGCAACCGTACCCTGCTCGGCATGGGCGCCCAGCTGGAGCTGACGACGGAGTTGCGGGCGAGCATGTTCGGAACCAACACCCTGAAAGGCAGGGCAGGTTCGGTCAACGCGGAGTTCTGGAAGTTCACGGACGCGGTGCGGGCGGCGGTGGCCCGCATGGAGGCGGATCCGTCCCAGGCCGTCCTCTGAGCGCACCCGGCGCCCCGAGGTGGACACGCACGACGAACGCGCGGCGGGCCACCCGGGCCAGGTGACGTCGCTGGTTAATGCGCCCCGCTGGGTTTCGACTCGGCGGGGCGAAGCCGTGCGAAGTAGCTGGTTCGGGTGCGGGCCCGGAGTGTTTCGGTGAGGTGGGCGTCGACGGGGCGAGGTTGATGACGCCGGTCAGCCGACGGCCCCGACGGGATCGGTGGCGAAGAGGCGCTCGCGCCTCCGAGTGCCCGGCGGGCGGCTCGTCCGGACAGCTGGCGACGAGGGCCGGACGGCGGCTGAGGCCAGAACTGCGCAGGCGGCGCGACGAAGGCCGCGCCAGGGTAGATGATCACTGCCTATGACGGACGCGGAGTGGGCGTCTGTGCGCCCGTTGCTGCCTATGTCGGCCTGGCTGGAGGGGAAGGGCGGGCAGCCCGAGGGCTATTGCCACCGCTCGATGCCGGGCGCGATCCGGTATCTGGTCGCGGGCGGAATCTCCTGGCGGGCAATGCCCGAGGACTTCCCTTCCCGGGGCCGGATCCATACCTTCTTCCGCCCGGTGGCCTGAGCACGGGCTGATCGCGGAGTTCCACGACCGGCTTCGCGGGAAGGTCCGTGAGCGCGAGGGCCGGGACGCGGAGCCTTCGGCGGGGATCATCGACGCGCAGTCGGTGCGGGTCTGCGCGTCGGTGCCGACTGCCTCAAGCGGGCGTCCGCGTCAGTCTGAGCGTCGTCTGGCTTCACCGAGAGCGGTTCTGCCCTGCTGATCTCGGATCGGCGAGCGCCACGGGTTGGTCTCTCCGCCGGATAGCGGAAGGGGCGCCGTCACCGCGTCACCGCCGAACGCAGCGCTGCGGCCGGCCGTCGACCGTGGCGGGCACCATTGACGTCCCCTGGCATGGTCGACGGTGGGTGGGCCATTGCGCGCCGTGCCTCATCGCGACAACGCCGCGCGGTGAAGCACGGGCACCGCTGGAGGACACTCTGGCCGCGGTCACGGAAGTGGCCCGGGTGGCAGGCGCCGCGATCACCATCGTCACGGACAGGACGTAGGTATGCACCGCGATCGCCGGGGACCACGCACCGGCGAAGGCGGCGGCGACCGCGTTCATCGGATCCATCGGCTACGGCGTGGTGGACGCGGGACCGCTGGCCGGCGGCAGGCAGCAGGCGGCAGGCGGCAGGCGACGGACACGCCGGTGTGGGGAAGCCCGTACGGGCCGGCCTCGGACGAGCGGGGCCGACCGGCCGGCGAGGACGCCATCCGCGCGGCAGTGGCCGCCGCTACGCGATAACCGCACTTCGGCCCTCGGGCAACGGTCAGGGCGTTCCCCGATCCGTGGCCCGAGGGCCGAAGTCGATGAGCGTGCCTGCGAGTACACCGCCCGCTCCCGGGACTTCAGGCTTCCGTCTCCCCCGGCCCCTCGGTGCCGAACTGTTCTGCCCGCAGGGCGAGATCCTGCAGCACATCCGCCGACGTCACGTCCGTCTGACCGGAGTCGTGCACCTGCGCCAGCATCGCGAACGCCAGGGTGAACGCTCCGACCAACTGCTCCACCGCGCCGCCGACCTCCCGGCCGACAAGACCCACCACGTCCTCGATGGTGGCGTCCTCGGGGATGGCGATCCGTGGCATCGTCTCGTTGAGGAGGGCGGTCACCACGGTCGAGTCGTTGCTGGGGTCACCGCGGTCCGGGCTCTCCTCCAAGAGCCTGCGCATCTCGCCCGCCTCGGTGAGGATGCCGATCACACGCTTCACGACTTCGCTCTGCTCCATCCCGTGAGCATAGGTGCAGGCGCGACGGCAGACGAGGACAAGAGCGTCCATGTCATTCGTGAACTCCGCGGGTGCTCCGGCGCCCGGCGGCACATCCTGACCCGCCGCCGCCCGCCCCTGCCGGGAGGCCCCCTTCCGGTGCGCGCCGTAGCGTACGGAGTACGTCCCCGGCGCGCGTGCCGGACCGGGACTCCCGCCGGCGCACCCCGGAGCCAGCCATGACCAGCAGCACCGAGCTTCCCGTGATCGCCGGCGTCGACGGTTCGCCGACCGGTCGGCGACGCACTGGACTGGGCGGCCCGCGAGGCGCGCGGCCGGGGCCTTGGGCTGGTGGTCGTGCACGCGCTCGCGCACACCCGGCGGGCCGGCCAGGAGGCGCAGCAGCGTGAGGCGGAGGAACTGCTCACGGAGTCGGTGGCCCGGGTGAACGAAATCGCTCCCGGGCTGCACCCCACGCCCCTCGCGCCGCTGGACTTCCCGGCGGCGGCGTTGACCGCGCGCAGCCGCGCCGCGTCGATGGTAGTGGTCGGCTCACGCGGACTCGGCGGCTTCCGTTCCCTGATGCTGGGGTCCAACAGCCTGGCGACGGCGTCCATGCCCCGGTGCCCCGTGGTCGTCGTCCACGGCGGGCTGCGGGAGGACTACGGGGCGGACGAGGGGGAGGCCGAAGCGGAGGCCTTTCAGGACGTCGTGGCGGGTGTGGCCGCCGACGAGAGCAGCGAGCCGGTGCTGGAGTTCGCCTTCGCGGCGGTCGCGTCGCGCCCCGGTGCGCGGTTGCGGATCGTGCACGGCTGGACGATGTCAACGACCCCGCGTCGCGCACGCTGGTGGCGGCGTCGGCGACCGCGGCGCTGACGGTGATCGGGCGGCGCAGCGGCGGCGAGTCGCTCGGTCTCGGTCTCTCCCCGGTGGCGCAGACCACGCTCACCCACGCGCGGTGCCCGGTGGCCGTGGTCCCCGGCTGACACCGTCGGTGCACGGCCCTTGGCCCCTGACGCCCTTGGGCCCAGACTGACCCGATGACGCAGCGTGTGGATCTCTCGACCGTGATGGACCGGATCTCCATCGACGCAGTGATCACCGGCTACGCGGTGGCGGTGGACGACGGCGAATGGGCTGACTACCGGGCACTGTTCACACCGGACGGCCGCGCCGACTACCGCACCGCGGGCGGTATCGAAGGACCCGCCCCCGAGGTCGCGCAGTGGCTCTCGCAGACCATGCTGCTCTTCCCCGTACGGCAGCATCTGATCGTCAACCGCCGGCTCGACCTCCAGGATCTCGGCGGCTACCCGGGCGACGGCGCCCGGGTCCAGGCCGACTACATGAACCCGATGCGGCTCGGGAACGGCACCGAGGGCGCCGGGGGTGGCCCGGACGAAGCCGCCGTGACGGCACCGAACTTCGTCTCCGGCGGGCGTTACGCCTTCGAGCTGGTCCGTACGGAGAGCGGCTGGCGGATCCGGTGCGTGACCGTTCACGAGAAGTGGCGGAGCATGACGGGCGCCCTCGCCGCCGAATGATCCGCGCCGGTCCGCTTCCGCTGCCCCACACTGGGGGAGAAGACGGGAACGGGTTCCCCGGGGGACCCGGTGACACGAGCCGGACGACAAGGCCAGGACGATACGGGCAGGACGAGGAGGCGCTCCATGTGGACCGGGGCCGGGCAGCGGCGCGAGTGGGGCGAGCGGATACTCGGGTCCGCCCTGTGGCGTGGCGCCGCCGCGCTCCTGGCCGGTGCGCTGCCGGCGCTCGCGTTCCCCGCTCCGGCGCTGTGGTGGTTCGCCTACGTCGCCCTGGTGCCCCTGCTGCTGCTGATCCGGTCCGCCGCTACGGGCCGGCGGGCAGCCGTGGACGGGTGGCTCGGCGGCACCGGATACATGCTGGCCGTGCACCACTGGCTGATGCCGAGCCTCCATGTGTTCATCGTGGTGCTGGCGGCCCTCCTCGGGCTGCTGTGGGCCCCGTGGGGGCTGCTCGTCTCCCGTCTGCTGGGCGGGCGGCTGTCCGGCACGGCGGTGGTGGCGGCCGTGATCGTGGTGCCGTGCGGCTGGCTGATGATCGAACTGGCCCGCTCCTGGGAGGCGCTGGGCGGCCCCTGGGGGCTGCTGGGTGCGAGCCAGTGGCAGGTGACACCGGCGCTCCGGATGGCCTCGGTGGGCGGGGTCTGGCTGGTGAGCCTGCTGGTGGTGGCGGTGAACACCGCACTGACCGTGCTGCTTGTGGCCTCGGCCGCCCGCACGGTGGCCGTGATCTCGCTCGTGGCGGGTGCCGTGCTGGTGGGCACGGTGTGGATGTGGGCGCCCCGGCCGGAGCGTTCCGGAGAGGCCCGGATCGCCGTCGTGCAGCCCGGTGTCATCGAGGGGCCCGGCAGTGTGCGGCGCCGGCTCGCCCGCAGTGAGGAGCTGACGCGTTCGCTGGCGGGCCGGGACGTCGACCTGGTCGTGTGGGGCGAGAGCAGCGTCGCGGTCGACCCGGTCCGGCGGCCCGAGGTCGCGGCCCGGATCGCGGCGCTGTCGCGGCTGGTGGGTGCGGATGTGCTGGTGAACGTGGACGCCAGGCAGACCGACGCGGCGGGCCGGACCGGCATCTTCAAGAGCGCGGTGCTGGTGGGTCCGCAGGGGCTGACCGGCGACCGTTACGACAAGATGCGGCTGGTGCCGTTCGGGGAATACGTTCCGGCCCGTTCGGCACTCGGCTGGGCGACCTCGATGGGCAGGGCCGCGGGCGAGGACCGGCTGCGCGGCAGCCGGCAGGTGACGATGGCGCTGCCCGGTGCGGACGGGCCGCGCATCGGTCCGCTGGTCTGTTTCGAGACCGCGTTCCCCGACATGAGCCGGCAGCTGACGCGGGACGGTGCACAGGTGCTGGTCGCCCAGTCCTCCACCTCGTCGTTCCAGCACGGCTGGGCGCCCGCCCAGCACGCCTCGCTCGGCGCTCTGCGGGCCGCCGAGAACGGCCGCCCGATGGTGCACGCCACGCTGACGGGCGTCAGTGCGGTGTACGGGCCGCAGGGTGAGCGGATCGGGGCTCCGCTCGGTACGGACAGGAGCGGCGCCGAGGTGTTCGGCGTGCCCATGGCCGGCGGGACCACGCTGTATGTCCGGCTGGGTGACTGGCCGTTGTACGGCGCGCTGGTCGTCCTGGCCGCGTTCTGCGCCTTCGAAGGCCTACGGTCCGTGCGCGGCAGGACCGGGCGGTCCGTACCGGTGGGCGCGGTCACCGCGGGCGTCACGGACAGCGGGGCGGCGTCCGTACGGACCGCACACCCTGCCTCGGAGCCCCGTGCCTGACGGATTGCGTGACGTATAAGAGGTGGGTGCTCAGAACGTGTTCCGGCACGGACCGTTCACGGTGATGATGTCGCCCATGGCGTCCACGGTGAGCGCGATCCGTTCGACCTTGTTGGTCATAGCGAGCACCAGCCACACGGCGCCCCACAGGAAGCAGCTGAAGACCGTCAGGACGGCGTGCAGCACGTGGTTCAGGGGCCGGCCCCTGACCATGACGACCTGAGTCTCGGAGCGGGACTCCACGCGCCAGCCGCTCGCGATCCGCTGGCTGACCGCCCAGTCGAGGATCAGGGCGCGCTGTATGGCGTCGGGCGGACGGCCGTCGGCCGAGTAGTAGCCGGGCGGGGGCTGGAGCGCGCTCCAGCCCTGGGGCTCGTGGCGGGGTTTCACGAGGTCACCTCCGCGGGCCGGCGGTCCATCTCCTCAGCCTGCATCGCCCCCGGTCCGCGCGCATCCGGAGGAATGGCGGCCCTGACCGAGGCCCGGCGGCGGGAGGACCCTCAGGCGCAGTCGAGGTCGCGCAGGACGCGCTCGCACAGCTCGTGCGTCTGCAGAGCGTCGCGGGAGCTCAGCGTCCGGCCGGCTCGGACGGCGTCCAGGAACGTCAGCACGCTCTGCTCGATGCCGCGCTGGCGGGCCACCGGCACCCAGTCGCCGCGCCGCCTCACGCTCGGCTGGCCCTTGTGGTCGATCACCTCGGCGAGGTTGACGACCTCGCGCTTGGAGTCCTGGCCGGAGACCTCCAGCCGCTCCTCGGTCGAGCCGCTGAGCCGGTTCATCGCCCCGATGGCGGTGAACCCGTCGCCGGACAGCTGGAGTACGACGTGGTGCATCAGGCCGTCGCGGATCCTGGCTCGCACGACGGTGTGCTCGACGGGCCCGGGGGCCAGGAAGCGCAGCGTGTCGACCACGTGGATGAAGTCGTCGAAGACCATGGTCCGGGGGTCCTCCGGCAGCCCTACCCGGTTCTTCTGCATGAGGATCAGCTCACGCGGGTGCTCGGCGCACTGGGCGTAACCGGGCGCCAGACGGCGGTTGAATCCGACGGTGAGGCCGACACCGCGGGCCTCCGCCAGCTCCACCAGCCGTTCGGACTCCGCGAGCCCGTACGCCAGCGGCTTGTCGACGTAGGTGGGCACGCCCGCCTCGATCAGCCGGCCCGCGATCTCCGGGTGGGCCGCGGTCGGGGCGTGCACGAACGCCGCGTCCAGCCCCTGGGCGAGCAGCGAGCCGAGGTCGGTGTGGCACTGCGCGGCGGGGATCCGGTGGGTCTCCGCGACGGCGGCCAGGGTGGCGCGGGTACGGGTCTGCAGATGCAGTTCGACCCCCGGCAGGGCGCTCAGCACCGGCAGGTACGCCTTCTGCGCGATGTCTCCGAGCCCGATGCAGCCGACCTTCACTGGGTCTCCCTCTTGCTGTTCAGCGCCGTGCGTCGCGGTTCTCGTCCGTGGTGGTCCACCGCGGTCGTACTACCGGCGCGTCGTTCGTCCCGGCAGCATACGTGTGCTGCGGCGGACGCCAGTCGGCGATGCCGTCGAAGGTGCGCAGGACGAGACCGGGCCCGAGGCGGGAGGCCGTGGACATCGCGAAGTCGCGCACCGCGACGGAGACGGGACCGGACAGGCGCATCAGCCGCGAGGCCTGTGCGGCCTTGCGGACGACAGCGGTGGTCCGGGGCAGCCGGTCGGCGGTGTACGCGGCGAGTCCGGCGCCCAGGTCGGCGCCCGGTGCCACGTGGTGGGCGAGCACGACGGCGTCCTCGATGGCCTGGTTGCCGCCCTGGCCCAGGGTGGGAGCCATGGCGTGGGCGGCGTCCCCGACGAGCACCGTGCGGCCACGGTGGAAGGCGGGCAGCGGGTCGGTCATCTGGTGGACGTCGTTGCGCAGGACGGCTCCGGGGTCGGCGGCGTCGATGATCGCGGGGATCGGCCGGTGCCAGTCGCCGAACCGGCGCAGCAGTTCCGCCCGCTCGTCGTCGGCGGCCCGCTCACCCGCCGGGGCGACCGCCGCCGCGTACGCGTAGATCCGGCCGTCCTTGAGCGGCTGGGTACCCCACAGCGCGCCTCGGCCCCAGGTCTCGTGCGGGGCGAACGGCTCGGCGGGCGCGGGCACGAGGACGCGCCAGGTGGTGAAGCCCGCGTACGTGGGTCCGGGGTGGTCCGGGAAGAGCGCGTCCCGTACGGCCGAGTGGATGCCGTCGGCGCCGATCACGAGTTCTGCCTCGACGGTCCCGTCCGGAGTGCCGATCACGGCGGGCCGGCCGCCCGCGGCGCCCGGGTCCACGAGGCGGGCCGGGCACCCGGTGCGGATGGCGGAGGCGGGGAGCGCGGTGGCTATGTGGCCGACCAGGGTGGCCCGGTGCAGCAGGACGAGCGGACCGCCGAACCGCTCGGCCGCGGCGGTGCTGTCGGTCCTGGCGAGCCAGCGGCCGTCCGGTGAGCGCATGCCGCCCTCGCCCTGCCAGGCGGCCAGGGACCTGATCCCGTCGCCGAGCCCGATGACGTCCAGGGCGCGCTGGGCATTGGGGGCGAGGCTGATTCCGGCGCCGACGGGCTCCAGCGTCCCGGCCCGTTCCAGCACGGTGACCTGCCAGCCCGAGCGGTGCAGGGCCACCGCCGTCGTGAGCCCACCGATTCCGCTGCCGATGACCACCGCACGGGGTGCGTGCATGACTCCTCCTCGATCCCGGAACCGGGAAAACTACACCTGTAGTAACAACTCCAACGTACTACACCTGTAGTGCCAGCGATAGGTTGACCCCATGGCCACACGCACCACCGGCTCCGCACGGGCCGACCTGATCACCGACGCCGCGCTCGGGCTGCTGGCCGAACGCGGCATGCGGGGGCTGACGCACCGGGCGGTGGACGAACGGGCCGGACTCCCCCAGGGCTCGACGTCCAACTACGCCCGCACCCGGCAGTCCCTGCTGGAGGCGACGGTGCGCCGCCTGGCGGAACGGGAGGCCCGGGTCCTGGCGCCGGGCGAACTCCCGCCACCCGGACCTGCGGCAGGCGGGACCGCGTCCCCCGGAACGGTGACAGGTACGTCCGCGTCGCCCGGACCGGCGGACGGAGGGGCCGCGCCCCTCGGGCCGGACGCGCTGATCGCGGGTCTGGCGCTGGCGCTGCACCGCTATCTGACCCGCCACCCCGAACTGCTCATCTGCCGGTACGAACTCGCCCTGGAGGCCACCCGCCGCCCCGAACTGCGGGCCTTCTTCGATGCGGCGGGCAGGCAGTTCCGCGAGCCGCTGGTCGCGCTGATGACGGCGGCCGGGTCGCCCGAGCCCGAGCGCCACGCCCTGTCCCTGGTCGCCTGGTGCGAGGGGATGATGTTCTCGTGCGCGGCCGGCTCCTACAGCAGTTCCGTACCCTCCGAGGCGGAGCTGCGCACCGGCTTCGGCGAGCTGCTGCGCGGGATGCTCGGACGCTGACCCACGGGCGGCGCGACGCCGGCTCGGAAGCCGCGACACGCGGGGCGCGGCGCTGACCGGGGTCACTAGTGCGGATCAATCCGGGGATTCCGGCCCACTCGACGGCCGGTCCGCACAGCAGAGTTGATCAGGTGCATCGAACCAGTACCACTGTGAAGCTCCTGGTCGCCGTGGCGGTGACGGCCCTGTCCGGGTGCGTCTCCGTCCAGCCTCGGCCGAGCGCCCCGCCGCCACCGGCGCCCGGCCCCACCGCCCAGGACCTGGCCCCGCAGATCGGCCGCCCCCCGGTCCGCGACGTCCTGGAAGCCGTCCCGGACCCGAAGCGGTCCACCGCCACCCGCGCCGCCCGGGCACCGGCCGCCCCGCCCGCCGCTCGTCGCAGCGAGCCCCGCGCCGTACCCCGCGCCCCGCGACCACGGCGCGGCCCCGCCCCCGCGCTCCGCCGGCCACCGCACCGGGCCGTGCCCGCCGCCCCCGTACCGGCGCTGCCGCCACCGGTCACCGGGACGGATGTCTGTGCGCTCGGACGGGGATACGGGCACTGGCCGGCGGGCAGTCCGCAGTCGCGGATCTGCGACCACACCTACGGCCACTGACCGCACACCGAGGTCACCGCCCCGACCGGACGGCACCCGGTGCGCCGCCCGCCACAGCCCCTCAGAGTTCCCGCAGGCGCCGCTCCAGGCGCCCGATGGCCGCCCGGACCCCGTCCCCGTAGCCGTCGTCGGCCCCGTCCTGCGCCAGCGCCCCACAGGCGTCCCGGGCCCGGTCCAGATGGATCCGGGCCGCCGCCGGGCGCCGGAGCTTCACGTAGTCCGCCGCCAGGTTGAGGTACAGCGACGGGTAGAAGGCCCGTACCGCGAGCGCGTCGTGGTGTTCCGCGACGCGCTCGTCGGTCAGCGTGCGGGCGGCGGCCAGCGCCCGCAGGTCCCAGGCCAGCTCGTCACCGGGATCGTCCTGGGTGTCCGCCATGTAGTGCGCGAGGGTGCACCGGTGCAGGGCGTCACCGTCCGCACCGATCTCCGCCCAGAGCAGGCCGAAGCGGTTGCGGGCCTCCTCGCGGTCACCACCGTGCAGCAGCATGATCGCCTGGCCGATTCTGGTCATGACGACGTCTCTCGACGCCTCCTGCTGCTCCGTCACTGCGGTCTCCCTCGTACCCGTCCGCCTGCGTCCGACCGGATCCATGCGGTTCCATACGGTTCCGGATGGTTCCGGCCGGTTCGACGCTAACCGCAGTGGCGCGCGCTCGCACCCAGGCTCCGGCGCGCCATCAGCCCAGGTCGGGGATGCGCCAGTCGATGGGCTGATGCCCCTGCGCCGCGACGGCCTCGTTGATCTGGGTGAAGGGACGGGACCCGAAGAACTTCTTGGCCGAGAGCGGCGAGGGGTGCGCGCCCTTCACCACCACATGGCGCTCCTCGTCGATCAGCGGAAGCTTCTTCTGCGCGTAGTTGCCCCAGAGCACGAAGACCGCCGGGTCGGGCCGGGACGCGACCGCGCGGATCACCGCGTCAGTGACCTTCTCCCAGCCCTTGCCCTTGTGCGAGTTGGCCTCGCCCGCCCGCACGGTCAGCACGGCGTTGAGGAGCAGTACGCCCTGTTCGGCCCACGGCATCAGATATCCGTTGTCCGGGACCGGCAGACCGAGCTCCTCCTTCATCTCCTTGTAGATGTTGCGCAGGGACGGCGGGGTCTTCACACCTGGGCGCACGGAGAAGCACAGCCCGTGCCCCTGTCCCTCGCCGTGGTACGGGTCCTGGCCCAGGACCAGGACCTTCACCTTGTCGTACGGGGTCGCGTCGAGCGCGGCGAACACCTGCCCCCGGGGCGGGTAGACCGGTCCTGCGGCCCGCTCCTCCTCGACGAACTCGGCGAGCTCCTTGAAGTACGGCTTCTGCAGCTCTTCGCCGAGGACGCCGCGCCAGGACTCGGGCAGCTGGTCGGTGTCGGTCACGTCAACAACCTCCGGTAAGCAATCAGTTCTTGATCTCAGAACCTACCGGCGACCACTGACAACGGAGCGGGGAGCCTCCCGGGGGGCCGCGAACCGCCCGGCGGGCTACCAGCTGGCCTTGCGGTACAGCTCCCACATCTGCATGACCGTCTGCGGGTCCAGGGCCCGCTCGCCGCCGCCGATGTCCTCGCCGGCCGCCACGTACAGCTTGCCCTGCCACAGCGGCAGCAGCCGGACGTCGTCGACGAGTGCCTTCTGGGCCACCTCGAACTGTTGGCTGACCGCGCCCCGGTCGCTCTCCTTGCGGGTCTGGGGCAGCACCTGCTTCGTGATCTCGTCCTTGGCGTACGGCATGCCCGTGATGCTGTCCTTGCCCACGAAGGGGGCGATGAAGTTGTCCGGGTCCGGGAAGTCCGGGAACCAGCCACGGCCGAAGACGGGGTACTCCCCCTTGGTGAATCCAGCCTGGAACTTGTTCCAGGGCCGGCTCTTCAGCGTGATCTTGAAGAGACCGGAGGCCTCCAGCTGACGCTTGAGCTCGTCGAACTCGGGAGCCGTCGAGGATCCGTACCGGTCGGTGGTGTACCAGAAGGTCATCGCGACGGGCTCGTTGATACCCGCGTCCCTGAGGATCTTCTTGGCCTTCTTCGCGTCCGGGTCGCCGAAGGTGTCGAAGAAGCTGGTCGTGTGGCCCGCGATGCCCTTGGGCACCATCGAGTAGAGCGGTTCGGCGGTGCCCTGGTAGACCTTGGCCACCAGCGCGTCCCGGTCCACCAGCTGGGCGATCGCCCGCCGCACGGCCGGCTTGCCGGCAGCCGGGTCCTTGGGGTTGAAGACCAGGAAGCGGATGTCCGCGCCGACCGACTCGACGAGCTGAAGGTTGCTCTTCTTGTCCTCGTTGTCCTCCAGGCTCACCACCTCCTCGGCGGTGAGCCCTCGGTAGGTGGCGTCGATCTCGCCCTGCTTGAGCGCCGCGACCATGGCGCCGGACTCCTTGAAGTACCGGATGGTCACGGCGTCGTTCTTGCGGTCCGCGAACCCCTTGTAGTCAGGGTTCTTCACCAGCTCGGAGCGCTCACCCTGCTTGTACGCGTCCAGCAGGTACGGCCCGGACCCGGTGACCTTGCCGTCGTCACGGATCTTGTGTGCCGAGTACTCGCTCGGCGCGACCAGCGACATGGCGGGCGTGGCCAGGATGAACGGGAAGGTGGCGTCCGGCTTGGTCAGGTGGAAGATGACCTCGGAGTCGCCCTTGGTCTCCACCTGGTCCAGCGAGCCGAGCATGCCGACGGGGCCGCCCTTGACCGCGATCGCCCTGATCCGGTCTATGGAGTACTTCACGGCCTCGGCGTCGAGCTTCTCACCGTTGGAGAACTTCAGCCCCTCACGGAGCGTGCACCGGTACGCAGTACTGGTGGTGTCGGTGAACTTGCAGTGGTCCGCGGCGTCCGGCTCGGGGCTCGTGCTTCCGGTGGGGAAGCTGACCAGCGTCTGGAACACGTTGCGCATCAGTTCCCAGGAACCGTCCCACGCCGCCGCCGGGTCGAGGGTGGAGGGTTGGCTGGTCGTCCCGACGGCTAGCTTCTGCTCCACGTCCGAACCGCTGTCGGACAACAGACCGCAGCCGGCCAGCAGAGACAGGGAAGCAAGGGCTGCAGCGGCCTGCAGACTGGCCCGGTAGAACACGTGCACGCTCCTCGATCAGCCATGGGTCGGCAGACCATACCGCAGCGCCCCGTCGGGTCAATCCGCAGGCCCGACGGGGCACTTGAGTCAATCAGGGCCAAACCCGCTCAGGCTGTTCTCAGCCCACGCCCGAGTTCAGGAAAATACCGCCGTCGACCACCAGGGTCTGTCCGGTGATCCAGTCGGACTGGTCCGAGGTGAGGAAGGCCGCGGCGCCGCCGATGTCCTCGGGGACACCGAGCCGTCCCATCGGGTAGGCCGCGGCAGCCTCCGCCTCACGCCCCTCGTACAGCGACTGGGCGAACCTGGTCTTCACGACCGCGGGGGCGATCGAGTTGACCCGCACGACCGGCGCGAACTCGTGTGCCAGCTGGAGGGTCAGGTTGATCATCGCGGCCTTGCTCATGCCGTACGCGCCGATGAAGGGCGAGGCGGAGACGCCCGCGACGGAGGAGATGTTGACGATCGCCCCGCCGTTGTCCTTCTGCCACGCCTTCCAGGTCTGCTGCGCGAAGCCGAGCGCCGAGATCACGTTCGTCTCGAAGACCTTGCGGGCCACGTTGAGGTCGAGTTCGGCCATCGGGCCGAAGACCGGGTTCGTACCGGCGTTGTTGACCAGGAAGTCGACCCGGCCGAAGGCCTCCATGGTGCGCGCGACGGCCACCGCCTGGTGGGCCTCGTCGTGCGCCTTGCCCGCCACACCGATGACACGGTCGGAGCCGAGCGCCTCGACGGCCTCCTTCAGCGCGTCCTCGCCGCGTCCGGTGATGCACACCCGGTCGCCGCGGGCGACGAGCGCCCCGGCGATGCCGTAGCCGATACCCCGGCTCGCACCGGTGATCAGCGCGACCTTGCCACTGTCCTGCACAGTCATGATGTCCGCAGCCCTTCAAGTCAGTTGAGCGGTCCGCCGGCGACGTACATGACCTGTCCGGAGACGAAGCCCGCCTCGTCGCCCGAGAAGAAGGCGATGGCGTTGGCGATGTCCTCGGGGAAGCCGACGCGCTGCACCGGGATCTGGGTGGCTGCCGCCGCCTGGAACTCCTCGAAGCCCATGCCGACGCGCTCCGCGGTCTGCGCGGTCATCTCGGTGACGATGAAGCCGGGCGCGACGGCGTTGGCGGTGATGCCGAACTTGCCGAGCTCTTTGGCGAGGGTCTTGGTGAAGCCCTGCAGCCCCGCCTTGACCGCGGCGTAGTTGGCCTGGCCTCGGTTGCCCAGGGCGGAGGAGGAGGACAGCGAGACGATCCGGCCGAACTTCTGGTCCACCATGTGCTTCTGGACGGCCTTGGCCATCAGGAACGCGCCCTTGAGGTGCACGTTCATCACGGTGTCCCAGTCGGACTCGCTCATCTTGAAGAGCAGGTTGTCACGGAGCACGCCCGCGTTGTTGACGAGGATCGTCGGGGCCCCGAGCTCGGCGGCGACCCGCGCGACGGCGGCTTCCACCTGGGCGCTGTCCGAGACGTCGCAGCCGACGGCGAGGGCCCGTCCGCCGGCGGCGGTGATCTTCTCGACGGTGTCCTTGCAGGCCGCCTCGTCCAGGTCGAGTACGGCGACGGCGCGGCCCTCGGCCGCCAGGCGTACCGCGGTGGCGGCACCGATGCCCCGTGCCGCTCCCGTCACGATGGCTACGCGCTGCTCGGTGGTGGACATGCTTGGTTCTCCTCGCCCTTGGATCGCGGCTCAGCGGACGTCAGGCCCATCCACCGCGGAGTGGTTCTTCCCCGCGAGATGGTTCCCGATAACTGAGCAACCGCTTAGTACCTTCAGCAGTCGAGACGCTAGAAGGCCTGGCACGCGGTGTCAACGGCCCACGGACGCCGCGTCGCATGTCACACCCCGAGGCGGCGGCAACCGGGTGCGGATCAGCGCACCAGAAGGTCGAGGAGCCGTTCCACCTCGGCGGCCGGGTCCGTGGTGAGACCGCTGTGCACGGGGCTCGGCTGGATGACGGTCGAGCGCGGGGCGATCAGCCAGCGAAAGCGCCGCCCGGCGTCGTCGCCCGCCGCCTGGCCCGCGTCCGTACCGCCCCGGCAGATCCCCTCGACGCCGTACAGGGCAGCCCGCACCCCGGTGACGTCGGCGCCGGGGTCCAGCGCCCTGAGCTTCCCCTCGTCGAGTTCGGTGCGGGCGGCCACGAACCCCTTCGCGCGGCAGTAGACCACCACGCCGGCGTTGAAGAACTCACCGCGCTGGACGCGCGGCACCACGCGCAGCAGGGCGTACTCGAAGACAACACGTTCACTCACGGCCGGCCGCTCTCGTCGCTGTTCTTGGTGCCACGCCTCGGGGCGAGGCGTTCGGTGAGCCAGCCCGGGGCCTGGGACGGCTTGTCGGCGGTGGGGGTGTCCAGGACGATCCGCTCATGGATGGTGGCCGCCCGCGGCAGCAGCGCCTCCACATAGGCGCGCCGGAGCTGATCGGTCGCCTCAAAGCCAGGCTCGTCCACCAGCCACTCGTCGGGCACGTCGGCGGCGACCTCGGTGAGCAGTTCCTCGGTCACCAACGGGGCGAGTTCGGCGGCGGCCGCCGCGACGTCGGGGGCGAAGGGGGCCAGCGCGTGGTCCGAGGCGTTGTAGGGCTTGGCGGCGGAGGTCTGGGCGCCGGGCCAGTTGTGGTGCCAGATCATGGTGGCGCCGTGGTCGATGAGCCAGAGGTCGCCGTGCCAGATCAGCATGTTCGGATTGCGCCAGGACCGGTCGACGTTGTTGATCAGCGCGTCGAACCAGACGACGCGCCCGGCCTCACGCGGATCCACCTGGTAGGCGAGCGCGTCGAACCCGAGGGAACCGGGGAGGAAGTCCATCCCGAGGTTGAGGCCGCCACTGGCCTTCAGGAGTTCCTGCACCTCCTGGTCGGGCTCGGCGAGACCGATGACCGGGTCGAGCTGCATCTGCACGAGCTCGGGAACGCGCAGCCCGAGCCGACGGCCGAGCTGCCCGCAGATCACTTCGGCGACCAGCGTCTTGCGCCCCTGACCGGCCCCGGTGAACTTCATGACATACGTTCCCAGGTCGTCGGCTTCGACGATCCCGGGGAGCGAGCCACCCTCACGCAGAGGCGTGACATAGCGGGTCGCTACGACCTCTTCCAGCATTTCCCCAAGCCACCCATCTCTTCAGCCTTGCAATCCACGGACGGCTTCTTCGGTGCGCAGAGGCGGGAATCGCCGGCCGACGCGGCGCCGGGTGAATCCGGGGAGCCCCGGCCGGCAAGCCGGTCCCCGTCTCCCCGAGCAGACCGCCGATGGCGCCGCGCCCCTTACTGCCGGCCTCCGGCACGAAGTCAGCATAGTAACCGAGGGTGATCGCGGCATGGGTGTGCCGAAGCGAGTGGAAGCCGCTCCAGGGCCGCAGTGGTGTCCGAGTCCGCCACGCCACGATTTCAAGGTCAGCGCGGCAACGGCCCACACCACCGCCCGCGCCGGAACTGCCAGGAGGCCTTGAGCGCCGTCGAGCGACTGGCAGCGCGCAGCGGGCCGAGGAGCTCGCGGCGCGACGCGGTCAGCTTCCGTCGCGGTCGCCCCGGCTGCGGATGACCTCCTTCATCTTGGCCACCGCGAAGCCCCAGCCCTGCTCGACCGTCGGCTTTGCCGGGACAGCGATCTCGTCCGGGTTGGTGAGCACGTCGAGCAGGACCGGGCCCGGGGTGCTGAAGGCACGCCGTACGGACTCCTCCAGGTCGGCCGGATCCGTCACGCGAATGCCCGTGAGGCCGAGGGCCGTGGCGACGGCGGCGAAGTCCGGGTTGTCGAGGACCGTGCCGAACTCCGGCAGCCCGGCCTGTTCCTGCTCCAGTTTCACCATGCCCAGGCGGCGGTTGTCGAAGACGACCAGCTTGACGGGGAGCCGGCTGGTCTTCAGCGTCATGAGGTCGCCGAGGAGCATGCTCAGCCCGCCGTCGCCGCAGAAGGCCACGACCTGACGGTCCCGGTCCAGGCACTGCGCGCCGAGCGCGTGCGGCATGGCGTTGGCCATCGAGCCGAGGTTGAACGAGCCGATCAGCCGCCGGTCACCGCGCATCTCGACGAACCGTGAGAGCCAGACCGTCGCCATCCCCGTGTCGGAGGTGAACACGGCGTCGTCGGCGGCGAGCCGGTCCACCACCGCGGCCAGCGCCTCCGGGCGGATGTCGTGCGAGCGGTTGTCGAGCGCGGAGCGGATCCGCCCGACCAGGCCCTTGTCGTGTGCCGGGTCCGCGAGCCGGGCCTGCCCCGTACGCCACTGCTCGAAGCTCTTCCGCGCTTCCTCCAGGTGCGAGCGGTCGCGGGCGCCCTCGGCACCTGGCGGTGCGGCGCCGAGATGGGTGAGCAGGTCGCGGACCGTGGCGCCGGTATCGCCGACGAGCCCGACCTCGACCGGGACCCGGCGTCCGATGTGCGCGGCCTCGGTGTCCACCTGGATCACCGTCCGGCCCTCGGGGTACCAGTCCCGGTAGGGAAAGTCGGTGCCCAGCATCAGGAGGGTGTCCGCGTCGTGCAGCGCCGAGGCCGCGGCGGGGTTGCCGATCAGCCCGGTCTGGCCCACCTGGAAGGCGTTGGCCTCGCCCTCGAAGCCCTCCTTGGCCTTGAGGGTGAGCACCATGGGCGCGGCCAGGCGTTCGGCAAGGGCCAGCACGTCCTCTCGCGCGGCGCGGGCGCCCCGTCCGACGAGCAGCGTGATCCGTTCCGCGCCGTCGAGCAGTTCCGCGGCGCGGCGCACGGCGGACTCCTCCGGCCGGCTCACGGGTGTGCTCAGCGAGAAGCGGGCCGGCCGGTCCGTGCCGAGCTCCTGGTCACCGAGATCGCCCGGCACGCTGAGGACGGCGACGCCCTTGCGGCCCAGCGCGTTGCGCACGGCCGTCTCCAGCAGCTGCGGCAGCTGGTCCGGGGAGGTGATGGTGGCGTGGAAGACCGCCACGTCGCTGAAGAGCGCGTCGTTGTCGATCTCCTGGAAGGTGTCGCTGCCGAGATCGGCGAGCGGCACCTGGCCGGTGATCGCCAGGACCGGTGTGCGGCTCTTGGCGGCGTCGTACAGCCCGTTGAGCAGGTGTACGGAGCCTGGGCCGACGGTGCCCATGCACACCCCGAGGGTGTCGCCGAGCTGCGACTGGGCGCTCGCTGCGAACGCCGCTGCTTCCTCGTGCCGGCAGCCCACCCACTCGATGTCCTCGGTGGTGCGGATGGCGTCGGTGAGTGGGTTGAGTGCGTCGCCGACGACGCCGAAGACCTGGCGTACGCCCAGCTCGCCCAGGGCGTCCACGATGGTGCGGGAAACGGTTCGTGCCACGGAATCCTCCAGATCACACGGTGAAGCGGTCGGGGTCGGCCGCCCTCCAGTCGGCCGCCCAGGACGCGGGCGGCCCGGCGAGCAGCTGCTCGGGCTCAAGCCATTCGTAGAGCTCCTCGTAGGAGCGTTCCGTGTACGGGTCGATGCGCCGGTGAAGCATGTGGGGGCGCAGCTGTGCGGGATCGGTGACGCCCATGGACGCCATGATCTGCAGCGCGCTGGACACGGTCGCCTCCTGGAAGCGCTGTACGCGCAGGGTCTTGTCACCGACGTGGAGGGCGCGGGCACGCCGGGGGTCCTGGGTGGTGACACCGGTGGGGCAGGTGTTGGTGTGGCATCGCTGCGCCTGGATACAGCCCACCGCGAACATCATCGCCCGGGCCGCGTTGCCGTAGTCGGCGCCCTGCAGCAGGCGTTTGACCAGATCGGTACCGGTGGCGATCTTGCCGCTCGCCCCGATCCTGATCCGCTGACGCAGGCCCGCGCCGACGAGGGCGTTGTGCACGGTGAGCAGTCCTTCGGTGAGGGGGGTGCCGACGTGGTCGGCGAACTCCAGCGGCGCGGCGCCCGTACCGCCCTCGGCACCGTCCACGACGATGAAGTCCGGAGTCGTGTCCTCCTCCAGCATCGCCTTGCACACGGCGAGGAACTGACGGCGCGAACCCGGGCAGATCTTGAACCCGGTCGGCTTCCCTCCGGACAGCTCCCGCATCGTGGCGAGGAAGCGGACCAGTTCGCGGGGGGTGGAGAACACCCGGTGGTACGGGGGTGAGATCACCGTCCGCCCTTCCGGCACGCCGCGTACCCGCGCGATCTCCGCATTGACCTTCGGGCCGGGCAGGACGCCGCCGATGCCGGGCTTGGCGCCCTGGGAGAGCTTGAGCGACACGCACTTCACGTTCTCGTGCGCGGCCTTGTCGGCGAACTGCCGGGGGTCGAAGTCACCGTCCTGCGTACGGCAGCCGAAGTACCCGGTGCCGATCTCCCAGACGAGGTCGCCGCCGGGTCGCAGGTGGTACTCCGACAGGCCGCCCTCACCGGTGTCCTGGGCGAAGCCCCCGGCGGCGGCGCCCCCGTTGAGGGCGAGGAGCGCGTTCGAGGACAGGGCGCCGAAGCTCATGGCCGACACGTTCAGCAGAGCCATGTCGTACGGGCGGGCGCAGTCCGGTCCGCCGATCCGCACCCGCGTCGGCTCCTGCGGCATCCGGGCGGGGACCATGGACGGGATCAGGAACTCGTATCCGGGCAGATAGACATCTCGTTCCGTGCCGAACGGCTGCTCCGCGTCGGTGCCCTTCGCCCGCTCGTACACGATGCTGCGGACGTCCCGGTCGAAGGGGCGGCCATCGAAGTTCCGCTCGACGAAGTACTGCTGGAGTTCGGGGCGGATCCTCTCCAGAAGGAAGCGCGCGTGCCCGACCACGGGATAGTTGCGCAGCACCGTGTGCCGGCGCTGCAGCAGGTCCCATGCGCCCAGCAGACCCAGCAGGACGAGCGGAACAGCGGCGCAGCACCACCACGGCGAAACCAGCGCCGCGGCGGCGGCCGAGGCGAGTCCCGCGGCCAGGATGAGGAGAACCGATCCGATACGTGTCACTCACGGCTGCTAACCCGGCAGCCCCTCTCCATGCCGCCCCGCCTGGTCAAGAGACCGTCAATGACGTGCCGGCCGACGCACGCGCCGCGCAGCGAGCGGCGCAGCCCGGCGAGTGGATCACCTGTGCGTGGGGACCGGCCTCGTCGAGGTGGCAGGGCAGTGGGCTCTTGCACGCAGGAAGCCCCGGCCACTCTCGACGAGTCGGCCGGGGCTGGGCAGGGGGCTGTTCAGTGGTGACCGTGAGCGGTGTCGGAGGCTCCGCCGAACAGCCGTGCGACGGCACGGAAGGGCAAGGTCACAACGGTGGCGACTGCCCCGCCGATGGATCGGAAGACATCCGCGATCGCCTTCAGCATGTGTTTCCTCCCTTTCGATGTGACAGCGGCGCCGGCGGAAGCCGCGATGCGCTGTTACTCAGACCCGTGCCCCCTTGAGTCAGGAGGAAACTCGTTGGGTTCACGAGCCCCGGATGGCGGGAGGGTGGTCCCGGCCGGCTCGTGCATGCCGGACTGATTGGCGGGCAGCCGTTGCACGTAGAAACGTGTCGTGCGAGGCGAGGAGAACCGTCGTGCTGCTGGCTCATCCTGTTGTGTTGTGGGGCCTGGTGAAGGAGTACGAGGCACTCAGGGTGCTTCAAGGCGCGGAGGGCAGCGCGGCAGCACGTCAGCGCATGGACGACCTGGCCTACTCGCTCTGCCTGTCGACGGGGACGCAGGATGTGGACGCGGCCTTGATAGCCGCTCGCTACCGGCTGCCGGGAGCACGGACCGAGGACGATTCCGCAGTGGTTGACTGACCCCCGGTCGCCACGGTGCAGGCCGGACATGCCGCCGGCGGCCCGGGTCCGCGAAGCCCTTGAGGCCACGTCCTCAGCCGTGCAGTCCATGCCGGCTCCGGGTGTGATCCGGGTGTGAGGAGTGCGCACCGCGACCGGGCTGGACGGCCGGCGAGGAGCGTCCACCGCACGGAACTCGCGTGGTCCGTCGGGGCACCGGGGCGGATAGCATGGCCGCATCTCGTCTCCTTGCTCATCGCAGAGGAGCGGGTGGTGTGCCGGGAAGCCTGGTCGGCGGCGTAACAGTCGTGCGCCCGGAAAGGCCTGCCGTGCTTCTTGCCCGTCGGGTCCGCCGGTCCGGCGTGCGACTCGTCGTCGACAGAGCCACGCCTCGCGTGCCGTTCGAGCCGAGTCCTCGGCGCCCTCCGGGCGCCCGCTTCGGTCCGCCCGGCGGCTTCCGACCGGATGAGAGTTCAGAGATGTCCCCGCAACGCCCCTCAGCGCCACCCCCTTCCATACCGCAGGAGTCAGCGATCGAGCAGGTGCTCGCCTGCTTCGACGCCTATGCCCGCGCCCACGGGACGCGCGACAGCATCCTGCCGGCCTCCCGGGTCACGCCCCGGGAGGAACAGCGGGCCTTCGACGAGCTCAGGCACGCCATCGAGCGACTCCGTGACGCCGTCGACGAGGACTCCCCCGTCGGGCGGCAGGACAAGGGCAAAGACCGCGGACGGTGACCGCAGCCACGCTCGGGCGGGGCGTGGGCCGGGTCCGCGGGGGCGTCCGATCCGGGCTCAGCCGGTGTCCCCGCCGACTGCGGGCAGCCTGGCCTCGACCGCATCGAGCAGCAGCTCCAGCGCGAACGGATAGCCGCTGAACCTCATCTCGTGGGCCAGCAGGCGCACGGTGGCGGCGATGTGCGGGTACGAAGCCGCGTCGACTCGGCCGTAGCGCTCCTGCCACACCTGGAGGTCGGCCGCCTGCGCGGGCGCCGGCAGTGCCAGCGCGGCCGCGTCCAGGGCCGCGAAGGCGAGCGCCTGGTCCACGAAGGCGTGGTAGATCCGGACCGCCTCCCGGTCGTCGAAGCCCGCCGACCGCAGCACGCCGAGGATCCTCTCCACGGCCCGCAGCTCGTTGTCCCGCCCGGTCGTCCGATGCGCGGCCAGCAGCGCTGCCTGCGGGTGCGCGTGGTACGAGGCGTGGATGCGCAGACCGAGTTCGCACAGGTCGAAGCGCCACTCACCGGTGGGGCTCCAGCCGAGCTGCGACCGGCCGATGAGCTCGTCGGCGACCGCGAGCAACAGGTCGTCGGTGTCGCGGAAGTACCGGTAGAGCGCGCTGGGGTCGGCGCCCAGTGCCCCGCCCAGCCGGCGGACCGTCAGCGCGTCCGCGCCGTGCTGCCCGACCAGGCGCAGCGCCGTCTCCACGATGACCTGTTCGGACAGCACGGTGCCCTGCTTCGTCGGCCGTCTGCGCCGCCGCTGCGGCTCCGGAACCACCCGTTCAACCATGATCCGATCTTATGACAACACCATTGACCTGTGAAGGAGACGGCGGGTTTCATGACTCGCCATCCAGGCTCTCCAGCTCCCTTCCCCAGGCAAGGCGACGATCCGTTGGCAGCAGCAGTGAACAATGCGAACCCCGGGCCGGGCAGTGCCGCCAAGGCGCCCCGGACCGCGATGCGGAAGTCCATAGGCGTCGTGGACGGCGTCGTCCTCGCCGCTTCGAGCACGGCGGCGACCAGCAGTATCGGCATCGGGCTCGGTCTGATGGCAGGCGTCGTCGGACTGCACCTGCCGGCGATCATGCTGCTGGCCTTCCTGCCCGTACTCGGCATAGCCGGCGGGTACGGGCGGCTCAACCGCATCGACCCCAACGCCGGCAGCAGCTACAAGTGGGTCGGCGGGATCTTCAGCCCCTGGCTGGGCTTCCTGACCGGATGGGTCAACGTCGTCGGCACCGTCGTGTTCATGGCGTACACCACGACGGTGACCGGCTCGGCGATCATCCAGCTCCTGCGCCAGGCCACCGTCCACAGCGTGGCCGGGCTCTCGCTCGACCCGGACTCGACCCTGCAGTCCACGCTCCTCGGGATGGTCGTACTGCTCGCCGCCTCGCTGGTGGCGGTGCGCGGTCTCGACCTCGCCGCGCGTCTCCAGAAGTACCTGCTGGTCTTCGAGTACGGCGTGCTGATCGCGTTCTGCGTCTACGGTCTGTTCGCCGGGGACCAGCCCTTCTCGCTCTCCTGGTACAACCCGTTCGACCTCCCCTCGGCCGAGGCCCTCGCCCAGGGCATGATGCTCGCGGTCTTCTGCTACTGGGGCTTCGAGTCGGTCTTCAGCGTCGGTGAGGAGGTCGGCGACCCGCGCGACGCCTCCCGCGGCGGGTTCATCGCCCTGGTCGTCATGCTGCTGCTCTTCCTGCTGGCCGGCACCGCCTTCCAGCGGGTCCTGCCGCTGGACGAACTGGCCGGCAACGGCGCCCAGGGGCTCGCCTACTTCGGCACGAAGCTCGCCGAGCAGCCACTGGCCGCGCTGCCGCTCATCGCCCTCATGTTCTCCGCGGTGGCCTCGCTCCAGGCCTCGGTCATCCCCACCGCCCGCGGGATGTACGCGATGGGCCGCGACGGCGTCCTCGGTCCCGTCTGGACGCGCCTGCACCCCAGGCACGGAACCCCCGCCGCCGGAACCCTGCTGATCACCGCGATCGCGCTGCTCCTCGCCGCGATGTCGCTGGTCATCCCCACCGTCAACGACCTGATCTTCGCCGCCGTCAACGCGATCGGCATCGTCGTCGCCCTCTACTACGCCCTCACCGCCACGGCCGCCGCGGTGCGCTTCCGCCATCTGCTGCACACCTCGCCCCTGGAGTCGCTGCGCGCGGTCGTCGGGCCGGCGCTGGGCGCGCTGGTGCTGCTCGCCACCGGCGCCTACCTCACCTGGACCTTCTACACCTCCACCGATCATTTCGAGGTCTCCGCGGACAACGGCTGGTTCGCCCTGCTCGTCCCGGTACTGATGATCGGCTCCGGCCTGCCGGCCGCCGCGTGGGCCCGCCGGCACCGCCGGTCGCCCTATTTCACCCGTGCCGGCGCCCAGGCCGTCTCCCACGTCCCGGACGCCCCCGACACCTCGCGAAGGACCGGAGCATGAGCGACCTCACCGAACTCGCCCGTCTGCCGGTCGCCGAGGCCCTGCGCCGCTTCCATGACCGCAGCCTGTCACCGGTCGAGCGGATGACCGCGGTCCTCGCGCGCGCCGAAGCCGTTCGAGCCGATCGAGGCGGCCCGCCCCGGGAACAGCGTCCCCGCCCTCTGAACCGCCGGCCCGGGTCGTACACCTGACGGCCCAGGCCTCTCCCCACTCCCCTCTCCCCTCCTCACGTCTGGAGCACTTATGCCCACGGCCGATCTGGTCTTCACGCGCGGCCCCGTCTTCACCGCCGATCCGGCTCGCACCCGGGCCACCTCACTCGCCGTCACCGGTGACCGCATCACCGCCGTCGGGCACGACGAGGTCCGCGAACTCATCGGGCCCCGCACCGAAGTCGTCGACCTCACCGGAAGGCTGCTGCTCCCCGGCTTCCAGGACGCCCACATCCACCCGGTGTCCGCCGGCGTCGAGCTGGCCGAGTGCGATCTGACCGGCACGGTCGGCGCGGCTGAGTACCTGACCCGGATCAGGGCCTACGCGGACGCCCATCCGGAGCGTGCGTGGATCACCGGAGGCGGGTGGTCGCTGGAGAGCTTCGACGGCGGGCTGCCCACCCGGCAGTCGCTCGACTCCGTGGTCCCCGACCGTCCGGTCCTGCTGTCGAACCGCGACCACCACGGCGCCTGGGCCAACACCCGGGCCCTCGAACTGGCCGGCATCACCGCCGCCACCCCCGATCCCGCCGACGGCCGCATCGAGCGGGAACCGGGAGGCGGGCCCGGCGGTGTCCTCCAGGAGGGTGCGCAGGCACTGGTCGCCCGGCTGGTGCCGCCGACCACCCCGACGGACCGGCTGGCGGGGCTGCTGCGTTCGCAGGAGCTGCTGCACTCCCTCGGTGTCACCGGCTGGCAGGACGCCCTGCTCGGCGTGTTCAGCGGCAACGCCGATCCGTCGGACGCCTATGTGACCGCCGCCCGCGACGGCTCACTCACCGCGCGGGTCACCGGCGCGATGTGGTGGGACCGCGAACGCGGGGCCGAGCAGATCGACGAACTGGTCGCGCGGCGCGAGGAGCTGAGCCACGGACGGTTCCGGGCCGGCTCGGTGAAGATCATGCTGGACGGCATCGCGGAGAACTTCACCGCCGCGATGACCTCCCCGTACCTCGACGGCTGCGGCTGCGCCACCACCAACAGCGGTCTGAGCTTCGTCGACCCGGAAGCCCTGCGCGGCCATGTCACCCGGCTCGACGACCTCGGCTTCCAGGTGCACTTCCACGCGCTCGGCGACCGGGCCGTCCGGGATGCGCTGGACGCGGTGGAGGCCGCCGTCGAGGCCAACGGACACCGCGGGAACCGCCACCATCTGGCCCATCTCCAGGTCGTGCACCCCGACGACATCGGGCGCTTCGCCCGGCTCGGCGCCATCGCCAACATCCAGCCGCTGTGGGCCGCCCACGAACCGCAGATGGACGAGCTCACCATCCCGTTCCTCGGGCCCGAACGCGCCGCCTGGCAGTACCCGTTCGGGGACCTGCTGCGCGCGGGCGCCACCCTCGCCGCGGGCAGCGACTGGCCGGTCAGCAGCCCGGACCCGGTCCAGGGCATCCATGTCGCGGTCAACCGGAGGGAGCCCGGGGCCACCGACAGCCGGGTCTTCCTCCCCGAGCAGCGTCTGGACCCGGCGACGGCCGTCGCCGCATACACCGCGGGCAGTGCCCATGTGAACGGGGTGGACGACGCGGGCAGTCTGCTCCCCGGCAACCTGGCCGATCTGGTGGTCCTGGACCGCGACATCCTCACCGCGCCACCGGAGGAGATCGCCGGGGCGCGGGTCCTGCGCACCTATGTCGGGGGCGCGCTCGTCCACTCCGCCTGAACGCGGCTTCCGAGCAGGCCCGGCCGATCTCCGTCAGCGCGCCCCATACACCGGCTGCGGTGTCCCGGCGGCCGCGAGCAGTCCGGACGCGGCCGCCCCCGCCTCGGCCGGACTCCAGCGGGCGCCCTTGTCCGCGGTGGGGCCGGGCCGCCAGCCCTCCATCACGGTGATGCGGCCGGCCTCGGCCTCGAAGACCCGGCCGCTGACCCCGGCGCACGCGTCGGACCCGAGCCAGACGACGAGCGGCGAGACGTTCTCCGGGGCCATCGCGTCGAACCCTCCCCCGGCGGGCGCCGCCATGGTCTCGGCGAAGGCGTCCTCGGTCATCCTGGTCCGGGCGGCCGGGGCGATGGCGTTGGCCTGCACCCCGTAGCGGCCCATCTCGGCGGCGGCCACCAGGGTCAGGGCGATGATCCCGGCCTTGGCGGCGGAGTAGCCGCCCTGGCCGACACTGCCCAGCAGCCCTGCCCCGGAACCGGTGTTGACGACCCTCGCCGCAGGTACCCGGCCCGCCTTCGCCTCGGCGCGCCAGTGCGCCGCCGCGTGCTTGAGCGGCAGGAAGTGGCCCCTGAGGTGGACGCGGGTCACCGCGTCCCAGTCGTCCTCGTCCAGGTTCACCAGCATCCGGTCCCGGAGGAATCCGGCGTTGTTGACCAGGGTGTCGAGGCGGCCGAAGGAGTCGAGGGCGGTCGCGACGAGGGAGGCCGCGCCGTCGGCGGTGGCTACGTCCCCGCCGTGTGCGACGGCCTCGCCGCCGGCCGCGCGGATCTCCTCGACGACCTGCTGGGCGGGGCCGGTGGCCGCGCCGGAGCCGTCGAGGCCCACGCCGAGGTCGTTGACGACGACTTTCGCGCCCTCGGCTGCGAAGGCCAGGGCGTGGGCGCGGCCGAGTCCGCGGCCCGCGCCGGTGACGACGGCGACGCGACCGGCGCACAGGGCTGTCGATGAGGTCATGACGAGTGTCCTTTCGAGGGACGAGGGACGACGGGAAGGAGAGAGGCGCGGGGCGAGGAGGCGAAGCGGCAAAGGACGAGGCGCGGCGACCGGCGGGTGGGACCGGCGCTCTCCCACGGCGCCCGTATCACTGCTACGTTTAATCTAACAAACGTTTGGTGGAAAGGTAGCTGATCTGCTCATGGGTGTCTCCACCTCCGCCCCGCAAGAGGGCGTCGCCGTCGTCACCGTGGACTTCCCCCCGGTCAACGCCCTGCCCGTACAGGGCTGGTACGACCTCGCCGCCGCCCTGCGCGCCGCCGGGGCCGACCCGGAGGTCCGCTGCGTGGTGCTCACCGCCGAGGGCCGAGGCTTCAACGCGGGCGTGGACATCAAGGAGATGCAGCGCACGGACGGGCCGGAGGCACTGATCGGCGCCAACCGGGGCTGCTTCGAGGCGTTCGCGGCGGTCTACGAGTGCGAGGTGCCGGTGGTCGCCGCCGTACACGGCTTCTGCCTCGGCGGCGGCATCGGCCTGGTGGGCAACGCGGACGCGATCGTGGCCAGCGACGACGCCATGTTCGGCCTGCCGGAGCTGGACCGGGGTGCGCTCGGCGCGGCCACACATCTGGCCCGGCTGGTACCGCAGCATCTGATGCGGACCCTGTACTACACCTCGCGCACCGTCACGGCCCAGGAGCTGCAAGGGCACGGCTCGGTCTGGCGCGTCGTCCCGCGTGACGAGCTGTCCCGGGCCGCACTGGAGCTGGCCGGGGAGATCGCCGCGAAGGACGGATACCTGATCCGGCTGGCCAAGGCGGCCATCAACGGCATCGACCCGGTCGACGTACGCCGCAGCTACCGCTTCGAGCAGGGCTTCACCTTCGAGGCCAACCTCAGTGGCGTCGCCGACCGCGTGCGCGACACCTTCGGCACGGACAAGGAGCAGCAGACGTGACACACGACAAGACGATGACGGCCGACGACGTCGTCGGCCGGCTGGAGAGCGGGATGACGCTCGGGATCGGCGGCTGGGGATCGCGCCGCAAGCCGATGGCCCTGGTGCGGGCGCTGCTGCGTTCGGACGTCACCGATCTGACCGTGGTGTCGTACGGCGGGCCCGATGTCGGGCTGCTCGCCGCCGCGGGGAAGATCCGCAAGCTGGTCGCGGCGTTCGGGACGCTCGACTCCATACCGCTGGAGCCGCACTTCACCGCCGCCCGGCAGCGCGGCGCGTTCGAAATGGTCGAGCTCGACGAGGCGATGATGATGTGGGGGCTGACGGCGGGCGCACAGCGGCTGCCGTTCATGCCGGTGCGAGCTGGTCTCGGCTCGGACCTGATGACGGTCAACCCCGCTCTGCGCACGGTCACTTCGCCGTACGAGGACGGGGAGACGCTGGTCGCGGCACCGGCCCTGCGCCTGGATGCCGCCCTGGTCCATCTGAACCGCGCGGACGTTCGGGGCAACGGCCAGTACCTGGGCCCGGACCCGTACTTCGACGACCTGTTCTGCGAGGCCGCCGACCACAGCTACCTCTCCTGCGAGCGGATCGTGGAGACGGCGGACCTGCTCAAGGAGCACGGGCCGCAGACGCTGCTGGTCAAGCGGCTGTTCGTGGACGGGGTCGTCGAGACACCGAACGGCGCGCACTTCACCTCCTGCGTGCCCGACCACGACCGGGACGAGAGCTTCCAGCGCGCCTACGTCCGGGCCGCCCGCGACCCCGAGGCGTGGCCCGCCTTCGCCGAACGGTTCCTGTCCGGCGACGAGGCCGCCTACCAGGCCGCCGTCACCGCGTTCCACCAGGAGGAAGCATGAGCGGCACCGAGTCCACCGGGAGCGCGGTGGCGAGTCGCGCGGAGTACTGCGTGGTGGCCTGCGCCGAGGCGTGGCGGGACGCCGGCGAGATCCTCGCCAGCCCGATGGGCACTGTCCCGGCCATCGGCGCGCGGCTGGCCAGGCTCACCTTCTCACCCGGTCTCATGCTGACCGACGGGGAGGCGCTGCTGACCGGTGACACCCCCGCGCTGGGGGCGCGGGCGGCGAGCATCGAGGGCTGGCTGCCGTTCCGTCAGCACCTGACGCTCACCGCGACCGGCCGCCGGCACGTGATGATGGGCGCCAGCCAGATCGACCGGCACGGCAACCAGAACATCTCCTGCATCGGCCCCTGGGCCAAGCCCGCACGGCAGCTGCTCGGAGTACGCGGCGCCCCGGTCAACACCCTCAACAACCCGACGAGTTACTGGGTGCCCAAGCACTCCTCCCGGGTGTTCGTCGAGCACGTCGACATGGTCAGCGGGGTCGGGTACGAGCGGGCGGCGGCGGCCGGACCCTCCGCGACCCGCTACCACCGCATCCCCGAAGTCATCAGCAATCTCGGCGTCTTCGACTTCGAGACGCCCGACCGCACCATGCGGCTGCGCTCCCTGCACCCCGGGGTGGGCATCCAGGAGGTCACCGGGGCCACCGGCTTCGCCCTCACGATCCCCGACGAGGTGCCGTTCACCCGGGACCCCTCGGAGGCGGAACTCCGGCTGATCCGCGAGGTCATCGACCCGAAGGGGCTGCGCGAGCGCGAGGTCCCGGCATGACGGGCCCCTCGCCGCTGCCGACCGCGCTCACCGAGCTGACCGGGGTGCGGTATCCGCTCGTGCAGACCGGCATGGGGTGGGTGGCCGGCCCCCGGCTGGTGTCCGCCTCCGCGAACGCCGGGGCGCTCGGCATCCTGGCCTCCGCGACGATGACCGCCGAGCAGCTGCGCGCGGCGGTGCGCGAGGTCAAGTCCCGTACGGACGCGCCGTTCGGCGTCAATCTGCGCGCGGACGCGGGCGACGCGGCCGAGCGGGTACGGATCATGATCGAGGAGGGGGTGCGGGTGGCGTCGTTCGCGCTCGCCCCGTCGAAGGAGCTGATCGCGCGGCTCAAGGACGCGGGCGTCGTCGTCATCCCGTCCGTGGGCGCCCGGCGGCACGCGGAGAAGGTCGCCGCGTGGGGCGCCGACGCGGTGATGGTGCAGGGCGGCGAGGGCGGCGGCCACACGGGCGAAGTGGCCACCACCGTGCTGCTCCCCCAGGTCGTGGACGCGGTGGACATCCCGGTCGTCGCGGCGGGCGGCTTCCACGACGGCCGCGGTCTGGTCGCCGCGCTCGCCTACGGGGCGGCGGGGATCGGGATGGGGACGCGCTTCCTGCTGACCTCCGACAGCACCGTCCCGGCGGCGGTGAAGGCCAGGTACCTGGCCGCCACCGTCAAGGACGTCACGGTCACCGACCGGGTCGACGGCCTGCCGCACCGGATGCTGCGCACGGAGATGGTCGACACGCTGGAGCGGTCCGGACGGGCGGCCTCCCTGCTGGCGGCGGTCCGGCACGCCTCGGCCTTCCGGAAGGAGACCGGCGCGAGCCGGCGCGCTCTGGTCCGCGACGGGCTGGCGATGAAACACGGCAGGGAACTGACCTGGAGCCAGGTGCTGCTGGCCGCCAACACACCGATGCTGCTCAAGGCCTCGATGGTCGAGGGCCGCACCGACATCGGGGTGATGGCTTCGGGGCAGGTGGCGGGTCTGATCGACGATCTGCCGTCCTGTGCGGAGCTGGTCGAGCGGATCATGGATGAGGCGCGGACGACGCTGAAGTCGCTGCCGGGGGCGGACCCGGGCCCCTGATGTACGGACGGGCGCAGGGGCCGGTACGGGACTCATGGGCCCCGGGAGGAGCGAACTGGCGTGTTGCGGGCCTGACCTCGGATAACAGTTCACAGCAAAGGCCTGCACCTGCCCGGAATTGTGGCTTCCATCACAGCGGTCGCCGACCTGCTCTGGTGAGATCACCGAATGCTCGGTCTAATCCTTCGCGTCCTGCCCTTCTGGATCCGCGAGCCCATATTCATCCTGGTCGGGTCCGCCTTCGGCGTAGGCCTCATCTATGCCGCCATCCGCGATCAGGAGTGGATCCCGGCCGGTCTGGGCGCGGTCCTCCTCGCGGTCACCGCGGTCCGCGTCCACGAGGTGGTCCGCGTGCTGCGCGCACGCCGGAGCCTGAACCAGCCGGTACCCGCGGCCGGGGAAGCGGCGGGTGCGGACGGCAACGCACCGCAGGCACAGGCACAGGCACAGCCGCAGGTACTGATGCCGGCTCAGACGCAGACACAGCCGCAGCCCGCAACCGTGCCTGCGACGCCGGCGAAGGAGCCCAACCCCTGGGGGCAGGCCTTCGCCGCCGTGGGCCTGCTCGGGGCACTCGCGGCAGCGGTGTGGGTGGTTCCCCAGTTGACAGAGGGCGGCGGCGACAGCACCCGTGCACCCGTCTCCTGTCCGGGCAGCGAAGACGAGAAGCTGCCGAAGGCGTACGCCAGGACGCCGAAGGCCGTGACCGGTGACGAACTGTGCAAGGCACTCAACCGTCCCGACCTGGCACAGCTCGTCGGAACGCCCGACGAGACGGCGACCTCGGCCTCCGGTTCCAGCGGTACCGCGGCCCTGACCGCCGGGAAGGTCGCCGAGCCCGAAGCCCGGGTCCAGTTCGACACGTACACCGTGAACCTCTCGGCCACGTACAACCACCTGTCGATCGCCCAGTACGTGAAGATGATGAGGACGGGCGGCGAGAACATCAGGACGGACACGATTCTCGGCAGGCCCGCGGTCTTCTCCTCCGAGCGCACCATGCAGTTCGAGTTCAGCATGGGCAGCAAGGGTTCCACCGCGCCCGCCGAGGAAGGCCCCGTCGCCAGGACGCTGTCCGTGGCTCTCGACCGGAAGGACAAGGGCGGCTACTACGACATCACCGTATGGAGCCAGTCCGGAGCCTTCCCCGACGACGGCGCCCTCCTCGACATCGCGGAGGAGGTCCTGCCGACGATCCCGGACGGGACGGCTCGCTGAGGCACCGGGCCCGGCCGGGACGCACCGGTGGAACGACAGCGGCAGCCCGCACCACCGGTTCGTCAGGTCCGTCAGAGGCGCTCGATGATCGTCACATTGGCCTGGCCGCCGCCCTCGCACATGGTCTGCAGGCCGTAACGGCCGCCGGTGCGCTCCAGTTCGTGCAGCAGGGTCGTCATCAGTTTGGTGCCGGTGGCGCCGAGCGGGTGGCCGAGCGCGATGGCGCCGCCGTTGACGTTGACCTTGTCCGGGTCGGCGCCGGTCTCCTTCAGCCAGGCCAGGACGACCGGGGCGAACGCCTCGTTGATCTCGATCAGGTCCATGTCGCCGATGGACATGCCGGCCTTCTTCAGGGCGTACGCCGTCGCCGGGATCGGCGCCGAGAGCATCCGGATGGGGTCCTCGCCGCGCACCGAGAGGTGGTGCACGCGGGCCCGGGGGGTCAGGCCGTGCTCGGCGACGGCCCGCTCCGAGGCGATGAGCAGCGCCGAGGCACCGTCGGAGACCTGCGAGGAGACCCCGGCGGTCAGCCTGCCGCCCTCGACGACCGGCTTGAGACCGGCCATCTTCTCCAGCGAGGTGTCACGGCGCGGCCCCTCGTCGACCCGGACGTCCCCGTAGGCGACGGTCTCGCGGTCGAAGCGGCCCTCGTCGATGGCGTGCAGGGCCCGCCGGTGCGAGCGCAGGGCGAACTCCTCCATGTCCAGGCGGCTGATCCCCCACTTCTCGGCGATGAGTTCGGCGCCGTGGAACTGGTTGACGGGCGCGTCGCCGTAGCGGGCGCGCCAGCCCACGGAGCCCGCGTACGGGCCGTCGGTGAGCCCCAGGGGTTCGGCGGCCCGGCGGCCGGCGTAGGCGATGGGGATCATCGACATGTTCTGGGTGCCGCCCGCGACGACCAGGTCCTGGGTGCCGGACAGCACGCCCTGGGCGGCGAAGTGGACGGCCTGCTGGGAGGAGCCGCACTGCCGGTCGACGGTGGTGCCGGGCACTTCCTCGGGCAGGCCCGCGGCGAGCCACGCGGTCCGGGCGATGTCCCCGGCCTGCGGGCCGACGGTGTCCAGGCAGCCGAAGACGACGTCCTCCACGGCCGCCGGGTCGACTCCGCTGCGCTCGATCAGGGCCTTGATGACGTGCGCCCCGAGGTCGGCGGGGTGGACGGCGGACAGTCCCCCCTTGCGCCGGCCGACCGGGGTGCGTACCGCGTCGACGATGTAGGCCTCGGCCATGACTGCTCCTTCGTTCGGGAGGACGGTGGGTTGTCAGGTACGGGGTGTGATGCCGTCCAGGACCATGGACAGGTACTGGCGGGCGATCTCCTCCGGGCTGTGGGTGCCGCCCGGCCGGTACCAGGAGGCGGCGACCCAGACGGTGTCGCGGACGAAGCGGTGGACGAGCCTGACGTCCAGGTCGCCGCGGAAGGCGTGCTCGGCCACGCCGCGTTCCAGGGTCCGCAGCCAGGCGTCCTCGAACTTCGCCCGGGAGCCGGTGAGGTAGGCGAAGCGGGGCTGGGCGGAGAGTTGTCCGGACTCCTTCTGGTAGATGGCGACCGCAGGGCGGTGCCGGTCGATCTGCCGGAAGGACTGGGTGACGAGCGCCTCGATGGTCGCCTCGGGCCCGAGGCCGGCGGCGAGGACGCTGCCGTAGCCCGCCCACAGCTCGTCCAGGAAGGCGGAGAGGATCTCGTCCAGCATCGACTCCTTGGAGTCGAAGTGGTAGTAGAGGCTGCCCGCGAGCAGCCCCGCCTCTTCCGCGATGCGGCGGACGGTGGTGGCGCTGTAGCCCAGGGCCGCGAACACCTCGGCGGCGGTCGCCAGGAGTTCGGCGCGCCGTTCGGCGTTGGCGTTCTGGGCGATGGCGCTCACGCCCTCTGGCTGCTGACGGAGACGGTCTCCCCCGTCATGTACGAGGAGTAGCCGCTGGCCAGGAAGACGATGACGTTGGCGACCTCCCAGGGTTCGGCGTACCGGCCGAAGGCCTCGCGTTCGGTGAGTTCGGCCAGCAGTTCGGGGGTGGTGACCTTCACCAGGTGCGGGTGCATGGCCAGGCTCGGGGCGACGGCGTTGACGCGTACGCCGTAGTCGGTGGCCTCCAGGGCCGCGCACCGGGTCAGGGCCATCACGCCGGCCTTCGCGGCGGCGTAGTGGGCCTGGCCGCGCTGGGCGCGCCAGCCGACGACGGAGGCGTTGTTGACGACGATGCCGCCGCCCGCCCGGTCCTTGAAGTGGCGCAGGGCGGCGCGGGTGCAGCGGAAGGTGCCGTTCAGGGTGACATCGAGGACCTTCGACCACTGCTCGTCGCTCATGTCGACGAGGTCGGCGGTGCCGCCGAGTCCCGCGTTGTTGACGACGATGTCGAGGCCGCCGTGGCGCTCGGCGGCGAACGCGAACAGGGCGTCGACCTGTGCCTGGTCGGTGACGTCGCAGGGCAGGGCGGCGACGTTTCCGTCGCCGAACTCCTCGGCCAGGGCGGCGGCACTCTCCCCCAGTCTGCGGGCGTGGGCGTCACCGATGACGATCCGGGCGCCCTCCTCCAGGAACCTGCGGGCCGTCGCCCCGCCGATCCCGGCGCCCGCGGCGGCGGTGATCACGGCGGTGCGTCCGGCCAGGAGGGAGTGCCCTGCTACATAGGACGGCTGGGTGGTCACGGGCGGATCCCCTCGGGCAGGCCGAGGACGCGCTCGGCGATGGTGTCGAGCCGGCTCTCGTTGGAGCTCCCCGGCTCCGGCGGTGAGGTCTGCGGCCGGCCACGGATCCGGGCGCGGAACTCCTCGACGCTGCTCATGGGGGTACGTTAATCTACCAAACACTTGTTAGGGAAGGAGGAGCCGATGTCCGCTGCCCACGACGAACCGGTGCGCTACGAGAAGCAGGGCCCCGTCGCCACGGTGACCATGAACCGGCCCGACTACCGCAACGCGCAGAACTCCGCGATGACCTACGCCCTGGACCGGGCGTTCTACCGCGCGGCCGACGACAGCGAGGTGAAGACCGTCGTACTGGCCGGAGCGGGCAAGCACTTCTCCGCCGGCCACGACATCGGCACCCCGGAGCGGGACGCCCATCTCCCCTTCGAACGCCGGGCCGGACTCTGGTGGGACCACTCGGACAGGGCGGGCGCGGAGAGCCGCTTCGCCCGCGAGTCCGAGGTGTATCTGGGGATGTGCCGGCGGTGGCGGGAGCTGCCGAAGCCGGTCATCGCGTCCGTCCAGGGCGCGTGTGTGGCGGGCGGCCTGATGCTGGCCTGGGTGTGCGATCTGATCGTGGCGTCGCAGGACGCGTTCTTCGCCGATCCGGTGGTCCGCATGGGCATCCCGGGTGTCGAGTACTTCGCGCACCCCTGGGTGATGCCGCCCCGGATCGCCAAGGAGTTCCTCTACACCGGCGACCGGATGAGCGCGCGGCGCGCGTACGAGATCGGGATGGTCAACCGGGTGGTGCCCAGGGCGGAGTTGCCCGAGCGCACCCGCGACCTGGCGCTGCGGATCTCCGAGATGCCACGCCTGGGCCTCGCCCTGACCAAGCGCGCCGTCAACCAGGCCGAGGATCTGCAGGGCATGCACGCCGGGATGGACTCGGTCTTCGGCCTGCACCACCTGGCGCACGCCCACAACGCCGAGACCGCGCCCGACGCGCTGGGCGGCATGGACATCCGGGCGATGAAGGAGGCGGGTGCCTGATGGACCTCGATTTCGATGCGGGCGACGAGGAGTTCAGGACCGAGGTGCGCGACTGGCTCGCCGCCCACGTACCGGCCGCTCCCCTGCCGTCCCTGGAGACCGCCGCCGGATTCGCCGCCCACCGGGAGTGGGAGGCGACCCTGGCCGCCGATCGCTGGTCGGCGGTGTCCTGGCCCGAGGAGTTCGGCGGGCGCGGCGGTTCGCTGCTGCGCTGGCTGGTCTTCGAGGAGGAGTACTACGCGGCCGGCGCGCCCGGCCGGGTCAGCCAGAACGGCATCAGCCTGCTGGCCCCCACCCTCTTCGAGAACGGCACCGCCGAGCAGCGGGCCCGGATCCTGCCGGCGATGGCACGCGGCGAGGTCGTCTGGGCGCAGGCCTGGTCGGAGCCGGAGGCCGGATCGGACCTGGCCTCGCTGCGCTCGAAGGCCGTACGCACCGAGGGCGGCTGGCTGCTCAGCGGCCAGAAGACCTGGTCCTCGCGGGCCGCTTTCGCGGACAGCGCCTTCGGCCTGTTCCGCAGCGACCCGGACGCGGACCGGCCCCACCGGGGTCTGACGTATCTGATGTTCCCGCTGGACGCCGACGGGGTCACCGTGCGGCCCATCGGGCGGCTCGACGGGAAGCCCGCCTTCGCCGAACTCTTCCTGGACGAGGTGTTCGTCCCGGACGAGGACGTCATCGGTGAGCCCGGTCAGGGCTGGCGGGTCGCGATGAGCACCACCGGGAACGAACGCGGACTCACCCTGCGCAGTCCGGGCCGGTTCACGGCCGCCGCGGACCGGCTCACCGCCCTGTGGCGCGAACACGGCGACCCGGCCGACACGGCGCTGCGCGACCGGGTGGCCGATGCCGTGATCGGGGCCCGCGCCTACCGGCTGTTCTCCTACCGGGGTGCCTCCCACGTACTGCACGACGAGGGCGGGCCCGCCGGGGCCGCCTCCAGCCTCAACAAGATCTACTGGTCCGAACTGGACATCTCTCTGCACGAGACGGCGCTCGACCTGCTCGGCCCGTACGGCGAACTCGCCGACCACGCGGCCGAGTCGCCCGCCGGCGGGGCCTGGGCCGAGGGCTACACCTTCGCCCTGGCCGGTCCCGTGTACGCGGGCACCAACGAGATCCAGCGCGACATCATCGCCGAGCGGCTGCTCGGCCTGCCGAAGGGACGCCGGTGATGCGCTTCTTCCCCGACGCCGAGCAGCGGGAGTTCGCCCGCTCCCTCGACGCCCTGCTCACCTCCGGCGACACCCCGGCCGCGGTCCGGTCCTGGGGCGAGGGCGACCACGGCCCGGGGCGGGCGCTCTGGGCCGGGCTGGCCGAGGCCGGGGTGTTCGCGCTCGCGGTCCCCCGGGAGCACGAGGGCTTCGGCCCCCTGCCCGTCGAACTCACCGTCGCCTTCGAGGTGCTGGGGCGCCACGCGGTTCCCGGGCCACTGGTCGAGACGGTGGCCGCGGCCGCCCTGCTGGACCGGCTCGGGGACGCGGACACGGCCGCCGCCCGGCTGCCCGCCATCGCCTCGGGCAAGTCCCTCGCCTCGCTCTGTGTGACCTCCTTCGGCCCGTACGCCCTGGACGGCGACGTGGCCGACGCGGTGTTCGTGGTGGACGGCGACACCCTGCGCGTCGCCGCCGGGCCCGGCCCCGTGCTGCCGTCGGCCGATCCGGCGCGGCGGCTCTCGCGCCCGTCCGGCGGCGCGGTCGTCGCCCGGGGGCCGGCGGTGACCGCCGCAGCGACGTACGCGGCCGATGTCGCCGCGCTCGCCACGGCGGCCCAGGCGCTCGGGGTCGGCCGCACCCTGCTCGCCCGTACCGTCGCCCACGTCACCCGGCGCACCCAGTTCGGCGTGGCGATCGGCTCCTTCCAGGCGGTCAAGCACCGGCTGGCGGACACCCTGCTGGCCCTGGAGTTCACCGAACCGCTGGTGCACAGCGCCGCGCTGGCGCTCGCCGCCGGCGACGCCGGGGCGGGGCAGGAGGTCGCCGCGGCCAAGGTCACGGCCGGCGAGGCCGCGTACCGGGCGGCTCGCACCGCCCTCCAGTTGCACGGGGCGGTGGGCTACACCGACGAGCTCGACCTGTCCCTGTGGATCCGCAAGGCCCGGCCGCTGCGCGACGCCTGGGGCACCCCGGCCGCGTGCCGGGCCCGGGTGCTGGCCGGCTGACCGCGCCGCGTCGGCCCGGCGGCGTACGCAGGGCACTGAACGGCGCACCGGCACACTCACAGAGAGAGGCACCGACGTCATGCACATCGACACTCCTCCGGCGTTCACCGGGCGCGTGGTGCTGGTCACCGGCGGCACCAAGGGCATCGGGGCCGCCATCGCCGGGGCGTTCCTGGGGGCCGGGGCCGACGTGGTGGTCTGCGGCCGTACCGCCCCGGACTCCCTGCCGTCGGCCGGGGGCCGGGAGGCCGTCTTCGTCGCCGCCGACGTGCGCGACCCGGCGGCGGCGGCCTCGTTGGTGGACACCGCGGTGGAACGCTTCGGGCGGCTCGACGTACTCGTCAACAACGCGGGCGGCTCCCCGGACGCCGACGCGGCCACCGTCTCACCGCGCTTCGTCGAGAAGGTCGTCGCGCTCAACCTCCTCGCGCCGTTCTACGTGGCGCAGGCCGCCAACCGCGTCATGCGGGCCCGGAACGGCGGCGGTTCGATCATCAACATCGGCAGCGTCGCCGCCCATGACCCGCAGCCCGGCACGGCCGCGTACACCGCCGCCAAGGCCGGTCTCCTGGCACTCACCAGGGCGCTGGCCCTGGAGTGGGCGCCCTCGGTACGGGTCAACCACATCACCACGGGGCTGGTCCGCACCCCGAGCGCGGCCTCGGTCTACGGCGCGGACGGCGGTGCCTCGGTGGCGGGCGTCGTCCCGATGGGCCGGATGGCCGTGCCCGAGGACGTCGCCCGCGCCTGCCTCTTCCTCGCGAGCGAGCTGTCCGGATACGTCAACGGGGCGGACCTGGCGGTACACGGCGGTGGCGAGTTCCCCGCCCGCTACCTCGCCGCGAAGGCGGCCGGCGAACCCGGGTGAGCACGAGCAGAGGTCCCGGGGTCGGCAACCCCACGGGCACCTCGAAGTCGGCAGGCCGGTCCCGGCGAACCTCCATGAACCGGGCGATCGCGGGACACTCGGCACGTGACGCAGGCCATCTCGTGTGTCCGCCAACTGTGGGTAGGTCTCCGGTACGGTGTCGAACGCTTCGGGCCCGAAAGGGCACGGAGAGGTTCGCCGCAGCCGAGTGACCACGGGACACCGAACGGTGCACCCGTGCGACATCGCCCGTCCTGACGCCACGCGCTCGTGACACGACTGGGGAGTTTGATGTTCGACAAGGTATTGGTCGCCAACCGTGGTGAGATCGCGATCCGCGCGTTCCGCGCGGCGTTCGAGCTCGGGATCTCCACGGTGGCGGTGTATCCCCACGAGGACCGCAACTCACTCCACCGGGCGAAGGCCGACGAGGCGTACCGGATCGGGGAGCCCGGACATCCGGTGCGCGCCTACCTCTCGGTCGACGAGGTCGTCAAGGCGGCCCGGAAGGCGGGCGCCGACGCGATCTACCCCGGCTACGGCTTCCTGTCGGAGAACCCGGACCTCGCCGCCGCCTGCTCCGAGGCCGGCATCACGTTCGTCGGACCGCCCGCCCCGGTGCTGAACCTGACGGGGAACAAGTCCCGCGCGGTCGCCGCCGCCCGTGAGGCCGGCGTACCGGTGCTGAAGTCGTCCGAGCCCTCCGAGGACGTCGACGCGCTCGTCGCCGCGGCCGACGGCATCGGCTTCCCCGTCTTCGTCAAGGCCGTCGCGGGCGGCGGCGGACGCGGCATGCGCCGGGTCGCCACGCCGGGCGAACTGCGCGAGTCGATCGACGCGGCCATGCGCGAGGCGCGCTCCGCGTTCGGCGACGCGACGGTCTTCCTGGAGCAGGCGGTGATCAACCCCCGCCACATCGAGGTGCAGATCCTCGCCGACGCCGAGGGCAACGTCGTCCACCTGTACGAGCGGGACTGCTCGTTGCAGCGCCGCCACCAGAAGGTCGTCGAGATCGCGCCCGCCCCGAACCTCGACCCGGAGCTGCGGGCCCGGATCTGCGCCGACGCCGTCGCCTTCGCCCACCACATCGGCTACGTGAACGCGGGCACGGTCGAGTTCCTCGTCGACGAGCGCGGCAACCACGTCTTCATCGAGATGAACCCCCGCATCCAGGTCGAACACACCGTCACCGAGCAGGTCACCGGCCGCGACCTGGTGATCGCCCAGCTGCGCATCGCCGCCGGCATGACCCTGCCCGAGCTGCACCTCTCCCAGGACGACATCACGCTGAACGGCACCGCGATGCAGTGCCGCATCACCACCGAGGACCCGGCCAACGGCTTCCGGCCGGACACCGGCACCATCTCCGCCTACCGCTCCCCCGGCGGGCCCGGCGTACGCCTGGACGGCGGCACCGTCCACACCGGCGCGGAGGTGTCCGCCCACTTCGACTCGATGCTCGTCAAGCTCACCTGCCACGGACACGACTTCACCAACGCGGCCCGCCGGGCGCGCCGGGCCATCGCCGAGTTCCGTATCCGCGGGGTGGCGACCAACCTGCCGTTCCTGGGCGCCGTGCTGGACCAGCCCGACTTCCGGGCGGGGCGCATCACGACGAGCTTCATCGAGGAGCACCCGGAGCTGATCCGGGCCCGCCCCTCGGCCGACCGCGGCAGCCGCATGCTCGGCTACCTCGCCGAGACCACCGTCAACCGGCCCTACGGGCCCCGCCCGTCCGTCATCGACCCGGCCGACAAGCTGCCGGCCCTGCCGACCGGGGCGCCGCCCGCCGGTTCCCGGCAGCGCCTCGCGGCCCTCGGCCCGGAGGCCTTCGCCGCCGGGCTGCGCGCCCAGTCGGCCGTAGCCGTCACCGACACCACGTTCCGCGACGCCCACCAGTCGCTGCTGGCCACCCGGGTGCGCACCCGCGACCTGCTGGCCGTCGCCCCGCACGTGGCCAGGACCGCCCCGCAGCTGCTGAGCCTCGAATGCTGGGGCGGCGCCACCTACGACGTGGCGCTGCGCTTCCTGGCCGAGGACCCGTGGGAGCGGCTGGTGAAGATCCGGGAGGCCGTGCCCAACATCTGTACCCAGATGCTGCTGCGGGGCCGCAACACGGTCGGCTACACGCCCTACCCCACCGAGGTCACCGAGGCGTTCGTCGCCGAGGCCGCCGGCGCCGGGATGGACATCTTCCGGATCTTCGACGCCCTCAACGACGTGTCCCAGATGCGCCCGGCGATCGACGCCGTGCGCGCCACCGGCACCTCCGTCGCGGAGGTGGCCCTCTGCTACACGGCGGACCTCTCCGACCCCGGCGAGAGCCTGTACACGCTGGACTACTACCTGCGCCTCGCGGAGCAGATCGTGGACGCGGGCGCCCATGTCCTCGCCATCAAGGACATGGCCGGGCTGCTGCGCCCGCCGGCCGCCCGCACCCTGGTCACCGCGTTGCGCGAGCGGTTCGACCTGCCGGTGCACCTGCACACCCACGACACGGCGGGCGGGCAGCTCGGCACGCTGATCGCCGCCATCGACGCGGGCGTGGACGCGGTGGACGCGGCGGTCGCCTCGATGGCCGGCACGACCAGCCAGCCGCCGCTGTCGGCCCTGGTGGCGGCCACCGACCACACCGAGCGTGCGACCGGTCTTTCGCTTCAGGCGGTCGGCGACCTGGAGCCGTACTGGGAGGCGACCCGCAAGGTCTACGCACCCTTCGAGTCCGGTCTCGCCTCGCCCACCGGCCGGATCTACCACCACGAGATCCCCGGCGGGCAGCTCTCCAACCTGCGCCAGCAGGCGATCGCCCTCGGCCTGGGCGACCGCTTCGAGCTGATCGAGGACTGCTACGCCGCGGCCGACCGGATGCTCGGCCGGCTGGTGAAGGTGACTCCGTCCTCCAAGGTGGTGGGCGATCTGGCCCTGCACCTGGTGGGTGCGGGCGTCGAGGCGGCCGACTTCGAGTCCGACCCCGGCAAGTTCGACGTACCGGACTCCGTGATCGGGTTCCTGCGCGGTGAGCTGGGTGACCCGCCCGGCGGCTGGCCCGAGCCGTTCCGTACCCGCGCCCTGAAGGGCCGCCCCACGAAGGCCGAGACCCCGCACCTCTCGGACGAGGACCGCGAGGGGCTGGAGAAGTCGCCCCGCGCGACCCTGAACCGGCTGCTCTTCCCAGGCCCGACCAAGGAGTTCGAGGCCCACCGCGAGGCGTACGGCGACACCTCGGTCCTGCCGACGCAGGACTTCCTGTACGGGCTGGAGACGGAGACCGAGCACACGGTCACGCTCGACCCGGGTGTCACCCTGCTGATCGAGCTGGAGGCCATCTCCGAGGCCGACGAGCGCGGCTTCCGCAGCGTACTGGCCACCCTCAACGGCCAGTTGCGGCCGGTTTCGGTGCGGGACAGGTCCGTCGCCACGGAGGTCAAGGCCGCCGAGAAGGCGGACCGTTCCAACGAGGGCCATGTCGCGGCGCCGTTCGCCGGGGTCGTCACCGTCCAGGTGGAGGAGGGCGCGTCGGTGTCGGCCGGCCAGACCGTCGCCACCATCGAGGCCATGAAGATGGAGGCGTCGATCACCGCCCAGGCCGCCGGGGTCGTACGCCGTCTCGCGATCGGCCGGGTCCAGCAGGTCGAGGCGGGCGATCTGCTCATCGAGATCGGCTGAGTGGCCTCCTCCCTCCCGGGGAGGGCGCGAACGGCTCGGCGTGAACCGGGTCTCACCGCGTGGCAGGCGCGGCCGGCAGGTCCCGCCTGCCGCGCAGCGGCCCGATCAGGAGGAACAGCGGAGTCAGGGCGAGGCCTGCGGTGAGCACCCACAGGGTGGGCCGCAGGCCGAGGACCGTCCCGAGGGCCCCGCCGGTCAGTGAACCGACGGGAATGGCACCGAAGTTCGCGAACGAGATGCTGGCCGAGACACGGCCGAGCAGCTGGGGCGGGCAGTAGCGCTGGCGGAACGCCCCCTGGATCACGTTGGCCAGGACGACGCCGAGTGAGAGCACGGCGCTCCCGGCCACCAGGGCGGACAGTCTCCAGCCCGTCTCGGTCAGCGGGACGAGCAGGGCGAACGGGGCGCTCAGGACCGTGGCGACCAGCAGGCCGCGAGCCGATCCGAACCGCGCGGTCAGGTGCTTCGCACAGGCTGCTCCGAGAATGCCGCCGATGCTGCCCGACGCGAGGAGCCATCCGGTGGCGCCCTGGGGCATGCCGAGGTCACGGAGGACGAAGAGCGGCATGATCGCCGCCTGGCCGGTCAGCAGCAGGTTGGTGGCGGCGCCGTAGAGGGTGAGGACGCGCAGGTAGGGGTCCTTGAAGGCGAAGCGGAGCCCCTCCCTGATGTCCGGCAGCAGGGCCGGCCGTTCGGCGGGCTTCTTTGGGACCGGCTCCTCGCTCCGGATGCCGGACAGGCAGAGCGTGCAGACGAGGAACGTCACCGAGTTGACCAGGAGTCCGGAGGCGGCCCCGAACGCCTGGGCCAGCAGACCGCCCCCGCCCAGCCCGGCGACCTGGGCGACCGATTCGCTGCCCTGGAGTCTGGCGTTGGCCTCCTGGAGGTCCTCGGGCCCGACCACGGTGGGTACGTACACCTTGTACGAGATACCGAAGAACACCGCGGCGAAGCCGTTGACCAGGGCCACGAGCAGCAGTTGGGTCATCGTGAGCACGCCGAGCCAGTGGGCGGCCGGCACGGTGGCCAGGAGCACGAGCGGGACCAGGTTGCAGATCTGCATGACCGGCCGCCGTCGCGTCCGGTCCACCCAGGCGCCGGCCGGCAGGCCGATCAACAGCCAGGGCAGCCAGGGGGCGGCGGCCAGCAGGCCCATGGAGAATGCGTTCGCGTCGAGCGTCACCGAGGCGAGCAGGGGCATGCCGACAGCGGTGATGTTGATGCCGACGCGGTTGGTCGTCTCGCCCGTCCACAACAGCCGGAAGTCGCGGTTGCCCCGCAGCCCGCCGCGCGGCGCCACCGCCTGCTCCGGGCCGGCGTCGCGCGCGGCCTGCCGGGTGTTCATGACGCGCCCCGGCCGCAGGTGTGCGCGCCGACGGCCCGCAGCCGGTACCGGGGAGCGCCGCGCGCGTTCCGCGGCGGAACGTCGGGCCCGTGCGCGGGCTGGGAATTCATCATCGTCTCCTCGGGTCCACACGATCAGAAGGGGCGAGAGCCGGCTGCCCGGCGTCCAAGGACCGTCCGGAACGCGCCCCGGACCGGGGCCCCTCGGGCTCGTTCACGCTCCGCACCCCCGTGACGGCGAGGGTCCGGCGTCCACGAGCAGCTTCCCGCGAGCCGTTCCCGAAGCGTTCCCGGTTCGGTACCGCGGCCTCCTCCCCGGGGCTACGATCGCCTCGCGCCCGGGCAGAGCGGCAGGTGGGCGGAGCCGGCGGGGAGGACGCGTGTCAACAGCGGATGTGGTTCGGCCGCGCTTCAACGTTCTCGGCCCGATCGAGGGGTGGTCGAACGGGACGCGGCTCCGGCTGGGCGGGACCATTCAGCAGCGGGTGCTGACCACGCTGCTCCTGGAGCCCGGAAGAGTGTTTCCGGTCTCCCGTCTGATCGAGGCGGCCTGGGACTCGCAACCGCCGCCGACCGCGCCGCACCAAGTACGCAAGGCGGTCGCCGATCTCCGCCGGCGGATACCCGGCGGCGCCCGCGTACTGCTCACCGACGGGCCCGGCTATCGCGTCGCGGACGGGCAGTGCGACATCGACCTGACCGAATTCGGCCTGCTGATGAGGAAAGCCGGACAGACGGCTTCCGAAGGCCGCACGGCCGAGGCCGCGGAGACCTTGCGCGGCGCCCTCGCCCTGTGGCGGGGGCCCGTTCTGTCCGGCGGCGGCGGTCCGGTCATCGAGGCCGCGTCCGCGTCTATCGAGGAGCGCCGGCTGATCGCGGCGGAACAGCTCTGTGAACTCCGCCTGAGCCTCGGCGAGGCCGCCGGACTCGTCGTCGAACTCAGCGAACTGGTCCGCCGGAACCCGCTGCGCGAGTCCCTGCGCGGGCAGTTGATGATCGCCCTGTACCGGTCGGGGCGGCAGGCCGAGGCCCTGGAGGAGTACGGCAGGGTGCGCGGGCTCCTCGTCGAGGAGCTGGGCATCGATCCCGGCCCCCACCTGACCAGGCTGTACGAGGGAATCCTCCGGGAGAGCCCGGAGCTGACCGGGCCGGCAACCGCCCCGGCCGCACCCGTGGGACCACCGGCCGAACCGCCCAGTACCCTCCCCCACGACCTCTCCGACTTCACCGGCCGGGACCGCGAACTGGCCGGGATCCTGCGTGCCGCCATGGACGGCGGCGGACACGGCCCCCGGATCGTGGCGATCGACGGCATGGGCGGCTGCGGCAAGACCTCCCTCGCGGTGCGGGCGGCCCACCGGCTCGCACCTGGGTACCCGGACGGCCGGCTCCACCTGGACCTGCGCGGTTACACACCGGGCGAGCGGCCGGTGAGCGTGGGCACGGCACTCGACAGCCTGCTGCGGGCCCTGGGCGTGCCGGGCCGCCTCGTTCCCGACGACGTGACCGCCCGCACCGCCCTGTGGCACGCCACCCTGACCGGCAAGCGGGTGCTGATCCTCCTCGACAACGCGGCGGACACCGCCACCGTCCGCTCGCTGCTGCCCGCCTCGGCCGGCAGCCTGATCATCGTCACCAGCCGGGCCCGCCTGATCGATCTGGACGGAGCGCGGTGGATCTCCGTCGGCGTGCTGCCGCCCCGGGACAGCGCGACGCTGGTGGCCGAGACGCTGGGCGCCGCACGCGTCGCCGCCGAGCCCGAGGCCGCCGCCGAACTCGCCGAGCTCTGCGGCCACCTTCCCCTCGCGCTGCGGATCGCCACCGCGCGGCTGCGCAACCGCCCGCGCTGGACCCTCCAGTACCTGGCCGAACGGCTGCGCGACGAGACCCGGAGGCTCGACGAGCTCAGCTCGGGCGCCCGCAGCGTCGCCGCCACCCTGCGCCTCTCGTACCGGGCCCTGGACGAGGAGAGCCGGAACGGGTTCTCGACGCTGGCACTGCACCCGGGCAGCGACATGGACATCCACGCCGCCGGTGCGCTGCTCGGCACGAGCGCGCGCGACGCCGAGGGCCTGCTGGAGGCGCTGCTCGACGTCCGCCTCCTCCAACAGCCGGAGATCGGCCTCTACACCTTCCACGACCTGGTCCGCAGCTTCGCGCAGAGCCTGCTCGCGGAATCCGGCGCCGCAGACTCGGCTGCGGTTGACCCGGCTGCGGTTGACTCGGCTGCGGTGGAACGGCTGCTGGGCTACTACCTGACCGTCACCGAGGAGGCGTGCGAACTCCTCTACTCCGGGCGGCGCAGGCGCGGCACCGGGATCCCGCCCTCGACGGCCGAACTGCCCGAGCTCGGCACTCCGGAGCGGGCCCGCACGTGGTTCCTGCGCGAGCACAAGGCGCTCCTCGCGGCCGTCACGCTCGCGGAGCGCCGGGGTCACGACCGTTACGCGGTGTGCCTGTCCCGCAATCTCGCCTTCCAGCTCAACGACCTCGGGCTTCTGGAGGAGTTCGGTGAACTGAGCCGCACCGCTGTCGCCGCCGCCCGGCGGCTGGGCGATCCGGCGCTGCTGGGGGTGAGCCTCTCCAACCTCGGCGTCGCCTGCTGGAAACTGGGCCGCCTGACCGAGGCGCTCGAAGCCGCCGGGGAGGGCCGGGACGTGGCGATCCGTCTCGGCGATCTGCACACTCAGGCCCACAGCGAGAGCGTCCTCGGCCAGTTCAACAGCCTGCTCGGTGACTTCCCCCGGGCCCTCGGCCACCTGGAGTCGGCGATCGCACACGAGCGGGCCCTCGGCACGCCGCGCGCCGAGGCAGAGAGCCTGACCATCCTGAGCACGCTCTACGAACAGTGGGGGCGGTACGAGGAGGCGCGGGACGCGGCCCGGCGTTCGGCCGAACTGAGCCGGCGGGTGGGACAGCACGAGGGGCTGCCCGGAGCCCTCACCGACCTCGCCTTCGCCCATGCCGGTCTGGGCGCCTACGAGGAGGCCGACCGTTGTCTGGCCGAGGCGCGGGCGCTGTACGGGGACGCCGGCAACGAGGTGAACCTCGCCCTGACCCTGGCGCTGTCCGCCGATGTGGACAGCCTGCTGGGCAGGTCTCCCCGGGAACCGGACCTGGCGGAGCGCGCCCTGGAAATGATGCGGACGAACTCCGCTCCCCTGCGCCGGGCGAAGGTGGAGAACATCGTGGGCCGGCTGCGGCGGCGCCAGGGTGCGACAGCGGCGGCGCTCGCGCTGCACACCCATGCCCTCGGGCTCTCCTCGTCCCTCGGCTATCGCGTCGAGGAGGCCTACGCCCGCGCGGGTGTGGCCGACGCCCTCGGTGACACGCCGGACGCTGTCCGGTACCGGGTCGAGGCCGAGAGGCTCTTCGCCACGATGGGCGTGCCGGCGGAACGCCGTCGCGGCTGAACCGGTGTCCACGGTTTGGTCCCGTATCCAGGTTTGCGGCCAGTCCCCGCGGCCTCAGTCGCTGGTACGGGCCGCCCGGCCGGACGCGTACCCGGCGACGAGTTCCGCGACCCGGTCCAGGTGATCGCCCAGGAAGAAGTGGCCGCCGGACAGCACCCGCAGCTCGAAGGTGCTCACGGTCTCCCGCTGCCAGGCCCGCGCACCCTCGACGGAGACCCGGGGGTCGCTGTCACCGCTCAGCGCGACGACCGGGCAGCGCAGCGGCGGCCCGGGGACGTGGGTGCGGGCGGCGAGCATCGCGTAGTCGGCCCGCAGCGGCGGCAGGGCGAGCCGGAGGATCTCGGGGTCGGCCAGCAGTTGTTCGTCCGTGCCGGACAGCAGACGCATCTCCCGGATCAGGTCCTCGTCGTCCGGCGGGCCGGCCGTCCGGGCCGGCCGGGGCAGTGACGGGGCCTCGCATCCCGAGACGAGGAGCGCCGCGGGCGACCGCCCTTCGGCCGTCAGCCGGCGCGCGGTCTCGAACGCGAGGAGCGCGCCCATGCTGTGGCCGAAGATCACGAGTGGCCGGCCGCCACTCGTGGGCAGCGTGGCCAGTACCGCGTCCACGACCTCGCCGAGCCGTACGGCGAACGGTTCGGCGAGCCGGTCCTGGCGCCCGGGGTACTGCACGATCAGTGTCTCCGCCGTCCCAGCGACCTCGGCCGACAGCGGATAGTAGCCGCTGGCCGAACCACCCGCGTGCGGGAAGCACAGTAGCCGGGCCCCGGCGTCGGGGTCCGGGCGGAAACACCGCAACCAGTTGCTCACAACCATCCCTTTCCGGCGACGGGAGCCGCGACAGCGGCAGCCGTACGAGTGCTGTTGTTCATACCTGACTCCAGGACGTCGGACCTCGCTCGACGGAGTTGACGGCCGGTTCCCCGCCCGGCCGCGACCGGCGATTACGGCGGCGCCCCCGCGCCGCCCCGGCCCCCGCCGGGACCCTTCCCCCCGTTCCCGCCGGGACACTTCCCCGTCCGGACCCCGGTTCAGACCTGTCGGCCCAGTTCCACTCGTTCGGGTCGGGCCGGGCCGGGCTCGCCGGATCCGGCACGCTGCGCGGTCCGGCCTGGTACAAACGAAAGACCCCTGGCCCGGCGTCTCCCGGCCCCGGGGGAACTGGAGCGCCCTGTTGAACCGGTGGACTGGAGAGCCCTGTTGAGCATGGAGCCGGTGGACCCCGCAGCCGACCGCCCGCACCGCATGGACCCGGCGGGCGGCTGTCCGCACGCGGCCAACGCCCGGCTGCTGGGCAGGGGGCCCGTCGCGTCGGTGATCCTGCCCGGAGAGGTGGAGGGCATGGCGGTGCTGGGCCACGAGGAGCTCAGGGAGTTCCTCTCGCACCCCGATGTCGCCAAGGACGCCCGGCACTTCGCGGCGCTCCAGGCCGGTGCGATCGATGACGGCTGGCCACTGCGGACGTTCGCCACGGTGCAGGGGATGACCACCGCCGACGGGGCCGACCACCGACGGCTGCGTTCACTGATGAGCAAGGCGTTCACCGCGCGCCGGGTCGAGGAACTGCGGCCGCGCACCGAGGCGTTGACGGCGTCGCTGCTGGACGGCCTCGAAGCGGCGGCCCAGGCTGGTGGGGGTGTCGTCGATCTGCGGGCGCACTTCGCGCTGCCCTTGCCGATGGGCGTCATCTGCGAGCTCCTCGGCGTGGATGCCGCGCTCCACGACCGGCTGCACGAACTGTCCAACCGGATCGTCGCCACGGACATCGGCCCGCAGGAGGCGAAGGCGGCCAACCGGGAGATGGTGGAGATGCTGAGCGCGGTGGCCGCCGCCCGGACGGAGAGTCCGGGGGACGATCTCACCAGCGCGCTGATCGCGGCCCGCGAGGAGGGTGGCGACCGGCTCGGCCCGCACGAGCTGATCGGCACCCTGATGCTCACGATCATCGCCGGCCACGAGACGACGCTCAATCTGATCACCAACGCCGTACGAGCGCTGTGCGCCCACCGCGACCAGCTCGCCCTGGTGCGGTCGGGCGGCGCGAGCTGGGCGGACGTGGTCGAGGAGACGCTGCGCTGGGACAGCCCGGTCAGCTACTTCCCGTTCCGCTACCCGACCCGCGACCTCGACATCGGCGGCACCGTGATCCCCAGGGGGACCCCGGTGCTCGCCGGGTACTCGGCCGCCGGCCGCGACCCGTCGGCCCACGGCCCCGACGCCGGACGCTTCGACATCACCCGCGGCGGTGGGGTCCGTCATCTGTCCCTGGGGCATGGCGCGCACTACTGCATGGGTGCCCAGCTGGCCCGGATGGAGGGCGTCGCGGCACTGGAGCAGCTCTTCGCGCGCTTCCCCCTCCTCGATCTCGCCGTGCCCGAGTCCGAACTGCCCCGGCACGCTTCCTTCGTGGGCAACAGCGTGCGGCGGCTGCCGGTACGGCTGCGCGGCTGAGGAGGCCGATGGCTCCGGCCGTTTCCGACCTGTCATGGTGTCGCCATGACTCACCCCGCCGGCTCCCCGGCCGATGACCGCGCCACCGCCGCCGAGCGGTTTCCTCAGCAGTTCGCCCGCACCCGGCGCTTCTCGCTCGGGGTGCCCCGGCAGTTCACCGTCTCCCCGGACGGCGAGCGGGTGCTGTTCGTACGCGGCACCTCCGGCACCGACCCGGTGAGCCGGCTCTGGCTGTACGAGAACGGCGCGGAGCGGATGCTCGCCGATCCCGTCGGGCCGGACTTCGCGCACGGGGCGACGGGCGAAGTGCCGCCGGAGGAGCTGGCGCGGCGGGAACGGGCCCGGGAGACCTCATCGGGCGTGGTCTCCTACGCCACGGACGCGGCCGCACGGCTGGTGGCCTTCGCGCTTCGGGGCACGCTCTGGGTGGTGTGCACCGACGGCGGGGCGCCGCGCCGGATCAGCACGGCGGGACCGGTGGTGGACCCGCGCCCCTCGCCCGACGGTTCGCTGATCGCGTACGTGTCGGGCGGCGCGCTGCACACCGTACGGGCCGACGGGACGGCCGGCCGCGTGCTCGCCGCCCCGGACGGCGAGCACGTGACGTACGGGCTCTCGGACTACGTGTCGCAGGAGTCGATCGGGCGCTCGCGCGGCTACTGGTGGTCGCCGCGCGGCGATGCGCTGCTGGTGGCCCGGGTCGACACCGCCGGGGTCCGGCTCCGGTACATCAGCGATCCGGCGGACCCGGAGCGGCCGCCGCACGCGGTGCCGTATCCGGCGGCCGGCACACCGAACGCCGAGGTGTCACTGCGGCTGGTCCGGGTGTCCGGGGAAGGGACCGATGTCCGGCTGCCCCCGGCCGCCGGTGCCGGCCACCCCGAGGGCGCCTGGACGGACCGGGCCTTCGAGTACGTCGTGACGGGGGGCTGGGACGGCGTCGGTCCGCTGGTCTCGGTGCAGACACGTGACCAGCGGACCGTCCAGGTCCTGGAGGTGGACGAGCGGTCGGGCGCCACCCGTCCGGTGCACGTGACCCACGACGCCGCCTGGGTGTCGCTGCGGCCCGGCACTCCGCTGCGTCTCGCCCCGGGCGCGCTGACCGTATCCGCCCGGCCGGGCGGGGACACCCAGGGACTGGACATCGGCGGCGTCCCGACACCGCCGGGGCTGGAGGTCCGCGAGGTGCTCGGCGCGGCGGGCGCCAGGGTGTACTTCACCGCGTGCGAGGAGCCGACCGAGACCCACGTCTGGTCGTACGCGACCGACGCGCCCGAGAAGGGTTTCGTACGCGTCAGCGGCACACCAGGTGTGCATACGGCGTCGGCCGGCGGGCCGACGGTGGTGCTCGACAGCAGGACTCCGGACGGCCATACCGTGACGGTGCTGCGAGCGGGCGTGCCGGTGGGCCGGATCGCCGTACTGGCGGAGGAACCACTCGTCACGCCCCGGCCGCTGGATCTGAGCCTGGGGGCGCGGGAGCTGCGCGGCCGGCTCCACCTGCCTTCGTGGCACCGGCCGGGCGACGGTCCGCTGCCGGTGCTGCTCAGCCCCTATGCGGGCCACGGCATGCAGGTCGTCCTGAAGGTGCGCACGTGGTGGGTCGCGGTCGCCCAGTGGTTCGCGGAGCAGGGTTTCGCGGTGCTGGTGACCGACGGCCGGGGTACGCCGGGGCGCGGCGAGGCCTGGGAGAAAGCGGTGCACGGCGACCGTCTCACCGCCGTCCTCGATGACCAGATCGACGCCCTGCGCGCGGCGGCCGAGCTCCACCCCGACCTGGACCTGACCCGGGTGGCGATGCGCGGCTGGTCGTTCAGCGGCTATCTGGCGGCGGCCGCCGTGCTGCGTCATCCGGAGGTCTTCCATGCCGCGATCGCGGGTGCGGCGTCGATCGACCGGCGGCTCTACGACACCCATTGGGAGGAACGGTTCCTGGGCCACCCGGAGGTGTTTCCGCTCCAGTACACCCGCAATTCGCTCCTGGCGGAGGCCGGGGCCCTGGTCCGTCCGCTCATGCTGGTGCACGGTCTTGCCGATGACAATGTGGCCGTGGCCCACACGCTGCGGTTCTCCGCAGCGCTGCTGGCCGTCGGCCGGCCGCATACGGTGCTGCCGCTGTCGGGCACCGGCCATCTGGTCAGCCAGGATCGCACAGCGAGCGGTCTGTTGCTGCTGGAGCGGGATTTCCTGAGGAAGTCCCTGGGGCTTTGAACACGGGGCGCCTGCTGCGCGTGCCCGGGTACGAAGCGTCGGAGCCAAGTACACCGTGGAAGGGAAAGCCAGTATGAGCGCATCGCAGGACCACGAGGGCCGTCCCGGACGCCGAGCCGTCGTCACAGCGGCCGGCGCCGCATCCGTGGCCGCCGTACTCACCGCGTGCGGCGGGTCCAAGGAGGCGTCCGCCGGTTCCGACGCCGTCAGGCAGGGCGGTGAGGGCGGGGCCGGCGGTGGCTCCGTCCTCGCGAAGACCACCGACATCCCGGAGGGCGGCGGGAAGATCTTCACGGAGCAGGGGGTGGTGGTGACGCAACCCGCCGCCGGTGAGTTCAAGGCGTTCTCGTCGAAGTGCACGCACATGGGCTGCGCGGTGTCGAGCGTCGCGGACGGCACCATCAACTGCCCCTGTCACGGCAGCAAGTTCGACGTGGCGACGGGCGACGTGAAGGCCGGTCCCGCCACCGAGCCGCTGCCGTCCGCCCCGATCAGCGTCCAGGGCGACTCGATCAGCCTCGCTTCCTAGGGCGCCCGGCCGGCCAGCAGCCGAGCACGTCGTCCGTGGTGGCGACGGTGGCGACCAGGGCGAGCGTGTTGCGGATCATCGCGGGGGTGTAGTCGGCGGGCACCCCCGCGACGGCGTCGGACGGCACCACCGCCGTGTAGCCGAGGTTCACGGCGTCGAACACCGCGTTGGGGATGGCCACGTTGGCCGACACCCCGGTGACGACGAGCGTGCGGCAGCCCAGGTTGCGCAGCAGCGCGTCCACGTCCGTACCGGCGATGGGTGAGAGCCCGTGGAGTCTGCGCACGACGAGGTCCTCGTCCGCAACCTCGATCGGCTCGGCTATCCGTACCGCCGTGGTACCGGAGTGCTGTTGCACGGGCAGCCGTCCGGCGGCGCGGAAGAGCCGGGCGTTGTGGTTGGCGCCGCGCCCGTCGGGGCGGCGTTCGGCCACGGCGTGCAGCACCTGGACACCGGCCTCGTGAGCGGCGCCGACCAGCCGGGCGACGTTGTGCAGCGCCCCCGACGACCTGGCCTCCTTGGCGAGTTCGGGCAGTGCGCTGTCGAGTCCCACCACACCCTGCTGGCACTCCACCGTCAGCAGGACGGTGGAGGCCGGATCGATCTGCTCGGCGAGCTGTTCCCTGGACGGCACGGGCTGCCCCTCTCGGTGAAGGAACGGGCGCGCGAGGCTAACCGCCATTGCGCGATGAGGGAAGAGGCTCCATGATTCCTGACACATAGTCAGCTAATAGGAAGGACTCCCCATGGCCGTCATTCAGCGACGGGGCCGTCGGATCATGATGACGGACGAGGAACGCGACACCTACCTCGCCGAGCAGCGCACCTGCCGGGCCGCCACCATCGGCCCGGACGGCCGCCCGCACGTCGGGGCGCTCTGGTTCTGCTGGGACGGCACCTCGCTGTGGCTGTACTCCATCACCCGCAGCCTGCGCTGGTCGCAACTCGGCCAGGACCCGAGGATCGCGGTCGTCGTGGACGACGGCGTGGAGTACGGGGAACTGCGCGGCATCGAGCTGTCCGGCGAGGCGGTGTTCGTCGGGGAGACACCGCGGACCGGCGAGCCCTGCCCGGAACTGGCCGTCCCCGAGCAGCTGTTCGCGGCGAAGTACTTCGGCATGGAGGCGATGCCGCACGACGGCCGGCACGCGTGGCTGCGGCTCACACCGGAAGCCGTCACCTCCTGGGACTTCGGCAAACTCGCCACTCTTCCCGGCGTCTGACGGCGAAGGGGGACGTCGCCGCCCGCCCCTACCCGCCCTGCGGCGGCTCGCTCAGGGCCCGGCCCTGCGCCCGTTCCAGCGGCTCGTCCAGGGCCCGGCCCGCCACCCTCAACGCGGCGACCGCAGCCCTGATCGAGGGCCGGCGGTCCGCGTCCACCCGCCAGACGGCATGGACGTGACGCCGCATCCGCTGCCGTACGGGTACCAGCCGCACCCCGTCCGGCACCGGACCCCGGCCGAGCCTGGGCGCCACACATACCCCCATCCCGGCCGCGATCAGGGCGAGTTGGGTGTGGTGCTCGCCCGCGAGGTGGGCGATACGCGGCTCGATGCCCTTGGAGCGCAGGGTGAACATGAGCCACTCGTAGCAGAACTCGCCCTCGGGCCAGGAGACCCAGTCGTCGTCCGAGAAGTCCTCCAGGTCCACCTCCGCCCGGTCCGCGAGCGGATGCCCGGACGGCATCGCGATGTCCGGTACGTCGTCGAGCAGTTGGGCCGTCGCCAGGCCGCCGGGCACGGGCAGCCGCTTGTTGCTCCAGTCCAGCACCACCGCGAGGTCGATGTCGCCCCTGAACACCGCGCGGATCCCGGCCTCGGGCTCCAGTTCGCTGGTCCGCACCCGCAGTTCGGGGTGATTCGTGCGCAGGGCGAGCAGCGTGGCCGGGAAGAGACCGCGTGCGGCGGTGGGGAACGCGCCCAGCCGGATCTCGCCCACCACCTCACCCCGCTGCGCCTCGATGTCGGACTGGGCGAGCTCGACCTGGGAGAGGATCCGGGCCGCGTGATCGGCGAGCAGCTGACCCGCGTCCGTGAGCCGGACCCCGCGGCCGTTCTTGGCGAGGAGCTGCTGCCCGACCTCGCGTTCCAGCTTTGCCATCTGCTGCGAGACGGCCGACGTCGTGACATGCAGACCCTCTGCGGCGGCACTGACCGAGCCCAGCCTGGCCAGGGCATCCAGGGTGCGGAGGCGCTCCAGATTCAACATGTAAGAGATGCTACGCGAACCATCACATGAACTCTCACTTGTGCTACGAGATCGCTTTCATCATCGTCGGCCCATGAGCGCACCGCCCGCACCGTCGCCGGTATCCCCCGAATCGCCTCCCGCAACGCCGTCCGCGACGGCTCCCGCGGCAGAGGCACCCGCCCGCCGCCCGGCTCCGGACTGGCGGCTGAGGTTCGCGGCGCTCTCGCTCATCTGGGGTTTCAGCTTTCTCCTGATCAAGGTCGGCACCGACGGGTACGCGCCGTTCCAGGTGACCCTCGGCCGGCTGCTGTCGGGCACGGCGGTACTGGCCGTGGCCATGGCGGTGAAGCGGGAGCGGCTGCCACGCACCGCCCGCACCTGGGGTCATCTGGCCGTCGCCGCCTTCTTCCTCAACCCGCTGCCGTTCTCGCTCTTCGCGTACGCCGAGCTGACCATTCCCTCGACGCCGGCCGGCATCTGCAACGCGACCTCACCGCTGTGGGGCGTGGCACTGTCGCTGGTCGCACTCTCGGAGGACCGGCCCACCCGCCGCCGGGTGGCGGGTCTGGGGCTCGGGTTCCTCGGGGTGCTGACCGTGCTGGGCGCCTGGCAGGGCTTCTCCGGCCTGGACCTCACCGGTACGGCGATGGCGCTGCCGGCCTCCATCAGCTACCCGGTCGGCTGGATCTACGTCCGCCGGACGCCGGCGGGCAGCGGCTCATCGGCCCTCGCGCTCACGGGCAGCCAGCTGTTTCTGGGCACCGTGCAACTTGCCCTGGTCACCCCGCTGTTCACCACGGCACCGACAGCGTTCCCGCTGCTGCCGACCTTGGCCGTGGTCGCCCTGGGGGCCCAGGGCACGGGGCTCGCGCTGCTCCTCCAGTACGGGCTGGTCAGCGAGGTCGGCCCGACGACCGCACAGATGGTCACCTATTTCATCCCGGTGATCGCCACCGCGGCCGGGGTCACCGTGCTGGGCGAGCAGCTGAACTGGAACACCCCGGTCGGCGCCCTCGTCGTCCTGGCGGGGGCCGCACTGACCCAGAGCCGGCCCCGGGCCCACAGCCCCGCACCGGCCGCGACCGGCACAGGCATCCCGGAGCAGCGTCACTGAGCCGGAATCGGCTTGGTGAGGTTCACCGGGTTGCCGTCGGGATCCTGGATGTGGGCGACGCGCTGTCCCCACGGCATGTCGTTGGGACTGCCGCCGACCGAACCGCCCAGCGCCGTCACCCGGCCGAGCGTCTCGTCGACGTCGTCGACACCGATGCTGAGCAGCATCCGCGGCGCCGCCGCCGTCTCCGGGTCCGTCTTGGCCACCAGCCCGAGGTCGGTGTCGCCGATGCGCAGGCCGAGGTAGAAGGCCGGGCCTTCCTCCGGTACCCGGAAGATCTGCTCGGCGCCGAACAGTTTCGCGTAGAAGCCGGCCAAGCCCTCTGGGTCGGCGGTGATGATCACTGGCTGGATGGTGGACATGGGCACTCCTGTCGAGAACGGTCGTGTCGATGGGTAGACCGTTGGACGAGGGTGAACTCATCGGCAGAACGTCCCGCCGGACGACCTGCGCCCCGGACCGCCGCCCACGGCCGGCACGAGCAGCCCGAAACGCGGTCACGTCCGCCCCTGCCGGCCGGCCACTCCAGAGCTCCGCCCGCCCCCGTGCCGCGTCCGCCGGCTCGCCTCCGCCAACCCGCCTCCGCCTGTCGCACGACCGGAGGCCGGACAGGCCCCACCTCAGCCGTAGCTCAGGGGCCGGGCGGGGCCCGCCGCTGCCGCCACCGCGTCCGCCAGCGGCCCGATGTCGGTGTCGACGAGCGGGGAGACGGTGATCCGGATGCCCTGGGGCGCGGACAGCCGGAATCGGGCGCCGGGCGCCACCGCCCAGCCCGCGTGCAGCAACCGCGCCACGGCCCCGGTCTCGTCGCTCACCGGAACCCAGACGTTCATCCCGCTCCGGCCGTGCGCCGAGACTCCCCGGGCCGCGAGCGCCCGCACGAGCGCATCCCGGCGAACCGCGTACGACCGGGCCACCTCGCGCGGATCGACGGCGCCCGCGGTCCACAGGTGCACCATCGCCCGCTGCAGCAGCTTGCTGACCCAGCCGGGGCCCAGCCGCTGCCGCCCCGACACCCGGTCGGCCGTGACGGCGTCGCCCGTCAGCACGGCGACCCGCAGGTCCGGCCCGTACGCCTTGGCCACCGACCGCACGACCGCCCAGCGGTCCGTGGCGCCCGCCAGGGTGTTCAGCGGCAGATCCACGATGGCGTGCCCGTGGTCGTCCTCGATCAGCAGGACGCCCCGGTGACCGGCGAGCACCGCGCGCAGTTCGGCCGCGCGCCCCGCGCCGATCGCGGCCCCGGTCGGATTCTGTGCCCGGCCCGTCACGACGACCGCACGGGCGCCCGCCCGCAGCGCCGCGTCGAGAGCGTCGGGCAACGGGCCGTCGTCGTCGAGCGCCACGGGGACGGGGCGCATCCCGAGCGCGGGCACGAGATCCAGCAGGCTGCCCCAGCCCGGGTCCTCGACGGCGACCGCGTCGCCCGGTCTGAGATGGGCGCTCAGCACCCGCTCGATCGCGTCGAGCGATCCCGAGGTGGCGATCACCGGCCCGGCCGGAACCCCGTCGGCGTCGAACGCGCTCCGGGCGAGCGCGGCGAACTCCGGATCCACGGGCGCCTGCGCGTACATCCCGGGTGCCTGCGCATAGGCCTCGGTGACCGCCGCGAACGCCTCGCCGAGGGCGGGCAGCAGCGCCGGATCCGGATCCCCCGTGCCCAGATCCCGCGTGCCGGGCGGCGCCTCGATCCGCAGCGATCCGCGCGCGGTGCTCGCGGGGCGCGGCCGGACCCGGCTGCCCCTGCGCCCGGCCGTCTCGATCACCCCGCGCTCGCGCAGGGTGCGGTAGGCGGCCGCGACCGTATTGGGATTCACCTCCAGCAGTGTCGCCAACTCCCTCATGGGTGGCAGCACTTGACCGGGGGCCAGCTCCCCCGAGCCGACCGCTCGCTCCACGCTGGCGGCAATTTCTGATGCACGTCGTCCGGTGATCCGATACTCTCCTAGCACAAACAATAGTATGCACTAGTGCAATGGAGTACGCAATGCCGGACACCCAACCGCCGCAGACCACGGGCCCGGACGCCGCAGCCGCCTACGAACCGACCGGGCGCACGGTCCCGACCCGCTCACGTGAACGGGCCGCGTACGACCGCGAGCAGATCCACTCGATACTCGACGAGGCCTACGTCTGTCATCTCGGCTTCGTGCGCGACGGCGCCCCCGTCGTCCTGCCGACGCTGTTCGGCCGGATCGGCGAGCGGCTCTACGTACACGGCTCCACCGGCTCCCGGCCGCTGCGGACGGCGAGCGGGAGCTCCGACGGACTCGCCGTGTGCCTGACCGTGACGCATGTCGACGGGCTGGTACTGGCCCGCTCCGCCTTCCACCACTCGCTCAACTACCGCTCGGTGGTCGTCCACGGGACCGCGTACGCGGTGACGGACCCCGAGGAGCGGCGCACCGCGCTCGACGCGATCGTGGAGCAGGTGGTTCCGGGACGCGCACAGGACTCACGGCCGGCCAACGAGAAGGAGCTGGCGGCCACCTCCGTGCTCCGGCTGGATCTGCGGGAGGTGTCCGCCAAGGTCCGCACCGGCGGCCCGAACGACGAACCCGAAGACCTCGCACTGCCCCACTGGACGGGCGTCGTCCCGCTCACGCACGGTTTCGCCGCCCCCGTCCCGGCGGCGGACCTCGATCCCGCCATCACGGTTCCGGATTACATCGAGGCCCTCTGAAGCAGCCGGAGCGGCGGGCCGGCCCATCGGAAGCGACCCGGCCCGCCACCCTCGGTCAGGCGTGGGCGGCCGCCTCCCGGCGGGCGTTCGCCGCACCGCGGGTCTCGGCCACCGCCAGCCCGGCCACCGCGGTGAGCAGCAGCAGGGTCCCGGCGACGGTGGCCGCGGTGAGCTCCTCACGGAGCACCACGACGGCGATCGCCGCCGCGCTCACCGGTTCGAGAAGCATGATCACCGAGACGGTCGCGGCGCGCACCACCGCGGCCCCGGCGAAGTAGAGCGCGTAGGCGAGTGCGGTCGGGATCGCGGCGACGTAGGCCATGAGAGCCACCACCTGGACCGGGTGCGCGGTCCCCGGCACGATGCCCTCACCGGCCGCCACCGGCAGCAGCAGCACCGCCGCGACGGCGAACGCCCAGGCGCTGGTGGCGAGCGCGTCGGTACCACCGCCGTCCCGGCCGAGCCACCGGGTCAGCAGGGTGATCGACGCGTATCCGGCCGCGGAGAGCAGGGCCAGCGCGATCCCGGCGGGCCGCACCGTTCCGGCGTCGCCGCCGAGCACCAGTACGGCGAGCCCGGTCAGCGCGCCCGCCACCGCGGCGAGCCCGCCGCCGCCCAGCCGCTCGCCCATGGTGAGCCGGGCACCCACGGCGATGAGGACGGGGCCCGCGCCGAGCGTGACGACGGTTCCGACGGCGAGGCCGGTGATCTGGACCGCGGCGAAGTAGGCGGTCTGGAAGACGGTGAGCCCCACACCGGTACCGACGGTGCGCAGCAGCCGGCGACGGCGGGGCTCGGCAGCGGCGGCAGGCCGGGCCGGGCGCAACGCCAGCGCGCCGAGCAAGAGTACGAGGCCGCCCGCACAGCGCCAGAACGACAGCGCGAGAGGGCCGAGATCACTGGCCCCGAAGATCAGTGAGGCGGCGGCACCGGCCGTACCCCAGGCCACTCCGGCGATGATCAAGTAGCACAGGCTCCGCCCGGTGGACAGGCCGGAAGCAGGATTCGACACGTGACTTCTCCAAGGAAGACGGGAAGGTGGTCGCTCCGCACGCGGGCAGCGACGAGCCGCTCGGGGACTGCCCGAGCCCGGTCTTCGTCAGATGTGGCCGCCCGCGCTAAGCGGCGGGAGGCGGAAGTACGGTCAGATGCATGATCGTCACACTACGAGGCGGCACGGTCCGCGGACAACTCCCCCTCGGTCCCGGCCGGCTCACCGCCCGGCCCTGAAGCGACGACCCCTGAAGCGACGGGCCCCGAGGGCGCCTTCGGTGTCGAGGACTGGGCGATGAAGGCGCCGAACAGCACCAGGAACCCGCCGATGAGCTGCGGCGCCGCCAGGTGTTCCCCGAGCAGCACCCAGGCGAGCACGGTCGCGATGACCGCCTCCAGGCAGGCGACCACGCCCGCGACCGCCGGGGAGAGCAGCCGCACCGAGACCACACCGGTGACGTACGCGATGACGGTGGCGAGCAGCACGATCCAGACGAGCAGCAGCCAGGCGGGCACATCCGTGCCGTTCATGACCGTGTTCCCGCCGAGCAGGGACCAGTCCATGCCCCACGGCCTGGCCACCGCGGTGAGGACGGCGGCGCCGATCAGCAGCCCGTAGGCGATGACGCCGACCGGGTGCGGCGGCTCGGCGCCCGCCGCCTGTTCGCCGCTGCCCTGGGCGGAGAGGACGAAGTAGCCGACCTGGCAGCAGGCGGCACCGAGTGCGAGCAGCAGCCCGACGACGTCGAAGCTCAGCCCGGACCACACCTCGACCACACACGTCAGACCGCCCACGGCCAGGACCACGCCGACCGCGGCGGCCCGGGTGACCGGGCGTCGCTGGACGAAGCGCACCCAGCCCAGGACGAGAGCCGGTGCGAGATATTCGACCAGCAGCGCGACGCCGACCGGGATGCGCGAGATCGCCGCGAAATAGCAGGCCTGGACGCCCGCGACGGCGAGCAGGCCGAAGCCGAGCAGCAGCACGGGCCGGCTCCGTACCAGTGAGCGGTGGTGCCAGGCCACCGGCAGCATGACGAGCGCGGCGCCCGCCACCCGCAGCCACACCACATGGAGCGGGTCGAGCCCCGCCTCGATCAGCGGCTTGGCCGCCACTCCGGAACCGCCGAATGCGAAGGCCGAGGCGAGGGCGAGTCCCAGGCCGGCGCTTCTCCCCTGAGACGCGTGCATCGGCACATCATGACAGCTGCCGTCAGGAGCGTCACCCCGGTGACACCTGACGCGGGTAACACGGCGATGTCACCGCCACCCCTGACCCGCACACCCGTCCGTGCAGTGACGGACCCGGGCGTTCAGACAGTCAGCCCTGGCCGGAGGCGCCGATGATCCGGTCCGCGAGCAGCGCCGCGTCCACCCCCGCACGCTCCAGCACCTCGACGGCCCGGCACTGCCGGTCCGCAGCGAGTGCGGCGAGCAGATCGAGGCCGCAGGCCCGTTCCCGGCCGAGGAGCCGTGCGCGCCGGTGGGCCTCCTCCATCGCGGATCCGGCGGCCGGCGACCATCCCTCGACCGCCGCGTTCGGCGCGGCGGGGACCAGCGGGATCGCTCCGGAGCCCTCGATCGCACCCTGCCAGCGGAGCCCGTAGCCGATACTGCGCTGGACGAGGTAGCCGAGCACCCTGGCCAGCTGCGGTCCGCCGTCGAAGGCGGTGCGGACCGCGGGGTCGGATTCGATCAGGGAGTGCAGGAGATGAGCCGTGTCGATCTGCTGGTCACCGTCACGGAGGGCGCGCCTGCGCGCACCCGTCACCACGGCGGCCAGCTCATCGGTGAGTTCGGCATCCGTCTCGGCACGGTGGTTCGGTGCGGGTTGCTGAGGAATCCGCGGTGTCCGGTTCTGCACACTCCCACCTCATCAGCCCTGGCGGGCCGGAACGTCCCCGGAGAGGCCCATTGACGCATCCCACCCGAGTTGGGCACAGAAGCGCGACTCCTCCTCCTTACGGATGAGATCGCGCCGTTCCGGTGTCCGATCCCGGGAATCGGCGCGCGCCGCCTTGCCTTGCGCTCCCGGAGCAACCGGAAGCCTCCCCGCGCACGTCCCACAGCCCGGAGCACTGTTGCGGCGGCGGGAGGGGAGCCGGAGGTGAGCTGGCTGGTCGCGCTGCCCGCACTCGACGGGCGTGATTACGTCTACCGGGTCCACGCGCCCTGCGACGCGCTGCCCGCCGATCTGTTCTGGGCGGCCTTCCACTGCCACGACGACGGACCGCATCCGCGCGCCTCCGACCGCTTCGACTCCGCGCTGATCTGGCGGGCAGGAACCTGACCCAGATATCTGACAGTTCATCAGTATTGAATGTTCACGACTCTGCCGCTACGTTCCGCGACACCGTAACCCGTCGAGAAGGGGTGGTCGCATGGCCGAAGTCAGTGCAGAGGCGCGCATCGAGGCGCCGGCCGGAAAGGTCTGGGCCCAGCTGACCGACTTCAGCACGTACGGGGAGTGGAACGCCACCCACACCAGCTTCCCCAAGGGCGGACCGGCCACACTGGAGCTCGCGGGCACCTACGAGGAGAACATGAAGCTCATGGGCTTCCCGGCCGAGGTGACGTGGACGATCGCCGAGCTCGACGACGGCCGCCTGCTGACGACCACGGGCAAGGGCCCGATGGGCGTCAACCTGAAGATGCGCTATGCGCTGACGCCGGACGGGGACGCCACCACGGTCCGCATCGACGGCGAGTTCACGGGGGCCGCGGTCTCCCTGATGGCCGGCAAACTCAAGGACTCGGCCACCGCCGCCCTCATCGAGTCACTGCGCAAACTGGACGGGCTGATCGTCGCCTGAGACGCGGCGAACCGGCGGCCGGCGGACCGGCCGTCCGCACACGGGCACCGAGAAGGCCCCGCGGGACCATCCGCGGGGCCTTCTCGCACTACAGGTCCTCAGTCTTCGCACCGGCCGGCTCAGTGCTCGTCGGCGAGAATCAGATAGAGCTTCTTACGGGCGTCGTTGATGACGGTGAGCGCCTTCTCGCGCTGGTCGGCCGACCCGGTCTTCCAGACCTGGCCGAACGCCTCCATCAGGCCGAAACCGGCCTGCCGGATCTCGTTGACCCCTTCCCAGTCGACACCGCGGCCGGCCTCTTCCCAGGGCGCCTCGGGGCCCGACTCCGCCTCGGTGCGGCCGGTGTCGGTCAGCGTGAACAGCTTCTTGCCGCCCTCGCTGGCGCTGACGATCAGGCCCTCGTCCTCCAGGAGCTGGAGGGTCGGGTACACCGAGCCGGGACTGGGCCGCCAGGCCCCGCCGCTGCGCTCGCCGATCTCCTGGATCATCTCGTAGCCGTGCATCGGCCGGTCCTTCAGCAGCGCCAGGATCGACGCGCGTACGTCACCGCGGCGCGCCCTTCCCCGGCCGCCGCCCCTGCCGCGCCCGCCCCCGAAGGGGCCACCACCGAAGGGTCCGCCGCCGAACGGCGGCCCGAACTGGCCGAAGGCCGCCCGGCGCCCCTCGAAGTCACCTCGTCCGTGCTCGCCCGGCCCGCAGGGGCCGCGCCCGTGTCCATGTCCGTGCTCGTGTCCATGTGATCGCATAACTGAACTCCTTCTACCGTTGATCGGTCGCGATGCGTCAACGATATATCGGAACCAGTCGTTTGACAAACCCCTTCCGGAGGCCGACCTGACCTGTGCCATCGAAGATGGGACGTGTGCCACTGAAGTTGGACCGAATGCAGTTCGTGACAATGAAGATGGACCGGTGCAGGTCAAGGTGGGTACGCCGCTGCGGCGAGAGGCCCCGGGCGATGCGGGTCCTCATGTGACGAGGACGATCCAGCGGTCGCTCGGGAACCGGCTCAGCTAACCCGACTCAGCGAAGTTTGACCGGCACGACGGCTGCAGTTCTGCGGCTGGTTCAGTCGGTGGAGCTCTCCGCTGGGGGCCACGGCCCCTCGAAGGCCGGACCGCAGTCGCGCGGCAGGTGGGTGACCACCAACGCGGCCGCCTCATTCGGTGCGAGTGACTCGCCCAGGACACGCGGCGACGCCCCCAGTGGCGCGTACACGGTGCACGATTGGGTGTCGCCCACGATGAACGGCAGGTCGTTGCTCCAAGGGAAGTGGGTGTTCCTGTGGAAGGTGAGGGCCCCATGGCTCGGAAACGGGAACAGGGCCCGAAGCCGAGGTTCGGCGTAAGCAGCCGCTATGACCGCGGGCTCTCCCCGTCGCGCCGTAGGATGCCCCTCCAGCATGAGCCGCCAGGTCTTCTCGACAACCGTCTCCTCAGCCATCCCGCGATCATGCCCCCGTACTCGGCCAGGACAATCCGCTCCCCCTCTGATGGCCACACTTCGCTGAGACGGGCCATGAGCGCCGGCCCGCTACTTCGGCGGGGTTCCTGCAACCCACTGACCTGCGGCGGTGCATCTTCACTGTCACAAACCATGCAGTGGCCCATCTTCGACGGCAACCGGTCCAAGTTCGGTGGCACAGGTCGCGACCGGTCCGCGCATGCGAAATTGGCCTTGGCCTGCGGCTTCGCGACGTGCCTACGGTCGGTGGCATGAGGATTCGAATCGTCGACGCGTTCACCGACCGCCCCTTCACCGGCAACCCCGCAGGCGTCCTGCTGCTGGGCCCGGAAGGCTTCCCTGACGACAGCCGGCTCCAGCAGATCGCCACCGAGCTGAACCTGTCCGAGACCGCTTTCGCCCACCCGCTGCCGCCGGGCGGCGCCGCCGACTGGGCGCTGCGCTGGTTCACCCCGGCCACCGAGGTCGACATGTGCGGCCACGCCACCCTCGCCACCGCCCACGTCCTGCACACCACCGGCGTCGCGAGCGGCACGGTGCGCTTCACCGCTCGGTGCGGCATCCTCACCTCGACCGCCCGGCCCGACGGCTCACTCACGCTCGACTTCCCCACCGCGCCGCTGACCCCGGAGGCCGCGCCCGAGTGGCTGGCCGCCGCGCTGGGCGCCGAGCCCGTTTCTGTGCACGACACGGGCCCGCACACCGGCGACCTGCTGGTGGAGCTGGCCGACGAGGCGGCCGTACGGGCGCTGACCCCGGATTTCGCGGCACTGGGCGCCCACTCGCGGCGCGGCGTCATCGCCACGGCCGCGGCCGCCGGGTCCGGCTACGACTTCGTCTCGCGCGGCTTCTTCCCCGCCGTGGGCATCGACGAGGATCCCGTGACGGGCAGCGCCCACACCGCTCTGGCACCGTTCTGGTCGGCCCGGCTCGGCCGCGACGACCTGACCGGCCTCCAGGCCTCCGCCCGGTCCGGCCTCGTGCGCACCGCGCTGCGCGGCGACCGCACCCTGCTGACCGGCGACGCCGTCACCGTCCTGGACGGAGAACTGCTCGTCGCCCCGTGACAGGGCAGGGTCCCGGCGGCGCCGGCCTGTCGGACACGGCGCAGAAAACGCCGGGAGGGGGTGTGCGGATCACCCGCACACCCCCTCCCGGACACCCGGCCCCTCGGCCGCTCACGGAGTGGGCAGCCAGCCAACCTTCCCGGCGAGCAGCGCGTATCCGACGAACGCGCCGATGTCGAGCAGGGCATGCGCGGCCACCAGCGGCCCCACCCGCTGCCAGCGGCGGTACAGCAGTACGAAGACGATCCCCATCACCATGTTCCCGATGAAGCCGCCGATCCCCTGGTACAGGTGGTATGAGCCGCGCAGCACCGAACTGGCCACCAGGGCGGCCATCGGGGTCCAGCCCAACTGCCCCAGCCGGCGCAGCAGGTATCCGACGACGATCACTTCCTCCAGGACGGAGTTCTGGATCGCCGACAGGATCAGTACCGGGAACTTCCACCACACATCGGGCAGCGACTCGGGAACGACCGTGAGGTTGAATCCGGCGGCCCGCGCCACCAGGTAGAAGGCCAGCCCGGCGCTGCCGATGCCCGCCGCGACCAGCGTGCCGCGCCCCAGGTCCGATCCCGGCCTGGTCCGGTCGAGACCGATCGCCCGCAGGCCTGTCCCCTCGCGGATCAGGAGATGGGCCACCAGGGCGACGGGCACCAGCGCGGTCGCGATACCGAAGAGTTGCCAGGCGAGATCCAGCCAGGGACGGCCAGGTGCGTAGGAACTGTTGAGCGTTGCCGCCTGATCCTTCAAACCTCCTGGTTTCGTCAGCGATCCGACAAAACTGATCAGGGCAGACACCCCGCTGGCGCCCAGCGAGAGCGCCAGCACCAGCACCGTCTCGGACCGCAAGATCCGTCGTGACACGGCCTCCTGAGGATAAGAATCAGCCACGCGCCCCGCCTCCACCTGTACACCTGCCTTGAGTTGTGCATTCACGTCCCATGCCACTCCCCGCCCCACTAGGGTCTCGAATACAGGTACGAAGATCATGCGCGACAGGCCGGGGGACGAGCACCATTGCCGATGGTGTGGTCCCCCATTTCCTTGTTCATCCTCAAGGAGGGGCACCACCGACATGGGACGTCACAGCTTGCCCGACGACCACACGGCGGACGGAAGCGGGGACCGTCCACCGAATCGCCGTCGTACCGTAGCCATCGCCACCGCGCTCGTTCTCGCCGTGGCGGCGGGAACGGCGGTCGCGGCCCAGGGGGGCTTGCTCTCGTTCTCGAAGTCCTGCGAGGACTCTGCGGTGCACCTGTCCATGGTGGCCTCGCCCGACATCGCGCCCGCCGTGCGCGCGGTGGCCGACAAGGCCCGCAAGGACGATCTGAGATCCGACGGCCACTGCGTCGACGTGGAAGTGCTGGCCCGCGACTCGTACAAGGTCGCCGACGCCCTCGCCTCCGGCACCAGCAAGCCCGACTACCAGATGTGGCTGCCGGACTCCGACCTCTGGCTGGGCCGCGCGAAGGGGACCGGCGACGCCGTGCCGGTCACCCCGGGCGACTCCGTGGCCTCCTCCCCCGTGGCCCTGGCCATGGTGCCCTCGGCCGCCAAGACCCTCGGCTGGCCGAAGAAGAAGTACACCTGGGCCGAGCTGATGGCCTCGGCCATGGAGTCGGACAAGGTACGGCTGGGCTCGGCCGACCCGGCGCGCAGCGCCACCGGTCTGCTGGCGCTCACCAGCATCGGCGCGTCCTCCGACCAGCAGGGCGGGGACAGCGACACCAGGGTCGCGGCCACCGCCAAACTCCTCGCCCAGCGGATGTCCGACAGCGACACCCAGGTGCCCGGGACACTGGCCGGCGGCGGCTCGGGCGCCGAGGAGGGCAATCCCTCCCGCAACCAGGCGGTACTGCTCTCCGAGCAGGCCGCCTTCGCCCACAACGCCGAGTCGACCGATGCCGGCAAGCTCGACCTCTTCTACCCCACGGACGGCACCCCGCTGCTCGACTATCCCTTCGCGCTGGTCAACGAGGATCAGCTGAGCACGGAAAAGAGCCGGGCGGCCCTGCGGTTCATGACCCTGCTGTCCGAGGACAGCGCGCAGCGCACGCTGGAGGAGCACGGTTTCCGGACCGTCGACGGCACGGCGGGCGAGACGCTGGTCGCGTCGGCGGGCGGCAAGTCCCCTCAGCCGTACGCCACCTCACCCGCCACCGCACCCTCGGACGACACACTTCAGGAAACGCTCGGCATGTGGACGATCACCGTGCAGAGCGCGCGGCTCACCACGGTCGTCGACGCCTCGGGGTCGATGGCCACGATCGTGCCGGGCCGCAACCAGTCCCGGATGGACGTCACCAAGGCGTCCCTGATCGAGGCCCTGAACCAGTTCACCCCGAACGACGAGATCGGCCTCTGGGAGTTCGCCACCAGGCTCGACGGGGACAAGGACTACCGCCGGCTGGTGGCGACCAGCCGGCTCGGGGAGAAGACGAAGGGCGGCGGCACCCACCGCGCGAAGCTGGCCGACGCGTTCTCGGCGCTGCAGCCGGTGCCGGACGGGGCGACCGGCCTGTACGACACCACGCTGGCCGCCTACAAGGAGGCGCAGCGCACGTACGTGAAGGGCAAGTTCAACGCCGTGGTGATCCTGACCGACGGCTCGAACCAGGACGACCATTCAATCTCGCGCAGCGCCCTGATCGCGGAACTCACCCGGATCGCCGACCCCGAGCGGCCGGTTCCGCTGCTCGCCATCGCGGTCGGCCCCGACGCCGACCGCGAAGAGGTGAACGAGATGGCCAAGGTGACCGGTGGCGGCGGCTACCAGGTCAACGACCCGGCCGAGATCCAGGCGGTGATCCTTCAGGCCGTCATGACCGCGGGGCAGAGCGGCCGCGCCGCCCAGGAGTAGCGCGGGCGCCGCCGAGGCGGGCGGGAACGCGAACGGGCGGGGCCGTCCCCGGACCGGGGCCCGGCCCCGTCCGCTCATGCGCCCGGGACGCCCACCGGCCAGCTGTGCACGGGCTCGCCGGACTGCATCAGTTCGCCGTACCGGCGGGTCATGGCGGCGAGCGCGGCGTCCCGCCCCAGTCCGGCCTCCCGCGCCCGGTGATAGGTGTCGGCCTGCCAGGAAGCCCCGTTGGTCCGCCGCTTGCAGCGCTCCTCGATGATGCCGAGGTAACGGTCGCGGTCGGCGGGTTCGATGTTCCAGGCGTCGAGCCCGGCGGCCGCCAACGGGAGCAGTTCGTCCCGTACGAGCTTGACGGCCGGCACCCGGGTCAGCCCGCCGGCGCGGCCGGGCCTGGGCCAGAGCAGCTCGGCGTCGATGCCCCGGCGACAGGCGGTGTCGAAGTTCTCGGCCGCCGCGGCGAACGGCATCCTGGTCCACACCGGGCGGGGCTCCTCCGCGAGCGCCCGCACGAGCCCGTAGTAGAGCGCGGCGTTGGCGATCACGTCGGCGACCGTCGGTCCTGCGGGCAGCACCCGGTTCTCCACCCGGAGGTGGGGGACGCCGTCGGACAGCCCGTACACCGGCCGGTTCCAGCGGTAGACCGTGCCGTTGTGCAGGACGAGTTCCTGGAGCCGGGGCACCCCGCCCTCGTCGAGGACCCGCAGCGGTTCCTCCTCGTCGCAGATGGGCAGGAGCGGCGGGAAGTAGCGCACGTTCTCCTCGAAGAGGTCGTACACCGAACCGGTCCACCGCTCCCCGAACCAGGTCCTGGGACGCACCCCCTGGTTCTGCAGTTCGGGCGGCCTGGTGTCCGTGGCCTGCTGGAAGAGCGGCGGACGCGACTCCCGCCACAGCTCCCGGCCGAACAGGAAGGGCGAATTGGCCCCCAGTGCCACCTGGACCGCGGCGACGGCCTGGGCGGCGTTCCACACGTCCGAGAACCGCTCCGGGGTGACCTGCAGATGGAGCTGGACGGAGGTGCAGGCAGCTTCCGGCGCGATCGACCCGGAGGTACAGACCAGCCGCTCCACACCTTCGATATCCAGGGAGAAATCCTCGCCGCGCGCCGCCACCATTTGGTCGTTCAACAGGGCGTAGCGATCCCCGTCGGAGAGGTTCCCGCGGACCATGTCCCCGCTGCCGACGGTGGGCAGTATTCCGATCATCATGATCCCGGCATCGACCTCGCCGGCCTTCCGGTCGGCATATCCGAGGCCGGTCCGCAGCTCCTCGGCCAGCTGATCGAGAACGCGTCCGGCCAGGTGATGGGGAACAATGTTCACTTCCAGATTGAACATCCCGAGTTCTGTCTGGAAATCCCGGCTCGCGATGCGCTCAAGTACCTGTCCATTCAACATCTTCGGCATGCCGTCGGAGCCCGCCAGATTCAGCTCGATCTCCATGCCCATGAGGTTGCGCGGCCGGTCGAATCGCCGCTCGGCCAGGAGCCTCTCCAGCCCCTCCAGGCACTGGTGGAGCTTCCGTCGGTACCTCTGCCGATCGGACAGGTCAAAGGCGCCCGCAACGACCTTCTCCCCCATCGAAGTGTCCCTCCTCGAGTGGGCAGCCCGCGGCCCAGGCCGCTCGCGTCACGATCGATAATGCCCAGACGGAGTGATCCATAACGCCCCGCGGACGGTGCACAGCCGCTAATCTGATGACCACGACCCGAGGCACATTCACTCGGCATGACGCAGCATGCAGTTTCCGCCACTCGATGCGAGGAATGCACCGACGCGTTTCAGCCTACCGCGTCACAGGAAAACCCGAGGCGACGGCTGCGCCGCTCACGTCGAATCAGCATAATCTCCGCATAATAAAGTCCGGATACCGTCTTGCCGGCAATAGTAGTGATGGCTAGTGGAATCACCGCGTGAACACGTGTCGTATAAACTCCGCGGACGAGGCAGAGAGTTGACGCACCGGCTCAGTCACCGGCCTCCTCTGGCCCCGCACGCCGACAGCGCCGTCTGCACCCGCCCACGTTCCACCGTGTCTCCGAAGTGAGAGGCGACCCACTATGCCCCTGCATGTTCCTCCAGCTCCCGCGCCCGCGCTGAGAAGCGTCCTCGCGGCGCTCGGCTCACCCACCGCGGTCCGCGAGGCCCGAACACCTGCCCTGCGTTCGGCCCAGGGACCCCTGAGCCCCGAACACCCGCTCCCCGTACACGTGCTGGACCGCATCGGACCGGGCGGGCTCACACCCACCACCCGGCTCGCCGCCTGGCGCTTCCAGATCCGCGGCGCGGATCGGGCGATCGCCGCGGCGGACACCATGCTCACCCCCGACGGCTGGACGTTCTCGCACTTCTTCGAGGGCCCCTACATCGCCTCGACCGAACTCGCCCTGCGCCAGGCGGAGGCCGCGAGCACGCACTACCAGCCGAGGCTGCTGTCCATTCCCGAGCTCTACATGCTGGCACTGTGGCTGCACGAGGACACCGGGGCCGACGCGGCCGGCGGCTCCCCCGCCCCCGCCGACCTGCTGGTACCGCTGGCTCCCGCCCCACCGGGTATCGCGGCACACCGTCCGCACCAGGTCGCCGATCTGCTTCCCGTGATCACCACTCGCATCACGCCCGGTCCCGGCCCCCTGCTCGGCTCCCCGGCCTGACCCACGGCCGCCCCCCACTTCACTGTGCCCCGCCGCCGATTCCGGCGGCGGGGCACGGCGCGCTGCGAGGGCGCATCCGGGACCCATCCGGACTAGCCCCATCCGGCCACCCCGAACCACCCGAAGTGACAGGGCAGTTACGCCGAACCGTCCGGCTGGGTGACGCGTCATGGGAGGAGTAGCAGCGCTGCCGCGAAATCCCTGCGGATTGACGCCCGTGGGGCAACACTGGGATCGGACCGACAGATACGGGGGCGGCCATGAACACCTCTTCAAGCCGCAGGACACTCAACTCAACGCAGCGAAAGAACCCAGCCATGTGTCAGCACCAGCCACCCTGCCCCACAGCCGACTCAGCCGACCGGGAGGCCGCCCGCCTGGTGGCACACCACCCGGAACAGGGTTGGAGCCTGCTGTGCAACGGCGTCCTGCTCTTCGAGGACACCGGTGAGCTGCTCCCGGACGGGCAGATCATCGCGCCGCACCGGCCGCTGGGAACGGGCCGGGTGATGAAGGCCGCCTGACCGCGGCAGGTAACGGAAGGGGCCGGCCCGGAGAGATCTCCGAACCGGCCCCGACGCAGTTCCGCGTCACCCGACGACGTCCAGGACGTCGGTCCCGTCAGTTGTCGTACTCGTCCAACGGCGGGCAGGAGCAGACGAGGTTACGGTCACCGAACGCACCGTCGATCCGGCGCACCGGCGGCCAGTACTTGTCGGCGGCGGTGACCCCGGCCGGGAAGACCGCCACCTCACGGCTGTAGCCGTGCGCCCAGTCGCCGCCCAGCGCGGCCGCCGTGTGGGGGGCATTGCCCAACGGGTTGTCGTCCGCGCTCCACTCGCCGGAGGCCACCTTCTCGATCTCGCCGCGGATGGCGATCATCGTGTCGCAGAAGCGGTCCAGCTCCGCGAGGTCCTCGCTCTCGGTCGGCTCGATCATCAGCGTGCCCGCGACCGGGAACGACATGGTCGGTGAGTGGAAGCCGTAGTCGATGAGCCGCTTGGCCACGTCGTCGATGCTGACGCCGGTCGCCTTGGAGATCGGCCGCAGGTCCACGATGCACTCGTGCGCGACGAGCCCGGCCGGGCCGTTGTACAGGATCGGGTAGTGCGGCTCGAGGCGCTTGGCGATGTAGTTCGCCGCGAGTACGGCGACCTGCGTCGCACGCTTCAGGCCCTCGCCGCCCATCAGGCGTACGTACGCCCAGGAGATCGGCAGGATGCCGGCCGAGCCCCACGGGGCGGCCGAGATCGGGCCGACCCCGGTCTCCGGACCCGCTGCGGGCTGCAGCGGGTGGTTCGGCAGGTACGGCGCGAGGTGCGCGCGCACGCCGACCGGGCCGACGCCGGGGCCGCCGCCGCCGTGCGGGATGCAGAAGGTCTTGTGCAGGTTCAGGTGCGAGACGTCGCCGCCGAAGTGGCCCGGCTTGGCCAGGCCGACCAGCGCGTTGAGGTTGGCGCCGTCGACGTAGACCTGACCGCCCGCGTCGTGCACCTCGGCGCAGATGTCCGCGACGTGCTCCTCGAAGACACCGTGCGTCGACGGGTAGGTGATCATGAGCACGGCGAGCTGCTCACGGTGCTGCTCGATCTTGGCGCGCAGGTCCTGGATGTCGACCTCGCCGTCGTCGGCCGTCTTCACCACGACGACCTTCATCCCGGCCATCACCGCACTGGCCGCGTTGGTGCCGTGCGCCGAGGACGGGATCAGGCAGACGGTCCGCTGCTCGTCACCGTTGGCACGGTGGTACGCCCGGACGGCCAGCAGCCCCGCGAACTCGCCCTGCGAGCCGGCGTTCGGCTGGATGGACACCGCGTCGTAACCGGTGACCTCGGCCAGCCGCTCCTCCAGCTCCCGGATCAGCGTCAGGAAGCCCTGCGCCTGCTCGGCCGGCGCGAAGGGGTGCAGGGCGCCGAACTCGGGCCAGGTGATCGACTCCATCTCGGCGGTCGCGTTCAGCTTCATGGTGCAGGAGCCGAGCGGGATCATGCCCCGGTCCAGCGCGTAGTCGCGGTCGGCGAGCTTGCGCAGGTAGCGCAGCATCGCGGTCTCGGAACGGTGCTGGTGGAAGACCGGGTGGGTCAGCACGGCGTCGGAGCGCTGCAGCCCCTCGGGCAGCGCGTCGGCGGTCGTGGCGTCCAGGGCCTCGATGTCGCCGGTGACCCCGAAGGCCGCCCAGACGGACGCGATCTCCGTACGCGTGGTCGTCTCGTCGCAGGCGAGCGAGACGAGGTCACCGTCGACGAGCCGCAGGTTCACCCCGCGCTCGCGGGCGTCGGCGACGACCTCCGCGGCCCGGCCCGGAACCCGGACGGTGAGCGTGTCGAAGTGGGAGCCGGTCACCACGTCCGCACCGGCGGCGCGCAGCCCCTCGGCCAGGATCGCGGCGTAGCGGTGGGTCCGGCGGGCGATCGTCCGCAGCCCGTCCGGGCCGTGGTAGACGGCGTACATGCCGGCCATCACGGCGAGCAGCACCTGGGCGGTGCAGATGTTGCTGGTGGCCTTCTCGCGGCGGATGTGCTGCTCGCGGGTCTGGAGTGCCAGCCGGTAGGCCTTGTTGCCGTCCGCGTCCACGGAGACGCCGACGAGGCGGCCCGGCAGGCTGCGGGCGAACTTCTCGCGAACGGCCATGAACCCCGCGTGCGGTCCGCCGAAGCCCATCGGCACGCCGAAGCGCTGCGTGGTGCCCACCGCGATGTCCGCGCCCAGTTCGCCGGGCGAGGTGAGCAGGGTGAGCGCCAGCAGGTCGGCGGCGACGGTGACGATCGCGCCGAGCTCGTGGGACTGCTCGATGACGGGCGCGAGGTCGCGCACGGCTCCGGAGGCGCCCGGGTACTGCAGCAGGACACCGAAGACTCCGCGCTCGGCGATCTCGGCCGGGATGCCGTCGGCCAGGTCGGCCACGACGACCTCGACACCGGTCGGTTCGGCGCGGGTCCGGATCACGGCGACGGTCTGCGGGAGGGCGTCGGCGTCGACCAGGAAGACGCCGTTCTTCACCTTGCCGACGCGCCGCGCGAGCGCCATCGCCTCGGCGGCGGCGGTGCCCTCGTCGAGCAGCGAGGCACCGGAGGTGGGCAGCCCGGTCAGGTCGGCGACCATCGTCTGGAAGTTGAGGAGGGCCTCGAGGCGGCCCTGCGAGATCTCCGGCTGGTACGGCGTGTAGGCCGTGTACCAGGCGGGGTTCTCCATGACGTTGCGCAGGATCACCGGCGGGGTGAACGTGCCGTAGTAGCCGAGCCCGATCATCGGGGCCAGCACCTGGTTGCGGTCGGCGAGCGACCGCAGTTCGGCCAGTACCTCGGCCTCGGTACGGGCCGTCGGAAGCTGCAGCGCCTCGGCGCTCCGGATGACATCGGGCACCGCGGCCGCGGTGAGCTCGTCGAGCGAGCCGTAACCGACCTGGGCGAGCATCTTCGCCTGCGCCGCGGCGTCGGGACCGATATGACGCTGCTCGAAGGGGATTCCCTGTTCGAGCTGGGCGAGCGAAGTGCGACGGGGGGTCATGGTGGAGGCCTCCTGGTCTGTCACGACCTGCGAGGGGCACCGCGGCGCGGGGTGCCCGAACGGCCTCCCCCTCTGTCATCTCAACCTGAGAGCTTCACCGGTGCCCACTGCGCGCACCGGCTTTCACCGTCGGTGAGGGAGGGACCCACTCGGCACCCGGCCGTGCGGAACCCGCCCTGCTTTCCAGAGTGACCTCGTCCGTGCGGTACGGGGGCCTGAGAGATTCCGGGGAGGATTTGCTCCTTCGGCGCCTCCGGATTCGCTCCGGAGGACTCTCCCGCACGGGGTAAGCAGCCGCCCCCAGCCTACCAGCGGGGTGCCCGGCGGAGTTTTCGAGTGGCCAACCGCACGGATCTGCACTTCTGTGGTTCCTGTGGAGTACCCGCGACCAGTGGGAGGGACCGTGCAGACCGACATCGATCCGCGCAGCCTGATCGGCCGCAAGGCGTTCGACCGCGAGGGCACCAAGATCGGAACCGTGGACGAGGTGTACCTCGACGACGCGACCGGTGTGCCGGAGTGGGCGGCCGTACGCACCGGACTGTTCAGCCGGGACGCCTTCGTCCCGCTGGAGCCCAGCGAATTCGTCAAGGACACGCTTCGCGTCCCCTTCGACCGCACGCTGATCAAGGACGCTCCCGACTTCGGGGTCGGCCGCCACCTCTCGCCGGAGCAGGAGCTCCAGCTCTACCGGCACTACGGTCTGGACGCCCCGCCCGAGGCGACCGCCCCGGACCGGGACTTCGGCAGGCTGGCCGGCCAGGACGAGTAGTCGACCGGGTCCCGCACGAGCGGCAGCGGATCGGCCGGCTGGAGTTCCGGATCGTCGATACGGAACGTACGGACCCGGCCGGGCGCCGATTCCGGCTCCTCGAAGCGCACCGTGACCCGGCCGACCCCGCTGCCCTGCACCCAGCCGTGGCCATGGGCGTCGTGCCGCACGTCGTGTCCGGCGGGCCAGCGCCGGGCGGCGAGCTGCTCGGCGCTCTCCTGTTCCGGCTGCTCCGCGGACTCCGGCCGCCCTTCTCCCGCAGCGGCCTCCGCCCCGGCCTCCGCACCGCCGGCGGCCTGGTCGGCGGCCAGTTCGGCGGCGAGCCCGGCAGCGGCGAGTCCTGCGGCGGTGCGCTCATCGGCCGCCTGCGCGAACAGATCCTCCTGGGTGTAGTCGGCGAGCCCGGTGACGCCCACGCCCAGCAGCCGCACTCCCCCAGTGGTGTCCACGGACTCCAGGAGCCGGGCGGCGGCCTCCCGGACCACCGTGGGGTCGTCGGTGGGCCCGCGCAGCGTCTCGGACCGGGTCAGCGTCGAGAAGTCGTACCGCCGCACCTTCAGCACCACGGTCCTGCCCGAGCGCTCCGCCGCCCGCAGCCGCTGGACGCACCGGTCGGCGAGCCGCTCGACCTCGCCCCTGACCCGGACCCGGTCGTGCAGGTCCGTGTCGAAGGTGTCCTCCACCGAGACCGATTTCGCGTCCCGCTCGGCGACGACAGGCCGGTCGTCCCGGCCGGCGGCCATCCGGTGCAGCGAGGCGCCGTGCGCCTTGCCCAGCAGCCGCACGAGCTCCGCCTCGCCCGCCTCGGCCAGGTCGTTCACCGTGGTCATCCCGGCGCGCCGCAGGTGGTCCGCGGTGGCCGGTCCGACGCCGGGCAGGGTCCGTACCGGCATGGGCGCCAGCAGCTCCCGCTCGGTACCCGGCTCGATCAGCATGATCCCGTCCGGCTTCGCCTCCTCCGAGGCGATCTTCGCCAGCATCTTGGAGCCCGCGAGACCGACGGACCCGCTGAGTCCGGTGACCGCCTCGATCGCCTCCCGCAGCTGCTCACCGATGGCAAGGGCGGAGGCGGTGTCGTCCGCTGTGCCACCCGCCTCCAGGTCGACGAAGGCCTCGTCCAGGCTCAACGGCTCCACCAGCGGCGACAGCCGGCCCAGCAGCTCCATGACCTGGTCGCTCACCGTCCGGTACAGCGCGAAGCGCGGAACCAGATAGGCGGCGTTCGGCGCCAGGCGTCTGGCCTGCGCCATCGGCATGGCCGAGTGGACCCCGAAACGCCTGGCCTCGTACGAGGCGGTGGCGACGACCCCGCGCGGCCCCAGTCCGCCCACGACGACAGGCTTGCCGCGCAGACTCGGCTTCGCCGCCTGCTCCGCAGAGGCGTAGAAGGCATCCATGTCCAGATGCAGGATGGTCGGCGCGGCTCTCACATCAGTCGATGCTGCCCCATGGCACTGACAATCGCCGGGCGGCGGCCGCCCGCAGGCGGACGCCTTGGGCCCGGCCGGGGGCTCACCTGCTCAGCCCGCACGGTTGCGCCGTCGGGCGAGCTCGTCGGCGGGGTTGTTCCCGATCAGTGTCTCGCCGGTGTCCACCCGCTCCCCGTGCAGCTGTGACAGCGCGGCGTCGACGTCCCGCCAGACCACCCCGACGGCGATGCCGAAGACGCCCTGACCCCCTTGGAGCAGCTCCACGACCTCGGCGGGCGAGGAGCACTCGTAGACCGTCGCCCCGTCGCTCATCAGGGTCATGCGCTCAAGATCCTGGAACCCGCGGGCCCGCAGGTGCTGGACCGTGGTGCGGATGTTCTGGAGCGCCACCCCGGTGTCGAGGAAGCGCTTCACGATCTTCAGCAGGACGACGTCCCTGAAGCTGTAGAGCCGTTGTGTGCCCGATCCGTAGGCCGGACGGACGCTCGGCTCGACCAGGCCCGTACGGGCCCAGTAGTCGAGCTGCCGATAAGTGATCCCCGCCGCCGCGCACGCCGTCGGCCCGCGATAGCCGATGTCCTTGGCCGATGTCACGCCGTCCCCCGCCACCGCAGCCGGCGCAGCCGGCTGCCTGATGGTCTGGTCGGCCGTACTCCCCTGGTGCGGATACGGCCCACCCACTGCCGCACCGTCGCCGCTGCTTCCCACGCCGACCTCCGTCCTTGACCTGCCCACTCGAAGGTAGGCAGTCACTCGGGGTGCGTCAACGATCGCCACACTCGGCACGCCGAGTGATAATCACCCTGAGGGTGGTTTCACGTGACCCTCGACCGGGAAAGGCTTGTCGAATGCGCTGACGACGACCCCTCGGGACGTCACTGGCTGTTCGTACCGAAGTCCTCCGGCGAGATCTGATCGAGGAATTCGCGGAACTTCTCCACCTCGTCCTCCTGCTCGTCGGGAATCGCGATTCCGGCGTCGTCGAGCACCCCGTCACTGCCGTAGATCGGCGTTCCGGTACGCAGGGCGAGCGCTATGGCGTCGGACGGCCGCGCGCTCACCTCGACTCCGCTCGCGAAGACCAGCTCCGCGTAGAAGACCCCTTCACGGAGGTCCGTGATCCGGACCTCGGTGAGCTCCTGGCCCACGGCCTCGAGCACATCCTTGAAGAGGTCATGGGTCAGCGGTCTGGCCGGAGCCATGCCCTGCTGAGCGAAGGCGATCGCGGTCGCCTCACCAGGACCGATCCAAATGGGGAGGTACCGGTCGCCTCCCACTTCACGCAGGAGCACGATCGGCTGGTTGGAGGGCATTTCCACCCGGACACCCACAACGTCGAGCTCGTTCACACAGCAACCCTAGGACTTGCTCGGCAGGTTTGGGTAGTCGGGGCCCACGCGGATCAGTGGAGCCTGATCTGGAGCGCGGTCTGTACGAGGGCCGAATGCAGGCGTACAGAGAGCTCCGCGAGCTCCTTGGCGGTGGCCTCGGCATGGGCTCTGGTCTGCGGATTCCGGTGCCGGCGCAGTGGCGCGACGACCTGTTCGATCAATCCGGCCTCGCGGTCCGCGGCCGCCCGCATGGCGCGCAGATGCCGCGGTTCCAGGCCGAACCGGCCCAGATCCGCCACGAGCCTGGCTACGGTGACCGTCTCGGCGTCGTATCCGCCGTCGGCCGACGGAACGACCAGACCGTAGGACTCCCATGCATCGAGGTCACTCTCGGTGACCTCCGCGGCGGCGAGCAGCTCGGCCCGGCCGATGCGGGCGGCCGTGGCCCGGCCCGTCCCGGCCATCCAGCTGCCGTCGGTAAGTTCCCGCTCGCCGTCCGGAGCCGGCAGGGGCGCCCGCTCACCCCGGGCGACGGCGTCCAGGTGCTCGCGGATGACCTTCAGCGGAAGATAGTGGTCCCGCTGCATCCGCAGCACCTGGGCGAGCCGGTCGACGTCGTCGGAGCGGAACTTGCGGTAGCCGGAAGGCGTCCGCTGCGGTTCCACGAGCCCTTCCGCCTCCAGGAACCTGATCTTGGAGATGGTGACTTCGGGAAACTCGTCCCGCAGCTGCAGGAGCACCGTGCCGATGCTCATCGGGCGGTCGTCGGCCGTGGCGGTGCCGTTTCCGGCACCGCCCGTCGGTGTTCTCAGCATGGACCTTCCTGGGGGTCCCCCCGGACGGAGTCCGGGGACGGGTCAGATGGCCCGCTGGCTCGCGTAGAAGACCAGCCGGTACTTGCCGATCTGCACTTCGTCACCGTTGGAGAGCGCGACGGAGTCGATGCGCTCACGATTGACGTAGGTGCCGTTGAGGCTGCCCACGTCCCCGACCGTGAAGCTGCCGTCGGGGCTCCGGCGGAACTCCACGTGGCGGCGCGAGACCGTCACGTCGTCGAGGAAGATATCGCTCTGCGGGTGGCGTCCGGCCGTCGTCAGCTCGCCGTCCAGCAGGAAGCGGCTGCCCGAATTCGGACCGCGGCGCACCACCAGCAGCGCCGAACCGAGCGGCAGGGCATCCACAGCTGCCTGCGCCTCGGGCGAGAGGGACGGTGCCGACGTCTGACCGGTCGCCTCCGCCTCGTAGGCCTCAAGGCCCGAGATGGAGATGGTCGACGTCGTCTCCGAGGCCCGCTCGGGAACCCCGCCCCTCAACGGCGCGCCGCAGTTGGAGCAGAAACGGCTGGCTTCGGCATTGCGGTGACCGCACCTCGTGCAGACCGGCATGGACGAACCCTCCTGCCTCGGGGTGAACCCTCCACCCGTACTTGAGGTTGACGGTTCTCCGAAACCTATGCGGCCGGGACCGGCGGGGTCAACAGACGACGCGCCCGAATTGTCACCCCCCGGGCCTGGCACCTGGTCGCGGAAGAGCGGGCGCTCGGAGCCCTGCTCGTCGGCTTGACCACTGCGCGGCGCGCGATGGCGGGCTGCCTCATCGCGTGCGCTCTTGCCGAACAACTTTCCAAACAACTTCACGGGCGATTCCCCTTGACCGAAACAGACCCGCCCGTGGGGCAGGACGAACCCTGAATGAACACACCTGCCGACCCGGACATCTTCACAACGTCCGTATCTACTCGACAGTTTCCACCACGCACCACGATTACGATGCGGCGACCCCCCGCAACCTTCTGCCCGTGTCCCCCGACGCCCACGCGTCCCGGTTTCACTGGGCCGACGACCGAGCGTAGTCAGGCCACTCCGCCGGTCGCAAGGCGTTCACGACAATGTCCTCGGCCTGCGACACATGCACGGTGGCCTGCTCCTTCTCCAGAGTCTGCACCACACCGCCCGGGATGTTCAGCGCCGGTTCCAGATCCTGCGGCTTGCCGATGACCTTGAAGACGTACGGAGCCGAGATCTTCCGCCCGTCCACCTTGATGGCGCCGCCGTCACCGGAGAAATACGTATTGGCCACCACTCGCACGCCGTTGACCTCGATCGCCTCGGCGCCGGCGGCCCGGAGCTCCTGAAGCGCGTCGAGCAGCTTGTCCGCCTCGACCGCGTCACCGGGGTCGTTGATCGTCATGGTGATGCCCGGCCCGTGCGCAGCCACGGTACCCGCGAGGATGCCGAGTTGACGCTCCTTCTCGACCGTCTGCTTGCGGGCCTCCTCCGCCTGGTCGGAACTGTTCTCCAGCTCCGTGCGCTGGTCCTCCAGGCGCTGCTTCTCGTCCTCCAGCCGCTGCGAACGGTCGTCCACCTCGTCGAGGATGCGGACCAGGTCCTCCTGGCGCGCACCGCGCAGGGCACTGTTGTCGCTGTTGGACCGCACCTGAATGGCGAGCCCCAGACCGAGGACGAACAGCAGGACCGCGACGATGAGTTGGGCACGGGTGACCCTGGGCGGCCAGACGCCTGCGATCAGCCGCTGGCGTCCGGTCAGTTCCTTGGGCGCGTCCGCGGGCCGCTCGCCGGGCTGTTCCCGGCCGCCGGTGAATTCCTCGTCGTTGCTCATCGGCCTCAGGCCCGGAAGACGTGCCGGCGGATGGCGGCGGCGTTGGAGAAGATGCGGATGCCGAGGACGACCACGACTCCGGTGGAGAGCTGGGCGCCGACGCCCAGCTTGTCGCCCAGGAAGACGATCAGGGCGGCCACGACCACGTTCGAGAGGAACGAGACCACGAAGACCTTGTCGACGAAGATTCCGTCGAGCATGGCGCGCAGGCCACCGAAGACGGCATCGAGGGCGGCCACGACGGCGATCGGAAGGTAGGGCTCGACCACCGCCGGCACTTCGGGCCGGACCAACAGTCCGACCACGACTCCCACGACGAGGCCCAGTACGGCGATCACGATGTGCCCTTCCCTGTGTCTGCCGCACCACTGCCGGTGTCTGCGGCCTTATAAGGCTCTGCTGTCCGTACGATCAGGCTCGGGGCGGCCGGCAGGCTCACCTTCTCCTGGACGGAGATGCTCGTCCTGATGTCGAAGGTGTCCTTCAGCGCTTGCAGGTACTGGCCGTCGGCGCTGTCGCGGAAGGCGGCGCCGAGCTTCTTCCCGTCCCCCACCGCGAGCACCGAGTACGGCGGCACGAGCGGTTTGTTGTCGACCAGTATGGCGTCGCCCGCGGCCCGGATCGCCGACAGGGCGGTCAGACGCTGCCCGTTGATGGCGATCGCTTCGGCACCGGACTGCCACAGGCCGTTGACGACCCGCTGCATGTCCCGGTCCCGGACCCGTCCGGTGTCGGAGAAGCCGCTGGTCTCACGCGGGCCCCCACCGCCCTGGTCGGTGTTCTTCGCATCGTCGACGACCAGCTTCACTCCGGGCCCGTGCACGGCGGTCGCGCCGGAGAGCAGAGCCACCAGCTCCGCCTGGTCCCCACCGTGTTTTTCCAGAGCTTTGCGCTGGCGCCTGCCGACATCGTCGCGGACCTTCTCGACCTGTGCCTCGAGGGTGTCGGCGGCGTCGGTCTCCGCGTCGATCCGGTCGATCAGTTCCTCGCGCTCCTTGGCGAGGACGGGTGCCGACACCCGTGCCTGCGCGGCGCCCAGTGTGACAACGAGCGCGGCCAGCACGAGGCACGCCGCGAAGCCCAGCTTCGCCTTGAGCGTGCGGGGCATGCCGGCCCGGCCGTCGGCCTTGCGGCGAGCCGATGCCTCGGCATATCCGTCGTCCAGGCTGTGGTCCATCACATTGGTCAGCAGCGACATGGACGCGTCGGGGCGCGCGGGCGGCGAGGCCGTACTCCGATCGGGGGGCTGCTGCGACATGCCGCACATCGTCGCACGTCGCGGCTGCTACCGCCGAATGGCCCCACCGGTGTACCCGGAGCCGCCGGGCGGCGCGTTCCGGCGGACCGCCGCACCGCGGACGGTGCGGCCGCGGCGACAGCGTTGCTCCGCCGTCACCGCGGCCGGACGGCTCAGTCGCCCGCGCTCTCGACGATCGTCGACCACTCGTCCAGCAGGGCCTGCGCCGAGGCGTCATCCGGCCCCTCGGCCCACAGATGGGTGACCGCTTCCGCCCGGTCGGGCAGCACCATCACCCAGCGTCCGTCCGCCTCGACGACCCGCACGCCGTCCGTCGTGTCGACATCACGGTCGCCGGCGGCCTCGACGACGCGGCGCATCACCAGTCCCTTGACGGCCCACGGAGTCGCCACATCACGGCGCAGAACATGGGCACGCGGAATACGTGCGTCGATCTGGCTGAGGGTGAGCTGGGTCCTGGCCACCAGGCCGATCAGCCGTACGAACGCGGCCGAGCCGTCGAAGACGCTGCTGAATTCGGGAACGATGAAGCCGCCGCGCCCGTCTCCACCGAAGATGGTGCCTTCCTCGCGTCCGACCCGGGTCAGGTCGTCGGGCGAGGTCGTCGTCCACTCGACCTGGGTGCCGTGGTACGCGGCCACCTGCTCGGCGATGCGGGTGGTGGTCACCGGCAGCGCCACCCGGCCGCTGCGCCGCTCGGCGGCGACGAGGTCGAGCATGACCAGGAGCGCCCGGTCGTCCTCGATGATCCGCCCCCGCTCGTCGACGAGGGAGAGCCGTTCACCGACCGGGTCGAACCGGATACCGAAGGCTGCCCTCGCCGAGGAGACGATCTCCCCGAGTCGCACGAGCCCGGACCGCCGGGTCTCGGCGGACTCGGTGGGACGCGATTCGTCCAGTCCCGGGTTGATGGTCAGCGCGTCCACACCGAGCCGTCCCAGCAGGCTGGGCAGAACAAGCCCGGCGCTGCCGTTGGAGGCGTCCACGACGACCTTGAGCCCGGCGTCGGCGATTCCGGCGGTGTCCACGTTCCGCAGCAGCGACCCGGTGTACGAGTCGAAGACGCTGGAAGGGAAGTGCAGGTCACCGATCTCCCCGGGGAAGGCTCGGCGGTACTCCTGCCGGGCGTAGACGCGGTCCAGCTTGCGCTGCTGCGCCTGCGAGAGGTCGGCGCCGCTCGCGTCGAAGAACATGATGTCGACGGAGTCGGGGACACCCGGCGACGTCCGGATCATGATGCCGCCGGCGCTGCCGCGTGCGGTCTGCTGGCGGGCCACGGGCAGCGGTACGTTCTCCAGGTCTCGGACGTCGATGGCGCTGGCCTGGAGCGCCGAGATCACCGCACGCTTCAGTGCCCGGGCGCCTCGGGAGTGGTCACGCGCGGTGGTGACCGTGGATCCCTTCTTCAGCGTCGTGGCGTACGCGCCGGCCAGCCTGACCGCCAGTTCCGGCGTGATCTCGACGTTCAGGATGCCGGAGACGCCGCGCGCTCCGAAGAGGTGGGCCTGTCCGCGTGACTCCCAGATCACCGAGGTGTTGACGAAGGCGCCGGCTTCGATGGTCTTGAAGGGGTAGACGCGGACGTTGCCCTGGATGATCGATTCCTCGCCGACGAGGCATTCGTCGCCGATGACCGCGCCGTCCTCGATCCGGGCCGCGCGCATGATGTCGGTGTTCTTGCCGATGACGCAGCCGCGCAGGTTGCTGTGATCACCGATGTACACGTTGTCGTGCACCACGGCCTTGTGCAGGAACGCCCCGCTCTTCACGACGACGTTCGACCCGATGACGGTGTGTTCACGGATCTCGACGCCCGCCTCGACCTTGGCGTAGTCACCGATGTACAGGGGCCCGCGGAGCACGGCGTCGGGGTGCACCTCGGCGCCTTCGGCCACCCATACACCGGGCGAGATCTCGAAGCCGTCGATCTCCACGTCGACCTTGCGCTCGAGGACGTCGGCCTGGGCCTTGACGTAGCTCTCGTGCGTGCCCACGTCCTCCCAGTAGCCCTCGGCGACATAGCCGTAGATGGGCTTGCCTTCCTTCATGAGCTGCGGGAACACGTCTCCGGACCAGTCCACGGAAACGTCGGCCTCGACGTAGTTGAAGACCTCGGGCTCCATTACGTAAATGCCCGTGTTGACGGTGTCCGAGAAGACCTGTCCCCAGGTGGGCTTCTCCAGGAACCGCTCGACCTGGCCCGCCTCGTCCACGATCGTGATGCCGAATTCCAGCGGATTCGGCACACGGGTGAGGCAGACCGTGACCAGGCCGCCCTTTTCCTTGTGGAACGCGATGAGGTCGGTGAGATCGAAGTCGGTGAGAGCGTCACCGGAGATGACGAGGAAGGTGTCGTCCTTCAATGCCTCTTCGGCATTTTTCACACTGCCCGCGGTGCCGAGCGGTTTCTCCTCGTTGGCATAGCTGAGCTCCATTCCGAGCTCTTCGCCGTCCCCGAAGTAGTTCTTCACCAGAGACGCGAGGAACTGGACGGTCACAACCGTCTCACTGAGCCCGTGCCGCTTGAGCAGCCGGAGCACATGCTCCATGATCGGCCGATTGGCTACGGGCAGGAGCGGTTTGGGCATGCTTGAGGTCATGGGGCGAAGGCGAGTGCCTTCACCACCAGCCATCACGACGGCCTTCATGTCGGAAACGTCCTCCTCGAAGAGACGACGGTCTAGCCGACTTCACCCGTCAGGGCAGCGTCTGTGTCATCAGCCGCGGGCCGGCCACGCTGCGCGGCACCGCATCAACAGGCTCAATCGGCTACTGCATCCGCCTTGACAAGTCGGCGGACCTGAACCACGTAGAGGATCCCTGCCCACCAGTAGAGGGTTGTACCCCATGCTGCGAACGCCCATCCGAAAACAGTGGCCAGCGTTGCAAGCCAACCACCTCCGTCGCTGAGCAGCAACAAGGGGAACGCGTACATCAGATTGAACGTGGCCGCCTTGCCCAGGAAGTTCACCTGGGGCGGGGGATAGCCGTGACGGCGCAGGATTCCCACCATCACGAGAAGCATCAGCTCGCGCGCGAGAAGGGCTGCGGTGAGCCAGAGCGGAAGAATCTCCCGCCAGGTCAGCCCGACAAGGGTCGAAAGAATGTAGAGACGGTCAGCGGCCGGGTCGAGTAGTCGTCCGAGGCTGCTGATCTGGTTCCAACGACGGGCCAGCTTTCCGTCGAGGTAGTCGCTGACACCGCTGAACATCAGCACGAGCAACGCCCAGCCGTCGCTCTTGGGCCCGCCGAACTCGGGGCGGAGAATCAGCCACAGGAAGACAGGCACGCCGACGAGGCGGGCCATGCTGAGGATGTTGGGGATGGTGAGTACCCGGTTCGTCTGAACGCGAGTCTCCTGGACCTCCACCCGGGGGCCTCCTGTGAAGAACGTGCCAATGATGCTTCCTGACCCTACCCGCAGGGGCGGCCAGCAGGTGCACGGGGGTACCCGAAACCGTTCGGGAACGCAGAAAAGCCCCGTGCCACAAGGGCACGGGGCTTAACCATTTTAAAAGGAGTTCGGCGGCGTCCTACTCTCCCACAGGGTCCCCCCTGCAGTACCATCGGCGCTGAAAGGCTTAGCTTCCGGGTTCGGAATGTAAC